>CALGMT010000047.1 GCA_937958885.1 uncultured bacterium | reverse complement strand
AAGCCCGGCGCATTCTGGAAGGCCAACGATGAAGCGGTTGACTCGAGAGCAGCAGAAAGCCGTCGTCGAGCAATGGAAGCGCTCCGCTCCCGCATTGGCAAAGGCCCGTGATGATGAGTTGCGGCAGTGGCAGTATGATTCAAAGACGGTCGACGCCCTGCTGGAGATCGGCGCCCAGTCGCCGCGCGGGGAAGATGAACCAAACGGGCTGGTCGAGATGCAGCGCTGGTTTATGAAGTTTGCACGCCAGCAGGGTTTGCTGCCGACGGTCATCCGGGAGCCGCCCGGCGCCTATTCCGGCGACATTAGACGCGCCGTCCCGGCGCGTTCGGGCGATGCGGGACGCCTCGTCTTCGTTGTTGGCGACGCGACCGTCCTGGATCGCCCGAAGGTGGCGCTGTTCTGTTCCGTCAAGTGCCCCGGCAAACTCATCCTCGACACGTACGATCTCGCGCAGCGGTTCCGGAGCGAGGGCGTGACGGTCATCAGCGGATTCCATTCGCCGATGGAGCAGGAATGCCTGCGCATCCTACTGCGCTCGCCGCAGCCGGCGGTCTGGTGTCTGGCGCGCGGCCTCTTCAAGCGCATTCCCTCGACACCGGTGGATTGCCGATCCGCTGTCGCAAATGGCCGGCTGGTCATCGTGACGCCCTTCGCGGACAACGTGCGGCATATCACGGCCAAGACGGCCACCGCGCGGAATCGACTGGTCGTCGAAATGGCCGGCGCTGTTGTCGTCGCCCATGCCGCTCCCGGCAGCAAGATGGCGGCCCTCTGCCGGGAAATCCTGGCCGCCGGCAAACCGCTTTACACCTTCGACCATCCCGCCAACGCCGCGCTGATCGAAGCCGGCGCGCAGGCGATCGCGGCCTCAACGGACTGGACTCGAACGCTGGGGCTGTAACCCCGGCGACCGTGAAAACAAAAGGACCGGAACGCGTGTTCCGGCTCTCAAGTTGGTAGCGGGGGTGGGATTTGAACCCAAGACCTTCAGGTTATGAGCCTGACGAGTTACCCGGCTGCGCCACCCCGCAAACGAATTGTCTGGCGACGCCGCACGTGTCGTAACCGGGCACATGGCCATATCTACCTCAAGCGAAATCGATGCACCCTGCAATTTTCCTTGCTCGGCTCGCGTAAGCGATAGGATTTCGTTGTTGTCGCGATGAACCGATTCGCCAATGCTTGGCTCTTTCCGGAGATCGAACGCTATGTCCGATTCTGTTGCGCCTCCGTCAGTCTGGCTCCGTCGCGATACGTGGCGGTTGATCGCCGCCGCGATCGGGATGGGTTTGCTTGTCTATCGCGATGCGTTTCTGCCAGGCCAGGTTCTATTCACGAGCGACGATAATATCGGCGCAGTCGCTTTGCGCCAACGGTGGCTGCCGGCGGGATTCTGGAGACTCTGGGATAATTCATTGCTCGCCGGTCAACCGGGCATGCTGAACCTTAACGCGACGAACCTGTTGCTGTGGCTGCTGCCCATCCGCTTGTTCCACGCGATCATCCATGCGTTCGATCTCGCAGTCGCTTCCATCGGATTCGGGTTGTTCCTCCGGGCGCGCGGCCTGCGGCTTGCTCCGGCGCTGCTGGGCGCGCTGACGGCGTTCTGGCTCGGGAGCACGTTTTTCCTCACGTATGCGGGGCATATCGGGAAGTTCGGCGTCGTGATGTTTGCCGGACTCGCCGTCTGGCTGATTGAACGCACGGCGCAATCGCGCTCGCCGGCGTGGGGCGCGCTCGCGGGCGCGGCGTGCGGCGCGATGTTCGCCGAACAGGCGGATTTGGCGTTCTTTTTCTCAATCGCGCTAGGTCCGTATGCGCTGTTCGCGCTGGCGCGCGAGGGCGCTCGGCGCCCCGTCGATTGGATCCGACCCCTTGTGCCGATGGGCGCGGTCGCGCTGATGGTCGCGGGGCGCGCGCTGTGGCTGGCGACGACATTCTTCGCGATCGAGGGCGCGGATCAGGTCCCGGAATCGAGAGAACACATATGGGACTACTGCACGCAATGGAGCTGGCCGCCGGAAGAGACCCTCGAGTGGATCGCGCCCGGCTACTTCGGATGGCGCTCCGGCGAACCAAGCGGTCCGTACTGGGGGCGGCTCGGACGTTCGCGTGAATGGGCGTCCGCCGGACAAGGTTTCATGAATTTCAAGCTTGAGACGTTGTATATCGGTTCAATCCCAATGGCGTTCGCATTGCTCGGGGTCGCACTCGGCTTGGCGCAGCGCGGTCGGGCTCGTGCGGATGTGCTGTTCTGGAGCGCCGCGGCGCTGGTCACGTTCATCCTCGGGTGCGGTAAATTCACGCCGATTTATCGGCTGTTCTTCGAACTGCCGGGCATGTCCTCGATTCGCGCGCCGGTGAAGTTTATGCAAGTGACCCAGTTCGCGCTGGGCGTGCTCGCCGCATACGGGTTGCACGCCGCGCTTCAGGCGAACACCGGCGCGCTGCAACGCCGGCTCGGCCGCAGTATTTCCGCTGCAGGCGCGGTCGCGATCCTGATGGGAATCGCCGCACTGGCAATGGCGGCGTCGAGCTCTTCCGCGACGCATCGATTCGCTCAAGCAGGGTGGGGGAACGTCGCCGCGACCATCGTGGAGAATCGCACGTGGGCGATGGCGCACGGCGCTGCGCTGATGGCCGCCGCGGCGGGAATCTGGTGGGCGCTGCGCCGCAAACCGGACATGAAGTGGGCCTGGGCGGCGGTGGCGCTGGTCGCTGCCGATCAACTCGTGGTGAGCCGCCACTACGTTAAGACCGTTTCTGCGAACGGCTACGTCGATAAAAATGTGGTCGTCGATTTGCTTCATCAGCGACTCGGCGCGCAGCGCGTGTTTTTGGCCGGCCAGGATTCGTTCTATGGTCACTGGCTCAACATCCTGTTCCCGTATCACGGCATCGCCACATACAACGTGGCGCAAATGCGCATGCCGGAGGATTACCGCCAGTTTTTATCGGCGATGGGCAATCGGACCGACCGCCTCTGGCAGCATTTTGCAGTGGGGTATGTGCTGGGTCGCGGCGCTATCTGGCCTGAGCTGCAGAACAACCCGATGTTCAAGGACCGGTTCGCCCTCGAGTATGCGTTCAATGTATTTCCACAAGGCTCGGGCATGGCGGTGGTGCCGGGCACGGAGCAGCAGCGCGGCCAGCATATTGTCGCGCGACACGTTGCGCCCGCGCCCCGGTTTGCGCTCATCGGCGGATGGGAACCGCTCGACACGGCGGCAATGCTGGCCCGTCTGAAGGCGCCGGACTATGTGCCGCTGGAGCGCGTGCTGGTGCCGATCGATGTTCCACTCCCGCCGTCGCCGGACTTGGGTCTGTTTGGAGCTGTTGAAATACTGCAGATAGAGAGCGGGAAGGCCCGCCTGCGCGTGGCTGCGGAGCAGACGGCGGTGCTGCGGGCCAGCGACAAGTACACCCCTTACTGGCGCGCGAGGATCAATGGGAAGCCCGCTGCGGTCATTCGATGCGACCATATTTTTATTGGCGTTTTGGTGCCGCCGGGCATTCATACCGTCGAATTGGAGCATCGTCCGCCGTCCGGGTTGCTCGTCGTTCAGTTTGCAGGCCTCTTGCTTGCGCTGGTCTGCATCCCAATTACCCGTCGCACCGCCGGGTCAGCGGCCCTTACTTAGGGGCTATTGCCCAGCGCCGCTTCGCAGCGGGCGAGCACGTCCACCACATGGGCGCCGAGGCGCAGTTGGTCGATATGAGGACCCCCTGCCCGGACCGCGCGCGCGAATTCCGCGAGCGCTACCGAAAGCGGCGCGTCGCCGGATACGGGGGGGAACTCAATTCGTTTGCCCCGCGTGTGGGCGAATTTCCGGTCCGCCAGATCGTCGAAGCGCCACGCTTCGTCCTCGTGCCGGACCGTGAGCGCGCGCCGGCGCTCGGGCCAGAGATTGCCGACCACGTGCCGGCTGTGGGTGCCGTTATCGAAGGTCAGCGTGAATTCGATCAATTCACGCCCTTCAGGTCCGGTGGCGACGCGTTGCGCGGCGACTGCGGATGGCATTCGGCCGTCCGTCAGTGTGAGCGCCATGGCGACGTCGTGCGAGCCCCAGTCCCACAAAACGCTGTAGTCGTGGATTGGCAGGTCCGGCGTAGCGCCAGCCTCCGATTCGATGTGCAGCGGCGCGCGCCCGCGCACGGCATCGCGCACGGCGCGAAAGGCCGGATTGAACAGGTTGATGTGATCGACGAAGACGACCGCCTGGCGCGCCTCCGCCAGCGCGACCAGCTCGCGGGCCTCGTCGGAGGAAAGGGTCAACGGTTTTTCGACCAGCACAGGGAGGCCGGATCGGATGCAGGCGGCGGTCATTTCGGCGTGCAGATGCGGCGGCGTTGAAATGATTGCGGCGTCGAGATCATCGGCTTCCGCCACGCGCCGCCAGTCGGTCGCAATTTCCACGGAATCCGAAACCTCCGGGACCGGGCGCGCCCGCGCGCGGGCGATGCGGATGAGCTGCCATTCGGGCAGGTTATGCAGCGTGCGGATGAACGCGGGCGCCCAGCGCCCGGCGCCGATGAGCCCGACGCGCAGCGGGCCGGCGCTCACAGTTTGCCCGTGTAGATTCCATCCGCCCATCCAAGGAAGCGGCGCAGTCCTTCGCGAAGCGGAATACGCGGATGGTATCCGAGTTGGAGCCGCGCCTTGCGAATGTCGGGACAGCGCCGCTGCGGCTCGTCGGCGGGGTAGCTGTCGGGATAGGTCGCGAGCGTGTAATCGACAGGCCGACCAAGCACTGCCTCGATTTCCTTCACGAGGTCCAGCATGGAAACCTCGGGTTCCGGGTTGCCGATGTTGTACGCCTCGCCGGGGACGCCTTTCACCAATGCGCGAATGAAGCCGATAATTGCGTCGGTGACATAGCAGAAGGTCCGGGTCTGATTCCCGCGCCCGTACACATGCAGCGGCTGCCGCGCCTTCAGGCGGCTCGCGAAATTGGGGAGGACGCGATAGTCGCTCTCCTGCATGCCCGGTCCATACACATTGAACGGGCGGACGGTGCTCACGGAGACGCCGAATCGATCGTGGAAGATGTAGCACAATGTTTCGCCGAGCCGCTTGCTTTCGTCGTAGCATGCGCGCGGGCCCTGGCACGAAACGTTGCCCCGATAGCTTTCAAGGATCGGGACCGCGCGCGGATCGGGATCGCCGTAAATTTCGCTGGAGCTGAAAAATAGGATGCGCGCGCGCGCCTCGCGGGCGAGTTCGAGCATGCGCCGCGTGCCGGTCACCGCGACTTCCAGTGTTTCGAGCGGATAGGCGCGATAATAGAAGGGGCTCGCGATGCCGGCGGCATGGAGGATGAAGTCCGGCGTTCGCCGCAGTTCGAGCGGCTGCGTGATGTCGTGCCGGATGAACGACGTATGAGGCGGGTTCTCATCGCGGCTGCCTTCCGCGCCCGCGGTGATGAGGTTGTCCACCACGTCGATCGTCATCGGCTTGGCGAACACGTCCGCGTTCAGACGCGCAAGGGCGGCGGTAAAATAGCGGCCGAGAAAGCCGCGTCCGCCGGTGAGCAGCAGGTGTCGTCCCTCGAGCTCAGGCGCGAGGTCGCGAATGCCGTCGGCGATTTCGTTCAGGTCCGTGTCGAGCATGGGGCCCTCAGTGTACGGTGAGCGCGGGGAGCGGCACGATGAAGTGGCCGCCCTCGTCGGTGTAGCGTTTGTGCGCGCGCAGGATCGGCTCCGCGAAGTTCCACGCGAGCACGACCGTGTAGTCGGGTCGTTTTTCGTACAGCGCGGAGGCGGGCACGACCGGGATGTGATAGCCGGGCGAATACAAGCCCTGCTTCAGCGGGCTGTCGTCGACGATGAAGTCGATCAGATCCGGTCCGATGCCGAAGTGGAACATCAGCGTGGTCGCCTTTGCGGGCGCGCCGAAGGCTGCGATGCGCTTGCCCTGCGCCTTCAGCTCGCGCAGGAGCCGACCGAGCTGCTCTTTGAGCGCGTCGATGTTCCGAGCAAATGCGCGGAAAGTGTCGAGCCGGTCGAGACCGAGGGCTTCCTCTTCCGCAATCGCTGCGGCGACAGATGCGCCGACTGGATGCGGGCCCCCTTTGCGCTGGGCTATGCCGCGCAGAGAGCCGCCGTGACTTGACACGCGCAGCGCTTCGATGAGCTGCATGCCGTGTTTCTCGAAAAACCGCACCAGCGGTTTTACGGAGTGATAGGCCAGGTGCTCGTGATAGATCGTGTCGAACAGCGTCTTCTGGAACACATCCACGAGATATGACACTTCAAAGACATAGACGCCGTCCGGCGCGAGCAGTCGTTTGACGCCCTCGACCACGCCGTCGAGGTCGTCGATATGGGCAAACACGTTGTTTGCCGTGATGACGGCCGCGGAGCCGAGGTCGTGTTTGAGTTCATCGGCAAGCGCCGGCGTGAAGAACGCGGCTTTGGTGGGGATGCCCGCGGCCGTCGCATCCTCCGCGATGCGGCGCGCGGGGTCGATGCCCTGCACGCGGCACCCCGCTTGTTGGAAGAAGCGGAGGAGCGTGCCGTCGTTCGATCCGATATCCACCACCAGCGCGGAGGTTTTGACGCCAAAACGGGACATCACATCCTGCGCATAGGACTCGAAATGGCGGACGAAGACCGGCGAGGTGCCGGAGACGTACACGTAGTTTTCGAAGAGCAGGGCGGGATCGACTACGTCGAGCAATTGGAGGTGAAAGCATTCTTCGCAAAAGAAGACATCGAGCGGGAACCGCTCCTGCTCGATCTCAAGCGCATCGGCCGGCACAAACGCATTGGCCGGCGGCGTGGGCGCGAGCTGGAGGGCCAGTTCCAAGCGTGTGCTGCCGCACAAGCGGCACGTGTTGCGCCGTCGGCAGCGCGCCGTCACGGTTTGACGAGCTCCACGCGGACGAGGTCCTTTTCGTACGCCGCCGGATTGCGCGGATTGCGCGACAGCGTCAGGAACGCGGTGTCTTTCGGGAACAGCATCGTGTGCTCGACCATCGGCGGCGTGAAAAACATGTCGCCTTGCTTGAACGTCATGCGTTTGGGCTTCCGTTTTGAACCGACCGGACGCTCGAAGTATTCGATTTCACCCGACAGGACATAGCAGAAATGCCAGTCGGTTTTGTGATAGTGGTTAGCCCGCACTGCGCCTTTTTTTGATGTGATCAGCAGCGCGCTGCGCATCACGGTATCGTCCACCAGCGGGATGATATCGCCGCGCGCGTCGCGGAACACCTTGGGCAAGCGGACGCGGGTCGACGAGGGCAGGGCGGATTTGGGGGTTGTTTTTTTCGGCATGGGAAATCCTTTCGAGCTGAAAGTATGCGGCGGCCCGCTCGGGCGAGACAAGAGGAAAAGTCTTGTGAGAAGACCCGGCGCGCCGTTCTTATACGCGCGTGAGCGCATCCGACGCAGCAGCAGACCCGCGCCCGCTCCTGGCCGTGGTCATTCCCACGATGGGGCGGGCGATTCTATTCAAGACGCTCGACTCCCTCCGCGCGGCCGAGGGCGCGGATCGAATTGAGATCATCATTGCGGGGTTGATACCGGAAGGCCCCGTACTCGATCGCGTGCGGGAACTCGCGGCGACGGATCCGCGCGTGCGGCATCTCCCGGTGCGATACGAAAAGGGCGACGCGAGTGAAAAGCGAAACGCGGGGTTGCGGGCGAGCCGCGCGCCAATCGTCGCATTTATCGACGACGATGTGTACGTGCCGCCGCATTGGATTCGGCGCGTGTTGGCCGCATTCGAGCCTTCGGACGTGGGGATGGTCAGCGGGCCCTCGCTGGTGCCGACGGATATTTCGCTGCTGGCGCGGCTCGCCGGGCTCGCGCTTTCTTCCCGCGCCGCCGGCTATGTCGCGCACCGGTATATCAAAGGCGCGGATGCAGTGAAGCGCGTCAAGTGGTCCCGCACGATCGGCTGCAACATGATCTTCCGCCGGGAGGCGATCGAAAAACTCAACGGATTCGATCCCGATTTCTATCCCGGCGAAGAAATGATCGCCGCAAACGGGACGGCCAAACAGGGCCTGGCGCTGGTCTTCGATTCAGAGGCGTATGTGTACCACTATCCGAAGACGACGTTTCGGGGTTTCTGGCGGCAGATATTTCGATATGGCGCGACGCGCATTCGGTTAATGCGCGCCGGCCTTGATGTGGAGTGGACACCGCTGGTGCCCGCGGTGTGGGTCGCCTCGCTGCTGTTTTGCGGAGCGGCTGCGCTGGTTCACGCGTGGGGCGTCGCGCTACTGGCCGCCAATTTGATCGCCTACGCGGCTGTAGCGCTCTGGATTGCCCTTGAAGTGTTCGCGCAGACGAAGCGCGCGTCCGATCTATTATTGATTCCGATCCAGCCGTTCATGCACCTGGCGTACGGGGTGGGCATCTGGGTCGAGGTCTTCCGGCCGGACAAGGATTTGAGCGACGCGCTGGGGAAGCCGACGACATGAACAGGGCGCGGATCGTTTTCATGGGATCGGATGCCTTCGCGGTGCCCGCCGTGGAAGCGCTGCTCGCCTCCGAGCACCAGCTCGCGGCGTGCGTGGCGCAACCGGACCGGCCAAGCGGACGGGGGCGCCATCTGACGCCGTGCCCGGTCAAAGCGTGCGCTGTTTCGGCGGGAATTCCCGTCCTCGCGCCTGAAAAAATCGGCGACGCATACGGCGAACTCGCGGCGCTCGCGCCGGATCTGATCGCAGTGGCCGCTTATGGCCAGTACATTCCGCGCCGGATCATCGAATTGCCGCCGCTCGGCTGCATCAACATCCACCCCTCACTGTTGCCGCGGTACCGCGGCGCGGCGCCCATTCAGTGGGCGGTAGCCAATGGCGACACGGAGACGGGCGTCAGTATTATCGATGTCACCGCGCGCATGGATGCGGGGCCGATCTTGTTGCAGGAGCGCCACCCGATTTTTCCGGAAGACACCACGCCGACACTGGAGCCGCGTCTCGCGAAGGCCGGCGCGGCGCTCTTGCTGGAGGCGATTCGACGTCTGGCGTCCGGCGCGGCGGTCCGCCTGCCGCAGGACGAATCGGCGGTCACGTGGGCGCGGAAACTCGAAAAGGCGGACGGCCTGCTCGATTGGTTACAGCCCGCGCGTTCGCTCCATAACCGCGTGCGGGGCTTTCAACCCTGGCCCGGAACGTACTGCACGGTTTCCGGCAAGCGGCTCGGCGTCTCCGCGACCCGCGCCGAGCGCGCAAGCGGCGAGCCGGGTGCGATACTTGACCTCGGCGGCGACGGTCCGCTGATCGCGTGCGGTTCGGATGCGCTTCGATTGCTGGTCGTGCAGCCCGAGGGAAAGCGATCCATGAGCGGCGCGGATTACGCGCGCGGGGCGCGGCTGGGTGTGGGCGCGCGGTTCGCGTGATCTGCCGGATTGCTGCGTTGGGACTCGGGATAAGTACGGCGTTGACAGGCCGGCGCGCTGGGCGCGACGCTAATCGAATATGAACGTGAACGTACAGTTGGGCGAACGCAGCTACCCGATCCGCATCGGCGCCGGCGCGTTGGCTGAATTGCCCGGCCTTTGCCGGGAACGTCTCGCAGGATCGCACGTCCTGCTCGTGGCGGACAGCACGGTGGACGCGCTCTACGGCGATCGCGTGGCGCAGGGCTTGGCCGGCGCGGGGTTTGCCGTTGCGCGGGCGACGGTGCCGCCGGGCGAGGCCACGAAATCCATCGAGTGGTTTGGGCGTTTGTGCGAATGCGCCGCGGATGCCCGCCTCGACCGCACGTCTGCGATCGTCGCCCTCGGCGGAGGCGTGGTCGGCGACCTCGCCGGCTTTGTCGCGGCGGCGTACCTGCGCGGCGTGCAACTGGTGCAGGCGCCCACAACCCTGCTGGCGATGGTGGACAGCGCGGTCGGCGGCAAAACAGGCGTCAATCTGCCACAAGGCAAAAATCTCGTCGGAGCCTTTCACCAACCGGCGCTGGTCGCGGCCGACACCGATGTGCTTCAGACGTTGCCGAAGCGAGAGCTCGCCGCCGGCATGGCGGAAGTCATCAAGCACGGCATCATCCGCGACGCCGGGTTGTTTGCGTTTTGCGAGCGATCAATGGACGCATTATTGTCCGGTGACTCGGCTGCGCTCACGCATGTGATCGCGCGAAGCTGCGAAATAAAAGCTGCAGTGGTCGGCGCGGACGAGCGCGAATCGGGCGAGCGCGCGATTCTGAACTTCGGCCATACCTTGGGGCATGCGATTGAGCAGGCGACCGGCTATGGCGCCTATCTCCATGGTGAGGCGGTCGGCATCGGTCTGGTCTTTGCCGCGCGCTTGTCGGCGCGCGTGTTCGGGCTTCCCCCTGCTGATGCGGGGCGCATCCGCGCCGTCGTCGCGCGCGCCGGACTGCCGGTGAGCGCGCCGGACCTTGCCTGGGCGGAGGTGCGGCGCGCCATGGCGGTGGACAAAAAAGGCGCGGCGGGCACGCCAAAATTTGTGCTCGCGCGGCGGATTGGCGAAGTCGAATACGGAGTCGCTGTGCCCGAGGCGGTGCTGGAGGAGGTCTGGCATGGCGGGTGTTAATGAAGCGATCGCGCGAGAGTACCTCGAGTCGCTGGGCTTCCTGGTGCATCAGCCGCACAAATACCTTGTGACTGCGCGCGCGAAGCGACCGGAGGAAGAAATCGACTTTTTTGTCCTCAATCCTGCTCCGGACGCGATGATCGAATTGCCGGCCGGCGCGCGCCTGTTAACCGGCGCGGAGTTGCGCGGGGTGCAGCGGGCGGTGGTTTGCGTGAAAGGCTGGCATACGGATCGCGTCAGTCCGTCGACGTTGAAGGTCTCACCGGAGCTGGTTCGCTTTGCGCAGGAGCCCGCGCAGCGGCGGGCGCGGGCGGCATTGGGCGAGGGCCCGCTGACGCGCATCCTGTGCCTGTCGGAGCTGCCCGCGGGCGCGGCCCTGCGCCGCAAGGCGCTGGATCTTCTTGCGGAGAAGGGGGTGGACGGCGTCCTCTTGTTCCCCACGATGCTGCGCGAATTGATCCGCACGGTGGAGATCAACAAGAACTACGAAAAATCGGATTTGCTTCAAATCCTGCGCATTCTGAAGAATTACGATCTGCTGCGCGACGAGCAGCTGGAATTATTCCGCCGTGCTCCGCGACGCGCGCGCACCGCCGGAGGTGTCGACGCATGACGCGGCGTGAGGCCTATATCGCATTAAACATGATCGATTCACTCGGTCCCGTGCGCGTGCGGAACCTGATCGCCGCGCTCGGCTCGCCCGAGGCCGTATGGGACGCGTCGGAGACCGATCTGCGCCGCGCCGAGGGGATCGGGGCCGAAGTCGCGCGCGGCATCCTGCGTCAGCGCGGCGAGGTGGATCCCGTTGCCGAGGAGAGCCGCGCGCGCCGGGCCGGCGCGCGGTTGGTCACCCGCGAGGATCCCGAGTATCCGGCGCGATTGAAGGAAATTTATGATCCGCCGCTGGTGCTGTATGTGCGGGGCGCGCTGGAGCCCCGCGACGCGCAGGCCATCGCCGTGGTCGGCACGCGCCACGCGTCGCATTACGGCATGAGCATGGCCGACCGGATTTCGCATCAGCTCGCGCGGACCGGGTTCACCGTGATCAGCGGCCTCGCGCGCGGGATCGACACCGCCGCGCACAAGGCGGCGCTGAAGGGCGGCGGGCGCACGATCGCCGTGCTCGGCAGCGCGATCGACCGCCTCTATCCGGAAGAAAACGCCGAACTCGCCGCTGCGATCGCAGATCAGGGCGCCGTCATCAGCGAGTACACGATGGGGCGCGAACCGGACCGCACCACGTTTCCCTACCGAAATCGCGTGGTGAGCGGATTGAGCCTTGGGATTGTGGTCGTGGAGGCCGGGATCAAGAGCGGCGCCGTCATCACTGCGACCGGCGCGTTGGAGCAGGGGCGCAGCGTGTTCGCCGTGCCCGGCCGTGCGGATATGCCCGGCGCGCGCGGATGCCACAAGCTCATCAAGGAGGGCGCGCGCCTGTGCGAGGATATTGACGATATCCTACAGGAGTTCGAGTTGTTGATCCCGGAAGCGAAGCAGCGCGTCGCAGAGACGATGCCGCGTCGACCCGATGTTCCGCTCGCGACGGACGAACAGGCGGTGGTGAAAGCGCTGTGGAAGGGCGCATTGGACGTCGATTCCCTCGCGCGCAATGCCGGTTTGAACAGCGCGCAGTTGAGTTCCCTGCTCTTGGGCTTGGAAATGAAGCGCGTGATCCGCATGCTCCCCGGCCGCGTCGTCGAACTCCGCGAAGATCTGTTGCCGGGCGGATGATGAATCTCCTCGATCACAGTCGGAATCGAAATCGGGATCGGGATCGGGATCGGAATCGAAATCGGGATCGGAATCGGCATCGAATTCATCCCGCGCGCGACGCGGCGTGAAAAGACCGGGATTGACTTTGCGGGTGGATTGGGGTTTCCAAGTGTGCGGCTTATGAAAAATCTCGTGATCGTCGAGTCGCCTGCGAAGGCGAAGACCATTAACAAAATCCTCGGGAAGGACTTCGTGGTGAAGGCCTCGATGGGGCACGTCCGCGATTTGCCTGAGAAAGAACTCGGCGTGGACATCGAGAAACGCTTTAAGCCGAAATATGTCAACATCAAGACGCGCGAGAAGGTGCTGAAAGAGCTCAAGGCGCTCTCCCGCGATGCCGAGAAAATCTACCTCGCGCCCGACCCGGATCGGGAAGGCGAGGCGATCGCATGGCACCTCAAGGAGGCGCTCGAGGATCGAAAGCGTCCGGTCCCGTTCGTCCGCGTGACGTACAACGAAATCACCGCGCCGGCGATTCGAAAAGCCTTTGCGGAACCGCGCGAGGTGGACCAGAAGAAAGTCGATTCGCAGCAGGCGCGCCGCATTTTGGACCGGCTCGTCGGATACAAAGTCAGCCCGCTGCTCTGGCGTCGGATACGCGGCGCGTCGAGCGCCGGCCGCGTGCAGTCGGTCGCGCTGCGGTTGGTCTGCGAGCGCGAGCGCGAGATTCTCAACTTCAAGCCGGAGGAGTATTGGATTCTCGGCGCCAAGGTGCGGAAGCTGGTCGATCCGCGCGACCCGTTCACGATCACGCTGGCGCGGATTAATGGCGAGAAGGCCTCGATCAAATCCGGCGAGCAGGCGAAGGCGATTCACGACGATTTGGAAGGCCGCGCGCTGCGCGTGTCGGCCATCGTGCGCCGCGAGATCAACCGACGCGCCCCGCCGGCGTTTATCACCAGCACGCTCCAACAGGCCGCGTCGAGCCGGCTGGGGTATCCGCCGAAACGGACCATGCAGCTCGCTCAAAAATTGTATGAGGGCAAGGATTTCGGCGACGGGCCGGTCGGCCTCATCACCTATATGCGCACCGATTCCGTCGCGCTTTCGCCGGTGGCGATTCAGTCGGTCCGCGAGTACATCGGGCGCACATTCGGCGCGGAGTATGTCCCGGATCAACCGAACTTCTACCGCGTGAAGGCCGATGCGCAAGCGGCGCACGAGGCCATCCGGCCAACCGACGTGTTCAAAACGCCGGAACAGGTTTCCCCGTATCTGGAGCCCGACGAGCTGCGCCTCTACACGCTGATCTGGGAGCGCTTCGTCGCCTGCCAGATGGCCGCGGCGCGCATTGCGCAGCGCACCGCGGAGATCGAGGCGCCGCCGACGCCCGGGAAGAATTCGACCTATCTGTTCCGCGCGACGTCGTCCGAGGTGTTGTTCCCCGGCTACATGCGCGTCAGCGGCATCGAAGAAGAACGCAAGGCGGAGCGGAAGAAGGCGGAGGCGGAAGAGGAGGAGGCGGAGCCGGAGGTCAAGTTGCCGCCGCTCGAAGAGGGCGAGGCGCTCGAGAAACTGGAATGGACCGGAGACCGAAAAGAAACGCAACCGCCGCCGCGCTTCACCGAGGCATCCCTGATCAAGGCCCTGGAAGAAAACGGAGTGGGGCGTCCGAGCACGTATGCGTCGACCATCTCCACGATCGTGGATCGCCACTATGTGGAGAAAGACAAGCGGGCGTTGAAGCCGACGAACATGGGGTTTCAGGTCAACGATTTCCTGGTCCACCATTTGCCCGCGCTGTTCGACATCCAGTTCACGGCGCGGATGGAGGAAGATCTCGATTCCATCGAGGAAGGCAAATTGTCGTGGGTGGAGATGCTGGAGTCCTTTTACGGCTCGTTCCAGGAATGGGTCGAAAAGGCGAAGGGCCCGCCTGCGGACCTCAGCAAAGTTAACGGATTGCTCGACATGCTCGGCGCGGTGCGCGAGTGGGCTCCGCCGACCAAGCGCGGGCGCCGGACGTATAGCGACGAGGAATACGTCAAGTCCGTGCGCGAGCAATTGAGCGCCGGCGAAAAACCGGTGTCGGAGCGACAGCTCGAAGCCTTGATCGGGCTGGCCGTTCGCTATCGCGATCAGATTCCCGACTTTGACGCGCGCGCTGCCGCGCTCGATATTCATGCCGCGGTTGTCGAGCGCGCGCGCGCTGCCGAACCGCCGGATGAATCGATGCGCGACAAGATCCGCGCGTTGGCGAATGTGCCGTTCGATCCGCCGCGCGAGGTGCGCAAGCGCGTGTACGACGATCGTGTTTTCTTCGGCTCGCTTCGCGAGCAGGTCGAATCGGGGCGCCGCCTGACGGACAGCCAGGTGCATCATTTGGATCGGATGCTCCAGAAGTATGCCGGGCATATCCCCGATTTCGATAAAAAGGCCGAGGAGTGGGGCCTCGCCCCGCAGGCGGCTGCCGATCCACACGCCGGTCCGCTGGTGGAACTGGCGCGCTCCGTCATCAAATGGAAAGAACCGGTCACGCGCGGCAAGCGGGTGTGGGACGACAAGGAATTCGTCGAATCGTTGATTCGGCAATACGAGGGCAAGAAGACGCTCTCTCCGCGTCAGGTGATGGCCCTCAAGAAGCTGCTCCGGCGCTACGCCGAACAGATTCCCGATTACGACGCCCGCGCGGAGGCCGCGGGCCTGCCGCCCCGCGCCAATTCCGCGCCCGACGCATGAGCGACGCCGGCCAGGCGCTGGAAAACGACCCGGCCCTCGCCCTCTTCGTGCAATACCTCGAGGGCGAGAAAAACGCGTCCGATCACACGATCGAAAATTACCTGATGGACCTGCGCCAGTTCATCGCGCAGCAATGGGGCGCGGAAGCGCGCCCGCCGTTCCAATGGGGCGAGGTGGATCGCTTCGCCGCGCGCCGTTTCCTGGCCGGTTTCCAGAAGTCGGGGTGCGCGCCCGCTACGGCGCGCCGGAAGCTGTCCGCGCTTCGCTCATTCTTTCGCTTCCTCGTGCGCGAGGAACTCGCGAAAAGCAATCCGATCGCCGGGCTGGTCATGCCGCGCCGAATCCGGAAATTGCCGAAGGTGTTTTCCGTGGAAGAGGTCGGGCGCCTGCTCGCGGCCCCGCTTCGGGAAGAACCGAACTCCGGCAACGCCTTTGCGCGGTGCGCGCGCCTGCGCGACGCGGCGATGCTTGAGATTTTATACAGCGCCGGCATGCGATTGAGCGAATTGACCGGACTTCGGGAGGATCATGTGGACTTGCTATCCGGCATCATTCGGGTGCGGGGAAAGGGAAAGAAAGAGCGGCTATGCCCATTGGGCGGTCCTGCGACGAAGGCGTTGCGGGCGTATTTGGATGCGCGGGAGGCGTATCTGGCCGCGGAGGGCCGCGGCCGCCGTGGCGCGCCGTTGTTTCTCAACAAATCCGGCGGGCCGCTCACTCCGCGATCGGTCGAGCGGATGATGAAGAAGTACTTGATCGCGGCCGGGCTCGACGCCTCCCGCTCTCCTCATGCGCTGCGGCATAGTTTCGCCACGCATCTGCTGGATGCCGGGGCGGACCTGCGCAGCGTGCAGGAGTTGCTGGGGCATGCGAGTCTGTCCACGACGCAAATTTATACGCACGTCTCCATCGAACGCCTGAAGGACGTGTACGAAAAAGCCCATCCCCGCGCCCGCATGTAACTGCTCGCGCGCGCACGGAGATTCTCCGTTGGAATGCGTCTGCGGCCAATATACTATCCGGCGCATTCCGCCGGCTGACGGCGGTCTGGCGATGTATGCACCGGTCTCGAACCAATCGGAGGCGGCCATGAAAATGCTGATCTTCTGTCCGCGGTGGGGGAGCGAGTCGCTGGAACCTGCCGAGTTCGTCGATCGGGTAACATCCGCCGGATACGACGGCATTGAGCTGGCCGTGTTTGACGCGGACCCCGTCGTGGACGATCTCATCGCGCGTGCGCGCGCGTCCGATCTTCTGATTATCACTCAACACTGCGACACCTTCGACCGGGACTTGTCGGCGCATCTCCGAAAATTTGAGCAGCGCCTGCGAATGGCCGCCGCACATCGCCCGCTGATGATCAACAGTCATACGGGGCGCGACCTCTTTACGCTCCGGGAGAACCGCGCCGTTTTCGAACTCGCGGCGAAGGTGTCGGAGGAAACGGACGTGCCGATCGTGCATGAAACTCACCGGGGCCGCTGTTTCCACAGCGCTTGGCGGACCGTCGAACTGTTGCGGAGCCTGCCGGCCGTTCGGATCGCGCTCGACATGTCGCACTGGTGTGCGGTTTCTGAATCCCTGCTGGAGGACCAGGAAGACTTTATCGACGCAGCGCTCCCGCATGTCGATCACCTCCATGCGCGCGTGGGGTGGCCGCAGGGTCCGCAGGTCAGCGATCCCCGCGCGCCGGAGTGGGGCGCGGCTGTGGCTGCGCACCTGCGCGTCTGGGATCGAGTGGTGGAGTCCGCGCGCGCCAGGGGTCTTCGGCGCATGTCCATCACGGTTGAATTCGGCCCGGCGCCCTACCTGCCGGCCTTGCCGTTCACCCGGCAGCCGGTCGCGGATCAGTGGGAGATCAATGTCCACATGATGAACATGCTCCGATCGCGCTATTCGACCGCGGCATTCTAAGGCCGTTGCGCGAGGCGGCTTTGCGCTGAAACGCGCGGATTGACATGGCGGGCAGAAGTGTGGACGTTCGCGGCTGCACGATGGTTTGGATTCTCTATAATGTGTTGTTCGCAATCGGCTTTACGCTGATGCTCCCGCGCTTTCTGTTTCGAATGGCGCGGCGCGGCGGCTATGCGAAGCACTTCGAACAGCGGTTCGCGCGCTACGATGCGGCCACGTTGGACCGGCTGAAGTCGAAGCGACGGGTCTGGATTCACGCGGTCAGCGTGGGCGAAATCTATGTCGCCTTGAAATTGATGCAGGCATGGCGCGCGCGCCGGCCCGACCTCGCGTTCGTGCTGACGACCACCACGTCGACCGGGCACGCGCTTGCGGCACGCTCGCTGCCGCCGGACGATGTCCTGCTGTATTTCCCGCTCGACCTGCCGTTGATTATGCGGCGCGCGCTCGATGCCGTTCGGCCCCGCGCGCTCGTCCTGGTGGAACTCGAACTGTGGCCGAATCTCGTGCGCCTCGCGCACGAGCGCGCGATTCCGGTCGCGCTGGCGAACGGGCGTGTTTCCGACCACTCCTTCAAGGGCTACCGAAAACTCGCATTTTTCACCCGACGCCTTCTGCCGTTGATTGACCTGTTTTGCGTGCAGACACGCCTCGATGGCGAGCGCCTCGCCGCGCTCGGCGCGCCGAAACACCGGATATCGGTGATGGGGTCGGCGAAGTATGACGTCGCAGAAGCCGAGTTGGGCGGCGAAGAGCGCGCCCGCGCCGTGCTGGCGCAGGCGGGCATCACCCCCGCGCATCGAATCCTGTTGGGCGGATCGACATGGCCCGGCGAGGAGGACGCCCTGCTTGACGTGTACAAGGGACTGAAGACGCGTCACCGCAACCTTGTCCTCGTTCTCGCCCCGCGGCACGTCGAGCGAGCCGAAGCGGTCGTCCGTGAAATTCGCGAGCATGCATTAACCTACGCGCGCCGCTCCGTGTTGGATCGCGAGCCGCCGCGCGGAATCCCTCAGGTCTTTCTGCTCGATACGACGGGCGAGTTGAAGCATTTCTATGCGTGCGCCGACGTGATCTTTATCGGCAAAAGCCTCACCCAGCATGGCGGGCAGAATCCGATCGAGCCCGCGCTGTACGGCAAGCCGATCATCGTCGGACCGAACATGGAAAATTTCCGCGGCGTGATGGACGATTTCCGGGCGGCGGATGCGCTGGTGCAGGTGCCGGACCTGCAAAACCTCCGCCGCGCGTGCGACGATTTGCTTTCGAACGAACAGCGCCGCCACGTTCTCGGACGGCGCGCGGCGGAGTTGGTCGCGGAGAAGCGCGGCGTGATCGGCATGACGCTCGATCTGCTCGATCGCGCGCTGGAAATCGAGGCGCCGGACGATACATGAAGCAGGACCCGCCCAGTCGCCGAATCTTGCACGAGGGGGATTGGCTCCGGCTGGTTACCGAGCGCGGATGGGAGTTCACCGAGCATCGACGGGTGCGAGGCATCGTGGTCATTATCGCACGGACATCCGACGATCATCTCCTGTTGGTCGAGCAAGAGCGGATCCCCCTCGGCCGCCGCGTATTGGAACTGCCGGCAGGGATGGTTGGCGATGACGCGGGACAATCAGGCGAAGAGGCCGTCGAAGCCGCGCGGCGCGAATTGCTCGAAGAAACCGGATACGCCGCGGCGCGCATCACCCAATGGTTTGCCGGTCCGATGTCGCCCGGCCGCTCGGCCGATCTCTACACCTTTTTTATCGCCGACCAGTTGCGCAAGGAAACGGAGGGCGGCGGCGATGAGAATGAAGATATCCGCGTGCACGCAATGCCGCTGTCGCGCGCGGAGCAATGGCTGAAGGATCGCGAAAGCGAGGGGTTGCTGATCGACCCCAAAATCTATGTCGGCCTCTACGCGTTGAGCCGGTTCACGGCAGGTTGATAACCTGGCCGACTTTGATCCGGTTGGGATTAAGCCCCGGATTCGCCTTGAGGATCGCGTCCACGGTCGTGCCGTTATCGCGCGCAATTTTGGCGATCAAATCACCCGCGCGAATCGTGTAGGTTTTCGCCGGCGTCGTTGCCGCGCCGGAGGCCGATGCGGGCGGAGGCGTCGATGCGCCGGCCGTTGACGGCTGAGCGACCGCAGGCGCGGCGCGCGCGGCGCGAGTATCCTGCCGCAACTGGTTGAGCTGTTCGTTAAGGCCCTGCAGCGCCGTCCGCGTATTGTGGTGCAGACCGCGAAGTTGTCCGTTGAGCTCTTCCAGCGCGCCGCTCATGCGGTCCACGCGCTGCTCCAGTTCCGCGATGCGATTTTCTTGGTCTTTTTCTGCGCCGCGTCCGGAGAGTCCGACATACAACCCGACACCGCCGAGCAGAATGCCGAGAACGGCGAGGCCGGTGACAACGTAGGACCCTGATGAGGTTGAGCCGCTTTCAACGAGGTTCATACTGCGGAACTATGCGCGCCGCATTGCGGCAATCAAGGAGGAAGTGGACTCGACGTCCTGATTGCCCGGCCCGGCGTCAGGAGCTGCATCCGCAGGAGGGCCCGCAGCCGCCGCCCGCAAAGTCCTCGTCCGCCGGCATGCGACCCAGTTCGAACGTCTTGCGGACATACGCGCCGACCGTTTTCTCTATTTTGTGCATGGCCCGCTGCGCGTCGATGAATCCCTGCGCTACGGGATTCGAGAGGAATTCGGTTTCCTCGCGCTCGAATTGCGCGATTTCCAGATCGGTCACCGGCTCTCCGCTCTCGTGTTTCTCGTGCAGCATATCCTGCAGATCGCACAGGCGCTGGTACTGGTTCCGCAAGTGGGCGTCGCTCAAAAATTCCGCGATGGTGCGCCGCATTTCCTGATAGGCCGGCTGGTCCAGTATGGCCTGGCAGAGTTCTTTTGTTTTTCGGATGACTGGCGTGTCTTCCTGCTGGATTGGAATCGGTTTCATACTCCTCCTGAAAACGGAATAGTATCACATCTTACGTCAAAAGCGAGCACCGCCCAGTCCATGATGTACGAGTGCCTTGTTCCGTGGTATGTTAGAACATCTTTAGCGCCGCATCATTTATGGGTTATCATCGTCAATTCCTGCGGCTCTTGCCGGTAGCGCTTGTCGCGGCCAGTGGGTTCTCGCATGCCGCGCCGCAGACCAACGGGCCGGTACAGGCATGGTCGGTTCGCACCAATGCGACCGGCCACCGGTCCCTTTTTGTGAAGCTGGCGCCGCAGGGCATCGCCGAGGTGACGCCCTACGCGCCGGATGTGGTGCGCGTGCGCTTCTATTTCCTCGGCACGAATTTCTTCGAGCGCGAGGAGATCGCCATCGCGAAACCGCTCACGAACTGGCCCTCGTTCAGCAACAGTTTTGTTGCCGTGAGTGCGACGAATTTCCTCATTGAGACGGAGCAGTTGCGCGTCGACGTGGTTTTTAGCAATCGCTTCCAGGTCCATTTCAAGGACGCCGCAGGGCGGGATTTGTTGCGGGACCGGCGCATCGAGTGGGACAGCGATTACTTTATGGCCCTGGACACCTTCGCCTATCAACAGGTGGCCTGGCCCGACGGTTCGTCGAGTGTTTCCAATCGGCCGACCGGCTTCAAGCTGCGCGCGGTCAAGGAGATGCCCCCTGGCGAGGCGTATTTCGGGTTGGGCGACGAAGGGGGGCCCTTGAATCGGCGGGGCCGCGTCTTCCAATTCTGGACGCAGGACACCTACGGGTTTGAAGAGTTTCGAGCGCCGAAATACACCGCGCTTCCGTTCTGGTACGGCGTGCAGGGCCCATCCACCGGCCGCCCCGCGTTTGCGTACGGTGTATTTTTTCACAATCCGGCACGGCCCGTGGTGGATTTATCGGGGACGAACGGCGCGTATTCGTTTGAGGCGGGCGACGACCAGCTCGACTATTTTTTCTTCGGCGGCGGGCTGAGCAATACGATGGCGGCGGTGATCGATCGCTTTTCGGAATTGACCGGGCGACCGGCCTTTTTGCCGAAGTGGGCCTACGGCTATCACCAGTCGCGGCACAGCTATTTTTCGCAGGCCGAGGTGCTCTCGCTGATGGACGAATTTCGCGCGCGCGGCATCGGATGCGATGCGATTTATCTCGATATCGGATCGCAATTCAACGGCGGCCAGAACCACCAGATGACCTTCAACACGTCCTACACAAACGTGCCCGGACTGGTGGCGGTTGCGAGCAATCTCGGCTTTCAGCTCGTGCCGCTCGTCGAGCCGCTGTTGACGACGAACGACCCGTTGTACGCGGCGGCCGCATCCAATCTGTATTTCTTGAAGGACAACGCGCTCAATAATTACGTCGGCACAAACTTTCTCGGCGCCGTTTCATGGTTGGACTTCACCATCCATGAAACGCGCGGATGGTGGAGGGGATTGCTGACCAACTATTTTGCCGCGTACGGATTTCAGGGCATCTGGAACGACCTGAATGAACCGAATGAGAACGCCCTGCCGCTGAACACGCTTTGGTATCTCGGCGGACGCTATGGGGATTTCACGACCAACGATACGCGGAAGTGGACGACCGTCAACCGGAACACCTACAGCCTGTGGCAAACGCAGGTTTCGCACGATGCGTTGAAATCGCGATACCCGGCGCTCCGCCCCTTTGTGTTGAGCCGATCCGCGTGGCCGGGGGTGCAGGCGTATGCCGCGGGATGGAGCGGAGACAACCGCTCGAATTTCGACCATCTCCGATTCAACACGCGGATGGGGCTTAGCGTGATGCTGTCGGGCCAGGCGAATTACGGGCACGATGTCGGTGGGTTCATCAGCAACACCACCTCGGAATTGCTGGTGCGCTGGCACCAGCAAGGCGCGCTCAATCCGCTCTTCCGCAATCACAATGATTTGTGGGCGAGCGACCAGGAACCCTGGGCGTTCGGCGAGCCGTACACCGCCTTCAATCGCGAAGCGATCCAATTTCGCTATCGCCTGATGCCCTATCTCTACAGTCTTGCCCACCGCGCATCCACCAGCGGCGTCCCGATGAATGTGCCGACCGCCTTCTATTTCCCGACCGACACCAATACCTGGTCGATGAACGACTTCGACCTGATGGCCGGGACGCATGTGTTGGCCGCGCCGGTTTACTTGTCCGGCGCGAACAGCCGGACCGTGTATTTGCCGGCCGGAAGCGAGTGGTATCACTGGGACTCCGGCGATCGGTATGCGGGCGGACAGAGCGTCACGGTGGCGGCGTCGCTGTCTCGGTTGCCCGTGTTCGCGCGCGCGGGCGCCGTGGTTCCCATGGGACCGCCGATGCCGCATGTGCACGCCTTCAACCCCGCATGGCTCGATCTGCACGTGTGGCCGGGTCCGTCCAATCGCTTCGTGCTGTTCGAGGATGACGGGCGGACGACGAATTATCTCGCCGGGGTATGTGCGACAACGCCGATCGCGGCGCAGGGATCATCCACCGGCCTCACCGTATGGATCGAGCCCCGCGCCGGCAGTTATGATCCCGGCGCGCGCGATTTCTATGTGGTCGCGCATGCAATGTCGAACGTGGTCGCCGCGACGCTCAACGGGAGTCCGCTGCACCGTCGCGCGAATCGCGATGATTTGAGCAACACCGCCGGGGCGGGTTGGGCGTATGACACCGTTTCCCGCCGCGCGTGGGTAAAAGTGGGCGACGACGGATCCGCGCGTACGATCGCGCTTCTGTCCGGCGGCGACACGCCGCCATCGGTATCCTTTCCGAGCGCCTACACGAGCATGGCCGTGGCGGGCACCTTCAATTTGTGGAACGAGGCGGCCGATAATATGCGGCTGGTGGCCTCTTCGCAGTGGGCCTTTGTTACGGCGCTTCCGGCGACGACCTCTTTGCAGTTTAAGTTTGTGGCGAACCGATCCTGGGGTTTTGCGAACTGGGGCGACACCAATCAGACGGTATTCACGCCGCCGCTGTCGCAGACCGCAGAACCCGGCACGTTTGGCGACGACATCGTGCTGTCGAATGTGGCGGCCGGTGTGTACACGTTCCGATTCCACGACGCGACGCTGACGTACAGCGTGGACCCGGCCGCAACGGTCGACAGCGACGGCGACGGCATGCCCGACGAATGGGAGCGCTGGTTCGGACTCGACCCGCTCCATGCCGGCGATGCAGCGCTCGATCTGGACGGCGACGGTGTTCCCAACCGCGCGGAATTTATCGCGGGCACGCTTCCGACGGATTCCGCCTCCTACTTATCGATCGCCGGTTTCGCGCGCCATCCGACGAGCGGCATGGATTTGTCGTGGTGGGCGGTGACCGGGCGTTCATACCGCGTCGAGTTCTCGACGAATCTGCTGATAAACCCGGCATTCGGCCTCTTGCCCGCGTTCAGCAATGTCACAGGATCCGGATTGTTGACGGTGACGGATACGAATGCATCCGGCGTGCGGATGTACCGCATAGGGGTCGGGTTGACGCCATGAACGAGACGGAAGATAAGCGAGAGGAGGACGAGGAGCGCGCGCCGCTGGTGTGTCCGGTGTGCGGCGCGCCGCTTCTCCAGGAAAAGTGCAAGGTCGTTTGTCGAAGCGCCACATGCGTATATCGGATCGTATTCAATTGTGCGGAGTTTTAGCGCTGCTCGCGTGCGTATGCGGCGCATGCGTCTCTCGCGCGCCGGAGCGGGCGCCCGCGTCCGCGCGTTCCGTCGATGAAAAACCCGCCGCGGAACGTCCGTTGCCTGACGCCTGTGCGTTGCTGACGGAGGAAGAAATCCGCGTATTGGCCGGCCTATCATTGACGCCGCGTCTGATTGCCGAGCGCCGCGCGGAGCGGCTTGTTTTGTCGCGATGCGCATGGGAAACCGATGCGGATAATTGGAGGCGCTCGATCGAGATCGCGCTGCAATGGACGGCGGCGGACTCGCCCGTTTGGATGCAGGCGCGCATCATGGAAAGGGTGCACGGCATGCGACGGGAAGGCGAGATGGCCTCCGGCGCAGTAGTCCTGTCGGAGGGCGGCTTGATCCACCTCCTGGTCGATCCGCACATCCGCATCACCGCCTTCGCGAGCGGCTTCGGTCCGCCGGAGGATTCGCGTCCGCTGGCGCGCGCGGCGGCGGAGCGGGCGGCGCAGCGGCTGGCCGCCCTGCGCTGATCGCGCTTGTCGAGTTGCCCGCGGCCCGCTACACCACTGCGGCCATGAAATCGCTCGCGCTTCATCCGCTGGTTGTGTTGCTCGGCACGCAGGTGCTCTACACGACATCCGACTTCATGGGGCGCTTTTTCATGAGGAAGTACGGCTTCGACGCGGGGATGCTGACCTCCGGCTGGTTCTGGGGCTATCAGGCCATCCGGCAGATTGCGATGTTCGGCCAGCTCTATGTTTTCGCGCATATTCCGCTTGGAAAGACCATGGCGCTGCTGGGGGCAAGTTCGATCGTCTTGAGCAACGTGCTGGGGTTTCTTTTCCTGCGCGAAGTGTTGACACCTGCCGCATATGCCGGCGTCATTCTTGCGGTTGCCGCGATCCTCGTCATGGCCTTCCGCTGAACCCCTGCGCCGCGCCTGCAGGTCGAGCGAACGCGCAAATCGTATGAGGGGTTGTTGCCCAAATCATGGCTCCAAAATACCACGCACTTCGACGCACTTCGGGCTCCGTTTGCGACTTTACCCTCCCCGCCCTTCGGGCACCCTCCGGAGGAGGGGACTAGTTTTTGTTGCGCTCAAATCTAATCGTCCCTTCCTGTGGAGGGGGCCGCGAAGCGGGGGTGGGTATTTTGCCCGAACCCGAACCGCTGTTTTCTAAACGAGTCAAAAGATCGTGAATCAATAACCCGTTTGGCTCCAGCCCCGATGAAGAATAACGCTGAGCGGCGGGGAAATGGAACGGCGAGGAGGATACGCTCAGTTCAAGGAGAATCGGGGGTGTCGGGCGGGTCGATTTCGACGTCCGTCGGGACGACCGGTTCGTAGGAATCGTCCTCGGTTGTATCGGGGGGCGCGTCGTCGACACCCGCTTCCATGTCCGGTTCGCTTCCACTGCCATCCATGCGAATGAAACTTTTTCGGGTTCGATCTTCGACGTTGCGCACCCGCAAGACGGTGCGGGTGCGCGCAGGGAGGCTCGTGAGCTCGATGTCTTTGATCACCCAGCGATTGTTGATGCGCTTGAAACTCTTCACGTCCAGACGGCGCATGGGCTGGTTGTTCGCGTCATAGGCCTCCGCTTTGAGCATGATGTTGATGCGCGGACTGATCCACAGGCGAACGCCTGCGCACCCCGAGAAGCTATCGGGCGCGGGAATGTCCACTACCCAGCAACTCTGGCCGCGCACGTCCTCGCGTCCGACCGTCTGCGCGCCGGGCCACCACAGGAACGAGAGGCTGAGGTCCATCCAACTGATGTCGGTGCCCGGGATCGCGTCGACCAGGTCGGGCAGCGGCGCGGCCCGAAGCGGGTAGCCCTCGAAATACCGATAAACCGGCGTGCGGGGTTGTTCCCACGTGATGGCCAGATGGCTGTGGGTCCCGCCAAATGCGTCGCGCAGGGTGTAGCGGGCGGTCGGAGGATCGGCCTGCCAGTCGAGCAGCATCTCCACGCCTTTCCGCATGTCGGGCGCGCCGCCGCGCGCGCGGGCGGTGAGATCTCCGGTGACGCGAAGGGGGATGTCGGGCAGCGCGAGAATGACGTCATTCAGCAGTTGGCGCGCTTCAGGCGGGCCGGATGGCGCTCGCTGCTGGGCCATGATCGGTGCGGCGAGCAGCAGCAAGACGGCGAGGCACATCGCGCAGGCGCGGTTCATCGCCGGCGAGCCTTTGGCGCAGGCGTATGAAGAATCAATCGCATGGCGGCATCAGCGTGCTGCACAAAACGGAACGCGATTTTCTTGCGAATTTCCGCCGGCACGTCGTCGAGGTGGCGCCGATTGGCGGCGGGCATCACAATCTCGGTGATGCCCGCCCGGCTTGCGGCGAGCACTTTTTCTTTGATGCCGCCGACCGGCATGATGCGTCCGCGCAGCGTGATTTCGCCGGTCATCGCCAGCGTGGCGGGCACCGGTTTCCCGGTCACCAGCGAAAGCAGGGCGGCGAGCATCGCAATGCCCGCGGACGGGCCGTCCTTGGGTATCGCGCCGGCCGGCACGTGGATGTGGAAATCCGATTCGTCGGCAAACTTCGGGTCGAGCTTCCATTCCGCCGCATGCGCCCGAACATAACTCAGAGCGGCTCGCGCGGATTCTTTCATCACGTCGCCCAGCGAGCCGGTGAGGATCAACTGGCCCTTGCCGGCCATGCGCGTGGCTTCGATGAAAAGGATGTCGCCGCCGGTGGATGTCCACGCCAGGCCGGTAACCACGCCGGGGATGGTGCGTTTCTCCGCGGTCTCCGCGTCGAACCGGACCGGACCGAGCCATTCGCGCAGCATGTCGGGTCGAACCGTAATGGATGTTGCCTTGCCCTCGGCAATGCGCCGTGCGGCCTTTCGGCAGAGCGCCGCCAGCTCACGATCGAGGTTGCGGACGCCCGCTTCGCGCGTGTAATCGGCGATGACCTTTTCTACGGTTGCGGTCGGAATGCGGATCTGCTTGCGGGTTAAGCCGTGGTTTTCGATTTGACGCGGGATCAGATGCCGCGCCGCGATGAACCGCTTCTCCTGCTGCGTGTAGCCGGGCAGTTCGATCATTTCCATCCGGTCGCGCAACGGCGCCGGCATTGTATCCACGATATTGCCGGTGGCGATGAACAGAATGTGCGAGAGGTCGAACGGCGCGTCGAGGTAGTGATCCGTGAAGGTGTTGTTCTGCGCAGGGTCGAGCACCTCGAGCAGCGCCGATGCCGGGTCGCCCCGGAAATCCGAGCCCAGCTTGTCGATTTCGTCGAGCATGAACACCGGGTTGCGCGTTCCGGCCTTGCGCAGGCTCTGGATGATGCGGCCCGGCATCGCGCCGATATAAGTGCGCCGATGTCCTCGGATCTCCGCCTCGTCGCGCATGCCGCCAAGCGAGACGCGCACGAACGCGCGGCCGAGCGCCCGCGCGATCGACTGGCCGAGCGAGGTTTTGCCCACGCCGGGCGGGCCGACGAAGCAAAGAATCGGGCCCTTCATGTCACGCTTTAATTTCAAGACCGAGAGATATTCGAGGATGCGGTCCTTTACTTTTTTGAGGTCGTAGTGATCTTCGTCCAGCACCCGCGCGGCGCGCGCGATATCGAGATGATCCTCGGTCATCACCGCCCACGGCAGCTCGCACAGGATGTCGAGATAGGTGCGGATTACGCCGTGTTCCGGAGACGCGGGCGGGATCGATCCGAGGCGCTCCAGTTCTTTGCGGGCAGTCTTTTCCACGTCGGGCGGCATGCGCGCCCTGGCGATTCGTTCCTCGATCTCGCCGGTCTCGATTTGCTGCGGATCGGTTTCGCCGAGTTCCTTCTTGATCGCCTTCAACTGCTCGCGGAGAAAAAACTCGCGCTGGGTTTTCGAAAAGGTCTGGCTGACCTGCGATTGGATTTCATTGCCGACGCGGAGCACCTCGCGTTCGCGGTTCAGCAGCGGAGCGAGTATCTTCAGGCGCTCGATGGGCCGTGTTTCTTCCAGCAGCTTCTGACGGTCGTCGAGGGTGAGATTTAAATTTGCCGCGATCAGATCGGACAGGCGGCCCGGCTCCTCGATGTTCACCACGGCGATTTTGAGCTCGTCGGGCAGGGTGGGGGACATCGTGATGACTTCCTGAAAGAGGGTCGATGCATTGCGCGCGAGCGCCGCGGCTTCGATCGAGTCCTCCACCCCGGCATCTTCGAGCAGGGTATAACGGGCGCGGAGATACGGGCCTCCTTCGCCATGACCCTCGATTTTGCACCGGGACACGCCTTGCACGAGCACGCGCACCGTATCGTCAGGGAAACGGAGCATTTTGAGCAATCGACACACGCAGCCGTGCGGCATCAGATCCTCGATCGATACCTGATCGTCCGGCGTCGCCCGGTTTTTTTGCAGCGTGGCGATCAAGTAGCGCCCGGATGCGCCGGCATCCTCAACCAGTTTGATGGAGCGTGTGGTGTTCACCACCAGCGGCGCGATCATGCCGGGAAACACCACCACATCGTTTAGCGGAAGCACCGGCAAAATGGAGGGAATCGCATCCTCTTCCGAATCGCGGACAGACACTATCGCGCTCGGCGGTTGTGCTTCCGGGGATTGGGGGCGCTCCCGCTTCACGGCGAGCCGCCCATGCGTATGCGCACGTGCGAGACCTGCGGAGCCGCCGCGCGCGGTAGGCGAATGGAGAGCATACCATCCTTGAGCGAGGCGCGCGCATGCGCGCCATCCACGGAAAACGGAAGCTGGATCACCCGCTCGAAGGGGCCGAAATCGACTTCCATTTGGCGAAAGCGATAGCCCGAGGCCGTTTCCGAACACAGCGAATCGCGGCGCACCCCGCGAAGCACGAGGACGGTTTCATCCACGAGCAGTTCGACGGCGTCCGTCGGGACGCCCGCGATTTCGATGCGCACCAGCAGGCCGTCGGGCCCCTCGAAGATGTCGGTGTTCGGAGACCAGGGCGGCGCGCCCGATGACGGGCGCGAGGGTTCGTCCATCCCCGAGGCCTTCCGCTGCAATTGGCTCCACTGGAAAACGAAACTGCTCTGCATGACTCCATTTTAAGCGGTCCGCGGGAATTTCCAATGGCGAAGTGGGCATGTACGCGATTCAATTCGGATTGGAAATCGGACGCGCGACGATATCGTATAGGCCATGAAAGTTATCAAACTTGTGGCGCTGGCCGTGTTGTTGCTGTTGGCGCTCGGACTGCTCGCGCGCAACCAACTGATCAAGATGGAGGCGCGCCGACTACTGGCGGAGCAAACCGGGTTCGGCTTGGAAATCGGCCGCTTGAAGACCCATTTGTGGTCGAGCCGCGCCGACTTGTTCGACGTAGTGGTGCGAAATCCGCCCGATTTTCCCGAGCCGATCGCGTTCGTCGTCCAGCGCGCGCACGTGGATATCGATCCGTGGGCGCTCTTACGGCGCGAGACGCATTTGAAAGCGATGGAGCTGGAAATTCCGCGCGTGGTGATCGTCCGCAATATCGCCGGCGACACGAATCTCCAGCGGCTGTCCGGCAAGCCCCCGCGCGCGTCGGGTTCGGCATCTTCTCGCGGAGGCGCGCCTGCGCCTGCCGGCGAATCGCCGCCGCGCGGCGGCCAAGCTGCGCCGGCCGAACCTGACGGGGAGAAGGCCGGATCGAAATCGGAGCGCCCGTTCCGGATCGATCGATTGCGCATACGAATCGATACGGTCGAATATCACGATTATCGCGGCGGCGGAGACCCCGCCATCACAACGCTTGATATCAAGGTGGACCGCGAGCACGCCGATGTCACCAGCACCCGCCAGATCGGCGATCTGCTGGTCGCCGGTGTGATGGAGAGCGCGGCGGAGCGCCTGTTCGGCGACCTTGGTCGCTCGATCCAGGCGGTGGTCGAGGACGAGCAATTGCGGAGTGAAATCAAGAAATTCGGTCGCGACCTGAAGCGCGTTTTCAAGGGCTTGATGGAAGAAGCCGCGCAGGAGTAACGGCGCGCTATTGGTCGCGAATCAGTCGGATGCGGGTGATCCGGGTCTCTTCTTCCCCTGCGTAGATGAAGGCCATCAGGAAGGGCAGGTTCGAGGGAATGTCCACCTGCCATTGCATGGCCGAGTCTGCGTTCATTTCCGCTCGCCCGATTTCAGTTCCCTCGGGGCAGGCCGCCACCCAGGTGCCGCCCCGCCCGCTGGACGCGCGCCCGACCGCGCCCTCGATTTCGATGCGATAGCGGCCGGGCTGCATCGGCAGTTTCGGGCCGTAAAACACGAGGTCGCGCCGATCGCGCCAGGGCAGATACACCACCGAATCGTCGGCGAGGTCGGTGTGTCCGGCATGGAAGAAGACCGGGGCGGGGATCTCAATCGATTCGCCGACCTCCAGGAAATGCCATTCGCCTGCGACGAGGTGGAGGACATCGACATCCACCGTACCCTCCGCTACGCGCAGGCTGACCGTCAAGTCGGGCGCATCGTCCCATTGTCCGGCGGGCACTTCGATCCAATTCCAATCGGGCCAATCGACCGTGGAGGAGATCGCGCCGATCGACTCGCCGCTGATGTGCCGGTCGACCGCGAGTCGTCCAGAGCCGCGGGCCCGAATCCACCAGCGGCAGTGCGGCAGTGCGCGCGCGGAAATCGGGCGCGTCGCTGCGCTCGCGTCGCCCTCCAATCGAATGTAGGCCTGTCCGCTGGCGTCCTCCGCGTCGACGCGAACCGCGCCTTGAAGGGTCTGGCGCTCCGCCTCGATGCGGCGCGCGGGAAAGTGCACGTTCCAGTGCGTGGCCACCGGCTCGCGTGCCTCTGCGGTGGGCAGGATTCGAAATGCCCAGATGGGCCCATCCTGCTGCAGGAGCGACAATCGGGGGTGATTCAGTAGACCCGCCAGCGCGCTGGCCACGGGGAAGGCGCTGACTTTCTCCGGATACAAATCCTCGTGGAGAATCACATGCTCGATGCCGCGCGACGTCAGACTGTCGAGTTGCGCGTCGCTCGCGTAGCCGAGGTTCAGACTGCGATAGGGGCGGAAGACGCCCTCGATGTACGCGGACGGCACGAAGGGGCGATAGCCGTTGATCATGCGGATGCGATAGAGTGTCGCGTAGTATTGATAGACCGACGTGTAGTGCGAATCGCCGGGCCAGAGCGGGAGGATGATGGCGCGCGGTTTTCGCGCGCGGGCTATCGCGTCCCGCGCGGCCGCCGCATAGGCGGCATTGCTGTCGTCCACCCGGCTGATCAGCAATTTGGTTTGAAACAGATATTCGATGCCGAACCCGACGGCGACGAGGGCTGCGATCCAGCGAGCGCGGCGGCCGAACCGATCGAGTGTCCATTGAAGCGAGGCGGCGACACCGACGGCGAGCAGCGCGGGAAGCAACACGAAGATTTTTGCGGGCTGCCGGATCATCGTGTAGCCGGGGATGAATTTCCGAGCGGCATTGAACGCGCGGCCGTCCCACGGGCTGAACGGACCGAGCGCGAGCAGGATGATCCCTGTGATTCCCGCGCAGACGAGCCCGATCAGGATGGCGCGTTGGACGGACGACCGGTCTCTCGCGCGCGCTGCGCGGACCGCAAGACCGATCAGGCCGATGCCGAGCACCGCGACAATGAGAAATCCAAAATAAATGTGGTACGACACATCAATCTCGTGCCAAGCCCACAGACCCTCCGCCTTCGGGGAAAACAGCGCGATTTCCTGCATGCGGCGCCCCCCCGCTGCGTGGGAGTGCTGGATATGCCGCGTCCCGAGCCGTGTTTGCAGGAACGCCAGCGCCGCGAGCGCCGCAACCGGCGCGAGCGCACGCGCCAGGCGCAACCACTCGCCGGGCTGCCGCCATGCAAAGCCCGTCCGCTGCGTGAACGCGACGATGCACCAGCAGGGAATCATCAGCGCGCTGAAGAAAAATGCGTGCGTATCCGTCGCGCTTGCGAATAGCACCGCGCAGCCCGCGAGCACGCCGCCCCGCATCCGCCCGTCCCGCACGGCGAGGTCCAACCCGTAGAGCAGCATCGGCACAAAGGACATGCCGAATCCGGCCGGACTGCCCCCGAACAGTTGAATCCACTGATAAGGAAAGAGCAGCGCCAGCAAGGCGCCGACGGCGGCGATGCCCTCCGATCGGGTGTACCGGCGCGCGAGCAGCCAGGTGAACCAGCAGGCGACCCACAGCGCGAGCAGACTGACCGCGTTCCACGCGAAGGCCTGGTTGCCCAGTTGGTAGAAGAGCGCGAATGCTATGGAATAGGGCATGTAGTACGAACCGGGCCGGTAGCGCGCTGCGTCGTCGCCTTCGTTGAATTCGTACAGGTTGTAGAAAAAGGGCGTGCCCCCGGCGAGGTAGTCGCTGAAAATCCACATGTAATAGAGGAACTGCAGGTGATCCCCAGGCATCATGTGGACGATGTTGTGCCGGGGGTTCTCGCGTTTGGTCACGCCCACGGGCAGCGCATCGTCGAAGTGACGCGGCAATGGCCACGAAAAGGGCAGCCACACCAGCAGCGTCAGCGCCAGCGCCAATAATATGCGTTTTCCAGCGTTCACGGGATAGGGCGATTATGGGAGCACATCGCGCCGCGCCTGTACAGCGAATCGCATGACTCGGCTTAAAGCGTGTCTTCCTTTCGGGCGTCCACCAGCGGATCGGAGATGTTCAGCCAGGGGACCTGGCGGCGGGCGGGCATGGAGACCACCCAATTGTCCGATCCGTCCGAGGCGCGGGTCTGTACCAACCGGTATTGCTCAAGGGTGCCGTTGATATGGGTGATGAGCATGTAGCTCTCCTCCGGCTTCGACGGATTCAAGGCGATGGAGATGTCCGGCGACCGTCCAAGCCCCGTAAAATGAATCACGGCATGTCCGCGCGGGCCGGGTTGCGCCTGGTAGGCGAACGGCACCGGCACGTCGAAAGTGCCGTGGTTCTTGAACTCACCGCTCCACAGATTACCGCTCATGATGACGGTGCGCGCGAGCTTCGTTTTATAAATCTGGCCCGACCGCGTGCGCAGGATCATGGCGCTGAGGGCGAAATCGAATCCGGGTTCGTCGAAGCGCAGGCGGTTCGGGTCGAGCGCGACAAAACGAAGGTGCACGACGGGATCGGGCACCTCGTCGGACCCCTGTAGCAAGACCGCCTGCGCGTCGGTCGCGAGTATCGGCACGCGCCGGGTCAACTCGTCGAATGCGAGATTGAAGTCCGGATTGAGATCCCACAAGCCGCCCATTTCCAGCAGCGGGCGGAGGAACTCAGGCGGGGTCGGCGGCACGTGTCGGATGGCCCCTTCAGATTGGCAAATCGCGCGCTGCATCCGGTCGATACCGGCGGCAAACGGGGTATCGGGAATCAGCTCCAGCACGCTGCCGCTGGCGTCGGCAGTGACCAGCAACCGGTTTCCGCGGTCGTCCCAGATGATCGATTCGATGGACCCCAATCCCTCCGCGATTACGGCGATATGATCGCCGTCGGGATCCACGATCGAAATCCGCCCGCCCTCCTCGGCGACGGCGAGCCTGCCGTCCGGTAGGACGCACACGCCTTCCGGCGATTTGAAGGAGCGTTGGCTGGCGCCCTCTCGGAGGAATCGCGACTGCAGGTCAATCCATCCCAGCGTGCCGGTGATTTCATCCGTGTAGACGGCGAATTGACCTCCCTTCGAGAAGGACACATCCGCGAGACCCGCCATCGGGCGCATGATGGGAACCCACCAGCGCCCGTCCTTGTCGCGATAGACCAGCGCGCCCTGCACCATGCCGCCTGCGCCGAGCGCGTTCTCCGCCGTCGAGCCGGTCAGTACGATCTCGCCCGTATCGCGCGCGTCGATCCCTTCCCACTGGAAACCCGCCGCCTGGCCGGGCAACCGGATCACCTCCGTCGGTCCGACCCTTCCGGATTCATCGAGCTGAATCGCGAGGATGCGGCCCTTCTCCCGATCTTCCACCACGTACAACCGCCCGAAGCTGTCCATGGCGAGCCCTTCCGGCGAGCGGAGGGGCACGATCCGCTTCTGGGTGCGCCCGTCCATCACGTACAGGCGCGTGTCCTGATCGATCACGGTGCGCATCCGCCCGCGGGGCGTGATCATGACGATCCGATGCGCCTCTTCCTCGGAAACGAAGATGTTGCCTGTGCGCGGGTCGATGGTGATGCCGTCAGGGCTCGCCAATCCGGTGACAAACGTGCGTGTGCGAAACTGCGGGACCGGCAGTCCCTTCTGCTCGACGGCGATCGGCGGGCGCGGCGTAAATCCGGTCTGCACCTCGAGGTTGATTTCGGCGACGGTCTGTTCCGTGTCCAGCGCCATTTGCTCGACGACATCGACGAGGTTGCGCGGGCTGATCGCGGACAGCTTCGGGATCACATCGGCAGGCAGGGCATCCGGGATCACGATCCGCGGGGTTGCCCGGCTATCCCGCGCGCGGCGCGCGCCGGTGCGGTATTCCTCCGGCAGTTCGGGCTTTGTCAGCAAAAAAAGCGCGGCAAATCCGAGGAAGGGCAGCGAGAGCATCGCGACCTGGGACCAAAAGTCCGGGTCGCGCCATATGCTGTGTCGTTTCATCCTTCGCCAAGCGATAACTATAAGCAGACTTCATGCCGACGCCGGCTGTTCGCGCGTCAGACAGTGCAGGGTGCCAAGTCCCCACACCAAATCAACCGCGTGGATGCCGATTACCGGCCGATCCGTGAACAACTCCCCGAAGATCCCCAGCGCGTCCCGATCATGCGGGTCGTTGAAGGTGGGAACAAGCACAGCCGCATTGCATATGTAAAAATTCGCATAGCTCGCGGGGAGGCGCTGCCCCTTGAATATCAGCGGATTCGGCATCGGCAGCGGGATCGCCTCAAGGCGGGATCCGTTTTCGAGCCGCATACCCTGCACACGCTCCCAATTTTCTTCCAAGGCGCGGTAATTTGCATCCGACGCGTTTTTCTCGCGCACGAGAACGACCGTTTTCGGATTTACAAATCGGCACAGATCGTCGACATGTCCGTGCGTGTCGTCGCCCGCGATTCCCTTGCCGAACCACAGGATGTTTGTCGCGCCAAAATAGCGTTTGAAGACCGCGGCCCAGTCCTGCTTCGTGAACCCCGGATTGCGGCACTGGATCTTCTGGTCCATGAAACATTCCTCGGTGGTCAGCAGCGTGCCGCATCCGTTGACATCGATGCCGCCGCCTTCAAGCGTCACCTGCCGTCCTCGGTGCAGCACCGGCACGCGCGGCACGCCAAGCGCCTTTGCGGCCTTGGCGGCGACGGCGTTGTCGAGGCGCCAGTCCGGATATTTCGCCCACGCGTTGAACGTATAGTCCAGGATTGCGAGTCCTTTCTGTTGCGCGCCCGCGCGCGCGAACATCGGCCCGAGATCCCGCGTCCACCCGCGGTTTGTCGGCCAGCGAAAGAAGCGGACCCGATCATCCGGAACCCCCACCGCGCGCAGCACCCGCCGCGCGCCGGCCTCGTGGCGCGCATCCTGCACGAGAATATGTGCGCGCTCGCCGGCGGCGATATGCCTCGCCATTTCGCCGAAGACCCAGGGGATAGGGCCGAACTTGCCCGGCCAGTCGGATCGGTTGTGCGGCCAGCCGAGCCACGTGGCCTCGTGCCGCTCCCATTCCGCCGGATAGTGCAGGCGCATCGCAATCAATCCACGAAGCGGCGGGTCAGGTCGCTGTAGGCGTCCACCCGCCGGTCGCGCAGGAACGGCCAGTTCCGGCGGACTTCCTCGACTCGCGCGGAGTCGATCTCGACCGCGAGGATTTCCTCCTTGTCAGTCGAGGCCTCCGCGAGCACCACGCCGAACGGGTCGGCGACGAACGACGTGCCCCAGAACTCCAGCCCCGCGGCCGCCGAGTCGGGCCGCTCATGGCCGATGCGGTTGACCGCCGCGACATACGCCCCGTTCGCGATCGCGTGTCCGCGCTGAACTGTTCGCCACGCATCGCGCTGCGCCGCGCCATACTGCGCCTTCTCGTGCGGGTGCCATCCGATCGCGGTCGGATAAAAGAGCGCCTCCGCGCCGCGCAACGCGGTCAGGCGCGCGGCCTCCGGATACCACTGATCCCAGCAGATCAGCACGCCGATCCGGCCCGCCGGCGTGTCGTACGCCTGGAACCCGAGATCGCCCGGCGCGAAGTAGTACTTCTCATAAAAACACGGATCGTCCGGGATGTGCATCTTCCGATACAGGCCCTGCACCGCGCCGTTCGGATTGAGGATCGCCGCGCTGTTGTGATAGAGCCCCGGCGCGCGCCGCTCGAAGATCGGCGCGATCACCGTCACGCCCGCCTTGCGTGCCGCCGCGCCGAGCGCCTCGGTTGAAGGGCCCGGCACCGGCTCAGCGAGGTCGAACAGCGACGCGTCTTCCCGCTGACAGAAATACGGCGTGCGATACATCTCCGGCAGGCATACCACCTGTGCGCCCCGGGCCGCGGCCTCGGCGACGAACTCCGCCGCGCGGCGCGTGTTTTCCTCCGCGTCCGGCGAGCAGCGCATCTGCACCAGCGCAATCTTGCTTTTCATGCGGGGCAGTGTGCCGGATTGCCCGAAAATTTCCATACTCTGCAAAAACTTTTTTTCAGACTTCCATGCTCTGTAAATTACAGCGCATGGAACATTCGCGCCTTAGCGCGGGGGCAGGCCGCACTTCTTTCGATAGGCCGGCACTTCGATCATCGGGGGGCGCTCTTCCTCGCGGATGATGTGCTCAATCTCCTCATAGCGCCCGTCGCGCGATTGGAATTGGCGCAGGACCGTGCTCAATTCGGGCAGGCTCTTGACGAGGCCGAGCGACTTCAGCCGCGAGAGAAACGCGCGCTGGATGCCGAATGCCATCTTGCCGAGGTCCGGCGTCGGCTGGTTCCGGTGGATACGCTGGTCCAAGTCCGTTTGCGCGATCGCGTCGAGACCCCACCGATGATAAACGTCGATCAGGTGAGAGGTCTCCACGCCGTATCCGATCGGGAACGGAAGCGTTTCCAGCAGCGTCCGGCGCACGGCGTATTCGCCGGAGAGCGGCTGGATCAACGCGGTCAGTTCGGGGAAAAACAGCGAGAAGAGCGGGCGCACGAGGATCTCCGTCACGCGGCCGCCGCCCGCGGTGCGCACGCCCGGGACCATCGCGAGCGGGCGGTCGTAGAAGGCCTTCACATACTGAATGTCCCGGTTCAACAGCAGCGGTCCGAGCAGGCCGTAGACGAAGCGCGGGTGGATGTTCGTGATGTCCGCGTCGATATACACAATCAGGTCGCCCTTGAGCTGGTAGATCGCCTTCCAGAGATTCTCGCCCTTGCCGCGCTTTTCCCCCATCTCCGGCAGGATGTTCGAGGAGAGGTACACATCCGCGCCGAATTCCGCGGCGACCTCGCGCGTCTTATCGGTCGAGCCGGAGTCGATGACCGCGATTTCGTCGAGCAGCGGGTGGCGCTTCATCAATTCGCCCTTGAAGACGACGATTTCTTTGCCGATCGTCGATTCCTCGTTGAGCGTCGGAATGCATAGCGAGATGCTCAAGCACTGGCGCTGCTTGGCGGCGACGAGCTTGCGCACATCGGCAAACTGCGAGTGGTGGTATGTGTTGCCGGCGAGCCATGCGGTGATGTGTTCGCCAATGCGCTTCGTATCGCGCGGGGAAGGCGGATTAAACTTCATCGCACAGCCCTCCGTCCATGGCGAGCAGCAGTGTGACGACCTGCGCCAGCCCGAGATAGAGCGGGCGGATTTGCGCCTGGTCGTGCTCGTCGTCCACCGAGCCGCCGGTGGTCAGGCCGATCGAGATGGCCGGGATTTTGCGGTCGATCAGCGCCGCGAGCTCGCCCGTGTCCGGCGCGATGCGCAGCGGGACGCCGAGCGACTCGACAATATGACGGCCGACGCGGACCAGCGGATGGCCGATCGGAATGCCGCCCGGCTCGCGCTGCGCGAAAATGTCCAGGTCAAGGTGCGCGCCGGATTGCGCGCCGACCTCAGCGACAATATCCGCGAACTGCGCGCTGATTTGCTGAACCAGGTCGGGGGACTCGCTCAGCAGCTCGAAGCGCATTACCGCCTGCATCGCAACGTGGTCGTAGGTGTGGCCCGCTTCCAGCGAGCCGAGCACGATGGAGGCCGCGGGCCGGCGCGGCAGCGGAATGGCTGCGATCCGGCTGATGACCTGGTTGATCGTCAGCACCGCGCCGGACGCGCCGAAGCGGGTCCAGTCGTATTCCGCCGGCACGCGGCAGTGAATCTCCCCGCGCCGCATGCCGATCGACTGATAGCTCAGGCGGCCGAGCGGCGTGCCCTCGATGCAGAGCCCCATGTGCAGCGGGATCGAGGTGTTCGCGAGGAAATGGCGGACACCCTCCAGGTTGCCGCGCCCGACGCTGCGACCGGCGGCGAGGAAGACGAGGTTCGATTTGAGGCGGATGCCGAGGTGCTCCAGCAGCGCCGGCAGGGTGGCGATGGCGGCAAGGGCCGTCGCGTTCTCCGCGACGCCGACGCCGGTGACGGAATCCGGCTGCAAGGAAATCGCGTGGTCCACCGTATCGTCGAAGGCCGTGTCCGCGTGGCTTGCCAGCAGGATGGACCGGCGTCCCTCGACGCCGGGGAGGACGCCGACGCCGTTGCCCATGGCATCGCGCGCGCAGTTCAGCAGCCCGCTTTCGCTCCAGCGCAGCAGGAGTGCGTCCACGCGCGCCGCTTCGTTGAATGTCGGCGCGGGAATCTCGCCCACCAGGACAAGGTTCGCCAACAACTGTTCGCGCAGCGCCTCCGCGGCGGCGGCGCGCTCGCTGAGGCCGCGCACCAGCATTTCGAGCAACGGTTTCTGATCTTTGGGGCCTGTCATGGGTATTCGGTTGAGCCGAACAAACTCAATTCGCTATACTAAAGGTGCAACGCCCGCGCTGTCCACGCCAAGCGCCTCAAGCACGGAAAAATTTATGGCTGATCGCATCGGATTCATCTCGACCCGCTTTGCCGGCACGGACGGCGTCTCGCTGGAAAGCCAGAAGTGGGCCGATGTGCTGGCCGAGATGGAGTGCCGCAGCTTTTGGTATGCGGGGCTGCTGGACCGGCCGGCGGACAGCAGCATGTGCGTGCCGGAGGCGTTTTTCGGATGGTCGGAGAACGTCTGGATCAACGAGCGCATTTGGGGCCGCACCACGCGCTATCCGCTGCTGACGCGGCGCATCCTCGACTACGCGGAGTATCTGAAGTCCACGCTCTATGCGTTCACCCGGCGCTTCGAAATCAATACCCTGATCATCCAGAACGCCGTCACGATCCCGATGCACGTGCCGCTCGGCGTCGCGATCACGCAGTTTCTCGCGGAGACGTCGCTGCCCGCGATCGCGCATCACCACGATTTCTTCTGGGAGCGCACGCGCTTTTCGATCAACGCGGTGCCGGACCTGCTCGACATGGCGTTCCCGCCTCGCGACCCGCGCCTCCAGCATGTGGTCATCAATCAGGATGCGATGGAAGATCTCGCGCGGCGCAAGGGGATGCCCTCCGTGCTGATTCCCAACGTGATCGAGTTCGAGAGGCCGCCGCCGCCGGTCGATGCCTACGCGTCGGATGTGCGCGCGCAGCTCGGTCTGTCGCCGGCGGACGTGTTTATTCTGCAGCCGACACGAATCGTGCCGCGGAAGGGGATCGAGCACTCAATCAAACTGGTCCAGTTGCTCAACGATCCGAAATACAAACTCGTGATTTCGCACGAGGCGGGCGATGAAGGCTTCGACTATCGCAACATGCTGGCCGAAATGGCGCGCGAGGCCCGCGTTGATTTGCGCTTCGTCTCGACGCGCGTCGCCGACGCGCGTTCGGTGGACGAGGAGGGGCGCAAGGTGTTCACATTGTGGGACATTTATCCCCACGCCGACCTCGTGACCTATCCCAGCCTCTATGAGGGATTCGGCAACGCGTTTCTCGAGGCGATTTATTTCAAGGTTCCGGTTGTCGTGAATCGATACGGCGTCTTCGGGCGCGACATCGAACCGAAGGGCTTCCGCTGCCCGCTGATGGACGGCTATGTCACGCGGCAGGTGGCCGAAGAGGTGCGCCGCGTGCTGGAGGATCGCGCGTACCGCGAGGAGATGGTCGAACACAATTACCGCGTCGGCGCGCGCTACTACGGCTATTCCGTGCTGCGCCGCAGCCTGCACACGTTGATCACCAACATTGTCGGCATGCCGGAGCAATGACATGAGCGTATGGATTCCCAGTGAGCTTCGCCGCCGCCTGCGCGAGCGGTTTGCGCGCCTGTATGGCGATGAGTCGGCGCCGGCGTGCAAGGAGCGCCTGCTTGCGGCGATCGGGCGCTACGGCGTCGGCGCCGGCACGCTGCCGCGCGAGACGACCCGCTGGTCCGAGCGCGACGCGGTCTTGATCGCGTACGGCGATTCCATCCGCGCCGCTGATGAACCGCCGCTGACGACTCTCAAAACCTTTGCGGACGAACATCTCCAGGAAGCGTTCAGCACACTACATATTCTGCCGTTCTATCCTTATTCGTCGGACGATGGCTTCTCCGTGATCGATTATCGCGCGGTGAACCCCGAACTCGGAGACTGGGACGACGTGCGGGCGCTCGGCGAGCGGTTCGATCTGATGTTCGATCTGGTGCTGAACCACGCGTCGCGGAAAAGCGCCTGGTTCCGCTCCTATCGCGAGGGCGACGCGCCGTACCGGTCCTATTTCATCGAGGCGGATCCCGCCGCGGACCTCTCCGCCGTGGTGCGTCCGCGCAGCCTGCCGCTGCTGACCCGCGTCCAGCGCGCCGATGGGCCCGCGTGGGTCTGGACCACCTTTAGCGACGATCAAATGGATTTGGATTTCCGGAATCCGGATGTGCTGTTCGAATTCATCGATATCCTGTTCGGCTACATCGCGAACGGCGCGCGGATCATACGCCTGGATGCGGTCGCGTATGTGTGGAAGCAGATCGGGACCCCGTGCATTCACCTGCCTGAAACCCACGAAGTGGTGAAGCTCTTGCGCGAAATCGTCGAGATGGTCGCCCCGGAGGTGCTGCTGCTGACCGAAACGAATGTGCCGCACGAGGAGAACATATCGTATTTCGGCGCGTCGGATGAAGCCCATATGGTCTATCAGTTCAGTCTGCCGCCGCTGCTGCTGCACGCGCTGCAGACGGGCGACGCCCGGCATCTGCTCGCGTGGCTGCGCGGCCTCGCTGCGCCGCCGCCCGGATGCACGTGGTTCAATTTCACCGCCTCGCACGACGGAATCGGGGTTCGACCGTTGCAGGGGTTGCTGCCGGATGCGGAGATTAACGCGCTGATCGAGCGCATCCGCGCGCGCGGCGGGCAGGTGTCCACGCGCCGGGCGGAGGACGGCCGAGATGTGCCGTATGAGCTGAATATCACCTACTTCGACGCCCTTTCTGATGGACGCGACTTCATGCTCGATACCGCGCGCTTCCTCTGCTCGCAGACGGTTCCCATGTCGCTGCAGGGCATGCCGGCCGTGTACATCCAGAGCCTGTTCGGCGCGCGCAATGACGAGGCGGGCTATCGCGCGACCGGCCGTGCGCGGTCGCTGAATCGCAAGAAATGGGTGCGCGCCGAACTCGATTCCCTGCTGAGCGATCCAACCGGGCGGGAGCGGATCATCTTCGACGAGCTCCGCCGCCGACTGGCGACACGCGCGAGCCTGGCCGCGTTTCATCCGGACGCGCCGCAAACGGTCGAGCCTGCGCCAGACGGCGTCCTTGCCATTCGCCGGACGCCGGCGGCGGGGCGCGCGGTGGATGCGCTGCACAACCTCACGGACCGCGCGATCGATGTGCGCGGATTTGCCGGCCGTCGCGATGCGCTGGCGGGTGCGCCTTTCGACGGGCATCTCGCGCCGTATCAATGCTGCTGGCTGCTCGACGCATGAAACGCCACGCGCCGGCGCGGTTGGTGGTGGATGTGGCTCGGCAGCGCCTCGAATTGTGGATCGGCGAGCAGCGTGTCCGCCGCTATCGCGTGTCCACCAGTCGGCGCGGGGTCGGCAACCGTGTAGGGTCTCATCGCACGCCGCTGGGCCTGCACCGCGTGGTGCGCTGGATCGGCGCAGGCCGGCCGGCGGGCGCCGTATTCGTCTCGCGGCGGTTCACCGGCGAAATTGTGCCTCGCTCGCAGTGGCAGGGGCAGGACGGGCGCGATCTAATCCTCTCGCGCATCCTCCGCCTGCGCGGGCTGGAACCGGGTGTCAACAGGGGAACCGGCTGCGACAGCTACGCGCGGTTCATTTACATCCACGGCACGAACCATGAGCAGGCGCTGGGTCGACCCGCCTCGCACGGCTGCATCCGCATGTCGAACCGCGACATCATCGATCTATTCGAACGCACGCGCGGGCGGATGACCCTTTGCGAGATTCGCAGGGGATCTCAGCCGATGTCGACCATCCGCTGAATGGCGAGGCGGGCGCGCTCGGCGATCGCGGGGGGAACGCGGATTTCAAACACGTCCTCGCGCAGCGAGCGCAGGACTTTTTCCAGCGTGATCAACTTCATGAATTTGCAGACCGCGCGCTCGCTGACCGGGTGAAAGGATTTCCCGGGATTTAGCTTCCGCAAGCGGTGTAAGATACCCGTCTCGGTCGCGACGACAAACTCCCGCGCCGGCGATTGCTGCGCGTGCCGCACCATGCCCTCCGTGGAGAGAATCTTCGCGCCGTCCATCGCGCAGGTCTGGCCCAGGCCCTGGAGATAGAGAAGCGACGACACGCATCCGCACTCCGGGTGCATCAGAAATTCGGCGCCGGGATGGGCGTCGCGCTGCTGTTGAATGTGCTCCGGACGAATGCCCGCGTGCACGTGGCATTCGCCGGCCCAGATGCGCATGTTCGTTCGGCCCGTCATGCGTTTTACGTGCTGGCCGAGAAACATATCGGGGCAGAACAGAATCTCCCGGTCCGCTGGAATCGCATTGACAACCTGCACGGCATTCGACGAGGTGCAGCAATAGTCGGTCTCCGCCTTTACTTCAGCGGACGTATTCACGTAGCTGACGACAACGGCGCCGGGGTGCTGGGCTTTCCACGCGCGCAATTCCTCCGCGGTGATGGTTGCGGCGAGCGAGCAGCCAGCGTCGAGGTCGGGGAGCAACACCTTTTTGTTCGGACTCAGGATCGACGCGGTTTCGGCCATAAAGTGCACGCCGCAGAAGACGATCACCTCCGCCTCGGTCGCCGCGGCTTGGCGGGATAGCCCGAGCGAGTCCCCGACAAAATCCGCGATGTCCTGAATTTCCGGGCGCTCGTAGCTGTGCGCGAGAATGACCGCGCGCCGCTCCTTCTTCAGGCGCGCAATCTCCTCAATCACTTCGGGAGGCTCTTGAATCGCCCTCATAGAGGTATTCTACGCGATGCGCGGTGTTCACGCCACTTTCATGGAAATGTCGAGCGCGGGGGCGGAGTGGGTGAGGCGTCCGATCGAGATAAAATCGACGCCCGTCTCCGCGACGGCGCGCACGGTATCCAGGGCGATGTTCCCGGAGGCCTCCACCTGCGCTCGCTTGCCGACGATGCGGACGGCCTCGCGCATCATGCTCGGCATCATATTGTCGAGCATCACGATGTCCGCGCCCGCGTCGAGCGCTTCGCGAACCTGGTCGAGCGTGGCGCACTCCACCTCGATCCGCGTGCCGGCCGGGGCCTGCGCGCGGAGCCGGCGAACCGCGGCCCAGACGCCGCCGGCAAGGCGGATGTGGTTGTCCTTGATCAGCGCCAGATCGCTCAGCGAAAGGCGATGATTCGACGCGCCGCCCATGCGAACGGCATATTTGTCCAACACGCGCAGGCCGGGCGCGGTTTTGCGGGTGTCGAGGATGATAACGGGAAGGCCGGCGACGGCCTCGACATACTGCGCGGTCAGCGTGGCGATGCCGGACATGCGCTGCATGAGGTTTAGCGCGATCCGCTCGCCGGTGAGCAGCGCGCGCGTCCTGCAGCGGACCTCGGCGATCGACGCATGCGCCGCGACGCGTTCGCCGTCTTTCACCAGCGACGAAAAGCGGGCGAGGGGATCGAGCTTGCGGAACACCCGCTCGGCCACGTCGAGGCCGGCGATCGTGCCGGACGTCTTCGCTCGGAACACGGCGGTCGCTTCTTCCTCGATCGAAAAAAGATAGTTGGTGGTGATGTCCCCCCCCGGCGCGTCTTCGCGAAGGGCGGCATCGATGATACGCTCCACCTCCGACCAGTTGAGTTCCATGTCTGACCTCATGTCCACGTGGCGAGGCGCGGCCGCGTGCCGCGCTTTTGTGTGATGTGTCCTTCGAACGCGGGATTCTCCTCCGGGAAATCCTCGCGCTGGTGCGCGCCGCGGGATTCCTCGCGCAAGAGCGCGCCGCGAACGGTCAGGGTGCAGGCGCGCATCATGGTGCGCAGCGGACGGCCCGCCCACCGGCTCAACAAGGGACCGTGGCGGTCGCGCAGGTCGTACAGGGCGTCGAGCGCGCGCTTGAGCGCGACGCCGTTCCGGACAATGCCCGCATGTTCCGTCATCATGTGCGATACCTCCGCGCGCAACCGGGCCAACAGGGCCGGATCGACCGGCGTCGGATCGCGCACCGGCAGATCGCCGCCGATCAGCGGGGCGGCGGAGGGAAGCGGCTCGACCGTACGCGCGCCTTCGACCGCCCGGCGCGCGAACACGAGGCATTCCAGCAGCGAATTGCTGGCCAGTCGATTTGCCCCGTGCACGCCGGTGCAGGCGCACTCGCCGCAGGCGAACAGGCCCCAGAGACTGGTGCCCGCCATCCGCCCGGTGACGATGCCGCCGATCGTGTAATGCGCCGCCGGCGCGACGGGAATCGGATCGGTGGTGATGTCGATGCCGTGCGCCAGGCACGCCTCATATACATTTGAAAAGCGCGTGCGCACGGCATTCGGGTCGAGGTGCTTCATCGAGAGCAGGACGAAGGGCTTACCTTCGCGATGCATTTCCCGGAAAATGGCGGCAGCGACAACATCTCGCGGCGCGAGCTCGGCCCGCTCGTCATAGCGCGTCATGAAACGCTCGCCCGCCGCGTTGAACAACTGCCCGCCCTCGCCACGCAGCGCTTCGCTGATCAAAAAGGTCGCGCCGCTGGGCGTGAAAAGCGCGGTGGGATGGAACTGGACGAACTCCATGTCGCAGACCTCGGCGCCCGCGCGGTAGGCGAGGGCGATGCCGTCCCCCGAGGAGGTGGGCGGATTGGTCGTGCGTTCGAAATTGCCTGCCGCGCCGCCGGTCGCGAGGATGGTCGCGCGCGCGCTGAAAAACCACGGTTCGAAGCGGTCCTCATAAAACGCCATGCACCCGACACACTGGTTGTCCACGACAACCAGTTCGGCGACCGTCGTATGTTCGAAGAGGGTAATGCGCGGATGCGCGAGCACCCGCGCCAGGAGAAATTGCGTGACCGCCTGGCCGGTCGCGTTGCCTGATGCGTGCAGGATGCGGCGTTTGCTGTGGCCGCCCTCGAGACCGAGGGCCAGCCCCATGTGGCCCTCGTCGAACTTCATGCCCCATCGGATCAATTCGCGTACCCGCTCGACGCCCTCGCCGACGAGAATTTCGACCGCCGCGCGGCGGCACAATCCGCGGCCTGCCGCGATGGTGTCGTCGAAGTGGAGAAACGCGGAATCTTCCGGATCGATCGCAGCGGCGATACCGCCCTGCGCCCACCACGAACTGCTCTGCCGCGCCGCGGACTTGGTCAGCAGCGCGACCCGTCCGTGTTCCGCGGCTGCCGCCGCTGCATATAAACCGGCGAGACCGCTTCCGATGACCAGATAATCGAACGAATAGCGCGTGGATAGGTCAGGAGACACGGGATGATATGGCTCCGGCGGTAGGGCTCGAACCTACAACCTTGGCGTTAACAGCGCCCTGCTCTACCATTGAGCTACACCGGAATTCGAAACGCGGAGTCGAGAGTATTCGACTTCGCCTTGAAGTCAAGCGCGCCCGACTCAGGATTTGAGCTTGTAGAGGCCGCGTCCGACCTTCTCAACGCGCTTTTTCTCGCGGGAGAGCGTCTGGTAGATGATCGTGTCGAAGTTTTCGGAGGTGGTCTTGTAGCCGGCGGCTTTCACATCGGCCATGATCGTCTTGACCGTCTTGGGATGGCTCTTATCGAGCACGGACACCAGCACCTCCGCCAAACTCATCTTGTTGCGCGGGCGACTCGCGGGCTTCTTCGCGGCAGGAGCCGCGGGCGCCTTGGCGCCGGGTTTGCGGCCCGTCTTGATTCCGGGCTTGGCAGCAGTTGCGGGCGCGGACACATCGCCGCCGAGCGCGGCGATTTCAGCGCGAATGCCGGCGAGCTTCTTTTCGAGGTCGGCCGCGAGCTTCTGCAAACGGGGCAGCTGCTGTTGGCGGCGGTGCAGTTCGGCGATGAGTTCGTTGATGGTTAATGTGATCTTCCGACGAGGCATGGATACTCCCTTTGGTTAGTTGGAGAGAATAGATTAGCCCGCTTTATTGCTAATGCAAATATAATAATTCGACTCGTTGCGCCCGCGTTTTATTTAGAAGCGGACGAAGGGGCGCGAATGCACGTTAGGAAGAGACGCGGAGATGGATCAGCGCATTCAGGGCCGCCTGGGTCTCCGCTTCGCGTTTGGTCGCGCCCGATCCTTCCGCAAGGACGTCGCCGCCGACAGCGACCGATACGGTGAACGTGCGTTGGTGAGGGGGGCCTTCCTCGCGGATCAGTCGATAGTGCGGCGCGCCGGAACCGCGCCGCTGCGACCACTCCTGCAACTCGCCCTTGGGATTATCGTGCCACGGCGATCCCGCGATATCGGTCATGCGCGGCTCGAAGAGTGTATGGAAGATGCGTTCCACGGCGCGCAACCCGCCGTCGAGGAAGGCCGCGCCGATGACCGCTTCCAACGCATCCGCCAGGATGGTTGGACGGATGCGCCCGCCGCCGCGGTCTTCGCCGCGACCGAGCCGCAGATGGTCGCCGAGTTCCGCGTCGCGCGCGATATCCGCCAGCGCCTTGGTGGAGCTCAGCAGGCTCCGCATCTTGGTCAGCATGCCCTCCGGTGCGTCCGGCTGGTTGCGATATAAGAGCGCCGCGGCGACGAGGCCCAGCGCGGCGTCGCCGAGGAATTCGAGGCGCTGATTGTCGGGTGTGGCGTCCGTTTGCTCGTGCGCGAACGAGGGGTGCGTGATGGCCTGTTCGAGCAGGCGCCGCTTTCGAAAGCGATAGCCGAGCGCGTGCTCGAGTTTCTTATAGGGGTTGCGTCGAAGAATCATGCGCGGGGATGAAATTGGCGGTGAACCTGCTGCAGACGGCGTCCGTCCACGTGCGTGTAAATCTGCGTGGTGGCAATATCCGCATGGCCGAGCATTTCCTGAATCACGCGGAGCGGCGCCTGGTTGGCGAGCAGGTGGCTCGCGAACGAATGGCGCAAGGTGTGCGGCGAGATCGATTTGCCCAGGCCCGCCGCGCGGGCATGGCGGCGGATCAGTTGCCAGATCGTCTTCCGGCTCAAGGCGCTTCCGCGATTCGAGAGGAATACCCGGGGATTCGTGCCGTTCCTATCCCAGCGCGGACGCGCTTCGGCAAGGTAACGCCGAAGATAAGCGGCCGCCGCGCCGCCGAGCGGCACCACGCGCTCCTTGCGGCCTTTTCCAAGACAGCGCAGATAGCCGGAATCGAATTGGAGATCGCCGACACTTAGGCCCGCGACCTCAGAGACGCGCAGCCCGGTTCCATAGAGCGTCTCCAGAAGCGCGCGATCGCGCAGCCCGAGCGGTTTGCTTATATCGGGCGCCTCGAGCAGACGGTCCACCTCGGCGGGCGATAGGGTCTCGGGAAGGAGCTTCCATAGTTTCGGAGAATCCATCGTTTCCGCCACGTTCTCGGCCAGCAGGCCCTCCTGGTGGAGATAGCGCATGAACACGCGCACGGCGACGAGGCGGCGCGAAAGCGAGGCCGCCGCAAGCCCCTGCTCTTTTTCCCACATGAGATAATCTAAAATGTGGCGGCGCGTGACCTTGTTTAGCGCCGCGACGCCGCCGCGCTGGAGGAAGCCGGTGAAGCGGCGCAAATCGGTGGCGTATGCCTCGTGCGTGCGGGGGCTCAACCCTCGTTCGAGGGTAAGAAAATCAAGAAATTGGTCCACGAGGACCTGCATGGCTAGACCGCGAGCGGTTCCCCGGTGAGCCGCTCGAAAGCCTCCATGTATTTATCAGAGGTGCGCCGGGCCACATCGTCGGGCAGCGCGGGGGCGGGGGGCAGTTTGTTCCACGCGATCGATTCGAGATAATCGCGAACAAACTGCTTGTCATACGACGGCGGGGATCGCCCCGGCGCATAGGCGTCGGAGGGCCAGTAGCGCGAACTGTCGGGTGTCAGGACCTCGTCCACGAGGAGGAGGGCCTCGCCGCGAACGCCGAACTCGAACTTTGTATCGGCGAGGATCAGACCCCGCGCCGCGGCGTGTTCCGCGGCGCGCGCGTAAAGAGCCAGGGTTAGATCGCGCAGGGCCTCCGCGCGCGCGGGGCCTACTCGCGCGACGACATCGTCGAAGGTAATATTTTCATCATGTCCGCTATCGGCTTTGTGCGCGGGCGAAAAGAGCGGCGCATCGAGCCGATCGGCGAGGCGATAACCGGGCCGCAGCGCGATGCCGGCGACCCGCCCGTCGCGCTGGTAATCCTTCCATCCGGAGCCGATCAAGTATCCGCGGGCGACGCACTCGACGGGAATGACCGACGCTTTGTGAACCAGCATCGAACGCCCGCGCAGCTGGTCTTCATAGCGGCGGAGACGGGACGGAAACTCGCGCACGTCGGCGCTCACAAAGTGGTTCGGCACGATGTCCGCGAGACGCTTGAACCACCACGCGGAGAGTTGATTGAGGACGTGCCCTTTGTAGGGAATGCCCGTCGGTAGGATGCAGTCGAACGCCGAGATGCGATCGGTCGCGACAAACAACAAATGCTCGCCCGCGTCAAAGACCTCCCGCACTTTGCCGCTGCGGACGTGCGGGATATCCGGCAGCCGGATGGCGGTGAGGACCGGCGGCGCGCTCATGTCGCGAGCGCCTCCAAGCCGCCGCTGTCCACCCATTGCGTGAGCAGCGCCGCGCCGAAGATGGTCGCGCCGGCCGGGCCGTGCGATGTGGCGCGCTCTTCCCACGCGGAGGTCAGATCGATATGCGCCCAGGGCATTTCGGGCGGCACGAACGTTTCGAGGAACAAACCGCCGATCACGGTGCCGGCGCTGCCGTCGCCAATATTCTTGAGGTCGGCGAAGGGCGATTTAAGTAAGGCGCGGTAATCCGGATGCAGCGGCAGCGGCCACACGCGGTCGCCGGATGCTTCGCCCGCCGCCTGCAGGCTTTCGCGCAGCGGGGCGTGGTTCGCGAGGATCGCGGAATAGGGGCGCCCGAGCGCGACGTTCGCGGCGCCGGTGAGCGTGGCGAGATCGATCAGCCCGGCGGGTTTATAGGCGAGCGCGACATCGAGCGCGTCGGCGAGGACGAGGCGTCCTTCCGCATCGGTGTTGACGATCTCGATCGTCTTCCCGTTTCGGGACTGCACGACATCGCCGGGCCGCGTCGCGGCGCTGCCGGGCATATTCTCCGCAGCCGCGAGGATTCCGATCACGGGGCGATTGGGCTTGAGGACGGTTCCGACGAGGGCCATGAACGCGAGCGTTGCCATGCCGCCCGACTTGTCGAATTTCATCCATTCCATGCCCTTGCCCGGTTTGAGCGAAAGGCCGCCGGTGTCGAATGTGATGGTTTTGCCGATCACGACGAGCGGGCGAAGGCGCCGGTTCCGCCCGGGATAGCGCAGGTGAATCAGGCAGGGGTCCTCCCGGCTGCCCGCAGCGACGGCGAGCAGCGCGCGGCACCGTTCCGCCTCGAGCCGGCGTCGATCCCAGACCGTGCAGCCGAGTCCGCACCGGCGCGCAAGCGCGCGGGCCTCTCGCGCGATGACACGCGGCGGCGCTTCATTTCCCGGCCGGTTGGCGATATCTCGAATCGAATTAATCGCCGCGCCGATCATCGCGCCGCGATCCGCTTCGCGCGCGAGGGGCGATGCTGCGAACGGCGGATCGAGTAGGAGCCGGACGTCCGTCAAGGCGGGCGCCCTCCCGGCGCGCGCGTTCAAGCGCAGTGTGTATGCGCCTTCCGCCAGCCCCGTCGTGAGCGCGCGCGCATGCGGCGCGGCGATCGCGGGGAGGCGGATATCGAGCGCGCGCAAGCCGAGGCGGCGCGATTCGACGGCGAGCCGTCCGCCGATTCGGCGCACGCGCGCCGGGTCCAGCGCCGCGCGCGGTCCTGCGCCGATAAGCAGCACGTCTCGTTCGCCGTCGAGCACGTGCGCGAACGAGAGCGGTTCGCCGTTGAAATTCGTCCGGCGCATCCATCGTCGCACGGCTGCGCCCGGCGCGCTTCTCGGGTCGGAGGGGAGCGCGACGTCGTTGATGTCGTTTTCGTGGACGAGGACGGCGAGCGGACGCAGGCCGCGTCCGGCTTCGGCGGTCTTCAGGACGCGCACACGCATGGGGTCACCGGCACTCCTCGGGGAGGCGCGCGCGGACCTCCTCCGGCGGATCGATTTCATTCGCTTTGAATCCGGCGCCGGCGATGACGAACTCGATATTTTTGATGCCGAGCCGCAGTCCGTTAAAGGTGACTTCGAGCGTGCGATTCGCGTAATCGGGTCGGGAACTTTCGATGCCCTCCACACTCTTCATCGCGTCCTGGATGATGGCGTAGCAAGCGGGGGAAGCCATTTGAGGGACCGCGACGACAATGGTGCGGCGGTCCTGCCGGAAACAGCCGGCAACGAGGAGCGCTGCCGCGACTGCGCAGGCGGCCAAGAGCGCGGCGTTGGGCGTAAATTTGCGTCTGGACATGATGGTACTCCTTGAATCGGACGACGTTAGATTGTTGAAAGTTTTTGTCAACGTTTCCGAACCTCTGGTGTCATAACCTTTGTGACGTAAATCCGCGCGGGTTGTTTGAAATCGACGAATTGCGGTGTATGATCTCTTGGGGGCGTTGGCACGTTTATCTACTGGGGCATCTCACCCCGACCTCCTTGGCGTGCCGCGCCCTCTTTTTTTTCGCCGGCAGGAGGTAGCAGATTCAATGCGGTTCGTGCGCGCGCGCCCGCCGCAGGCGCGGTGACGCTGTAATCAGCGGCGATTTTGTCCCAAATTTCGCGGGCTTCATCCACGCGGCCCTGTTCGTAGAGCGTTACTGCCAGGTTGTGCAGCGCCTGGGCCTGAATGAGCGGCGAGCCTTGTTGTTTTCGATACTCGGCTTCGGCTTCCGCCAGTCGGCCTTGTCGGAAGTAGATATTGCCCATTTCGATGCGCGCGGTGGGGTGCGGATTCCCGCTGCGGAGGATGACGCTCAACAGGCGTTCGGCCTCATCAAAATTTCCCTCCCGGTAGAGCCGGCGAGCGAGGCCCACAGTCGTCTCAACGGTCTGCGGGGTGAGGGTGGTTTTCCTCGCCATGTAGAGCACGACCAGGACATTAAAGATCAGAAAAAGACCCGCCACCGCGGCCAATACATAGCGCCTTCGCTGATTGAGCCAGATCAGCGCGGGGGAGAGGATTTGCGCGCTGAAGCGGTTGTCCGCCGGCACGGCCAACAAGGCGATGATGAGCGCCTGTTCGTCCGGTGTGCGGCCCTCCGGAATCGCGGAGAGGATCGCCGCGCGCAGCGCCGCATGTTCCGTCGAGGCCTTGCGCTCGGCGAGAGCGTCGAGGATTAGAAGTTGGTGGCCGGGCAACACGGGCGCGGGCGATGGGTCGGTCGGCCACTCGGCCCATGCGCGCAACCCCGTCGCACTAAACAAGAGGTCGCGATTCATCATCGTGCCCAGCACGTGCGTCGATTCTTCGTGCGTGAGTTCCTTGCACAGCAGGGGCATGAGCGCGGAAAGCGTGAGGCGGATGACGGGACGCCCGTCCCGGAAGCGATCCGAAAAGGTGTGCGTTTCCTCGCTCCACCAGAAATTGCGCAGCCGTTGGAGGAGCGTATCGCGATAGGCCGGCAGGTCGCCGAGATCGAGACTCCGCACGGCAACAGCGCCCGCAACGTCCTCCAGATCGGTGATTTCGCGCGCGAGCAGGGAAGGAATATCCGCGGGCAAAATCGCAGGGTCCAACAAGTCGGGAGTCAACGCGTCGTGCGAGCGAGGGACGTGCGGAAGGCCCTCGCGGTCGGGGTCGAGTTGTCGAATCAACGCATCGAGGTAAAGGCGGATACGCGGCCCGATTTCGTCAAACCACGCGCGCTCGGCGCGCCGGTTCCACAGAAGGCGAAAGGCGTGAGCGACACACGGACAGGTAAGGGGTTCCTCGGACGGCGCGCCGTGTTCGTCGAAATAGGCCGGCAGCGATCCGTCGGGCGTTTGCGCCGCCATCAGGGTGCGGAGCAGCGCGTAGGCGACCTCCGGGCGGACCTCGCACCACGCGCGCACAAGCGCGCCGATCTCAACGGAGCGGGCGCGCTGCTCCGGGTCGCTGAGTCCTATGCGAAAGAGGCGGCTGCCGTCTCGGCTCGTTCGGAGCTCGCGGATCATCCGCGCGACAACGGTTTCAATTCGGCGGAAATCGTCCGGCTCGAGCGTCGCCTGGCGTCGCGCGAACGGCAGGTAGGGCGCATGCGCCTCCGCCAGCGCGGCCGCGGGACTGCGTCCGGCGTAACGCGCCCATGTGGAGGCGCCGTCGTCGGCTTGATCGCGGCAGACGATGACAGCGAAGCGGATGCGTCCGCGCTCCTCGCGCGAATACAGGCGCACCGCGAAGTCGGCGGTTTCGACGAGTTGAAGCCCGGTTGATTTCTCGATCGGCGACGATTCGGCTTCGAGAGTGGGGCGGTGCGCGACATCGGATTCGCCCCACAGCACGTCCCGCTCCGGGCAGAACGCGCAAAACGCCGCCGCTTCCGCGCCGCCGTCGGAAATTTCGCATACGCCGTGCGGCGTCGACCAGAGCAATTGCGTCGGACGCCATGCGACGGCCCAAGCCGGGTCGGGTCCCATCGGCAGCAGGACGCCCTCGCGCTCGTCGAGCATCCAGGCCGGCGCGACCTGCAATCCGCCTGCTTCGCGCCAGGCCGGCAGCAGGATTTCGCCTGCTCTCCAGGGCAAACGAGGATAGAGGTGTTCGAGCATGGCGCAGGTAGATTCTTCTTCGCGTAAATCAGCGAAATGCATAATATCGACTTCATGAGCGGATGCCAATCAGCGCGCCGAGTCGCGGCGCTTGTTTTTTGCGCGTACGGGATTGCCGTTCAGGCGACCGTCGCGGAATCCTGGGTTCGGGTAAAGACGGACCGCGTCAATCTTCGCGCGCGGCCGGAGCTGACGGCTGAGGTGGTCGCACAGGTTCAGACGGACGACCGCCTCGCCGTGGTGTCGATGCTGCCCGAATGGGTGGAGGTCGTCCCCCCCGATTCTGTCGATGTGTGGGCCTTTCGCGAGTTTATAAAAGATGGCGTGGTGACGGTGAACCGCCTCAACATCCGCGCCGGGCCCGGCATCAATTTCAGCATTATCGGGAGTATTCCCGGCGGCCAGCCGGTGGCCGTGCGCGGACAGTTCGGCGAATGGGTGAAGGTTGCCCCGGCCAATGCGACGCTCTGGATCAGCCGCGAGTTCGTCGAGCCGATTGATTCCGCCCAACCCGCGTCGGCGTCCGCGCCGGTGCCGCCTCCGCCGCCCGCCATGCTGGAACCGGCGGCGCCGCTGGATCCGATGGCCGCGGACGACGCCCCGTCCGGCGCGATCCTTCCTTCCGTTCCGCCGGACCTCCACCTCGTGCCGTTGGAGGGGCAGGGACGCGCGGTGCGGATCGAGGGTGAGCTCAAGCCCGCCCCGTTCCTTTTCAATCGGCCGAGCGCCTTTCGACTGGTTCGCAGGGAGGGCGTCCAGTTGGTGACCGTTTGCTACGTGCGCGGGAACACCGCGCAATTGAATTCGCTGCTCAACGAACGCCTGGTGGTGTATGGCCGCGAATACTGGGTGCAGGGTGTGCGGCAGCCGGTCGTACTGCTGGAGCGAATCGAGCGGCGCGCGCCATGATGTCGATTCCGGATAGCGAGCGAGATCCGTTCAGCGCGCGCGGCGCGGCGCTTCATTTTCTGATCGGCGCGCTGGTCCTGCTGGCGTTCGCTTGGGGCACCACGCTCGGAATGAATCGAAGCCAGGTTCTGATTTTTCCGTCGGATCGCGTGTATGCCGATCTCGCGCTTGCGCGGAACCTGCTCGAACAAGGATTTCTCGGCGCCGGCGCGGAACGGCTGCCCGCGCAGAGCGATGCGCTGTGGCGCCTCGTGTTGGTTCTCGCGGCGAAGGCCGGTGTGCCGTGGATCGCCGCGCCGCCGGTTGCCGCGTTCGTTCTCTCGCTGGCCGGGCTGGCCGCCGTGATCGCGCTGGTGCGCGCGATTGATCCGCGCGCGGCGTGGTCCGCGTGGGCGTGCGTCGCGTGGGGCGTGATGTTGCCGGTCGCGCAGGATGCGTTCGGCGGATGGTCCGCCTCGGCTGCCTCGGCATGCGCCGCCCTCGGCATCGCCGCGCACGCGCGCGGCCTCGGATCGGATCGAACACCGCTCCCCTTGTCGGCGGCGTGGTGGATCGGTCTCGCCGCGTTGTTTCGAATCGAGCTGCTGGCGCTCTGGATCGCGCTCGGATTGCATACCGTGATCCTCGCGTTGTTGCGCCGCGTGCCGGTGGGCGTATTTACCGCGCTGATCCGCATGGTGAACGGCGGCGTGGTCGCCGCGATTCTCTTGTGTCCGGTCATTTGGTGGAACGTGAAAACCCTTTCGGTGCCGTGGCCTGCAATTCCGGACGCCGCGACCACGCTGAACGCCGTCGGCGGCGCGTCGATCGGCGGCGCGTTCGCGTCCGGATTCGGCGGCGCGGCGGTTGCAGTGCTCGGAGGCGGCGGGTGGGACATCGGTCTGCTGCACCTCTTTATTCTCGGCGGAATCGCGTGGCTGGTCGCGGATCTCGCGCGCGGCCGCGTGGGAGTCTCCGCGACGACGCTCCTGATCGGCGCGCTTGTTCCGCCCGCGTTTGCGCTGTTGCATCCGTTCCTCGGCGCCGAAGCGCTGCCGTATCTTCAGCGCGCGGTGCAGCCGTTGTGGATGCTCTCGGCAGGCTACTTTGTCGTGCGCGCGGTCGATGCGGTATCGAACCTGATTCGAAACAAGGCGCCGCAACTGCCCGCCGCCGCCGTCGTGTTCATCGCGATGGCGCTCATCGGCGCGATGCCGGTGCTCGCCGGGATGCGCGATCAGGTTTCGGCGCTCCGCCGCCAGCGCGTCGCGCGCGCGGATGCGCACGAGGCGCGCGCCGCTTTGGCGGCCCGGTTGGGGCCGCCCGAGGAGCGCGCGGGCGGGATCGCGAGCGATGAGCCGGGTTGGCTGATGTTCCAGCGGTACCCCGATGTCGTCGACCTCGGCGGCCGGTTCCAGCCCATTCTCCTCAACTGGATCTCCGGCGGTAGTGTGCGCGACGAGGCCGGACTGCGCGAGTATCTCGCCTCCCGGAATGTCCGCGCGGCGGTCATTTGGCGCGAACCGCGCGATCGCTATGGCCGCGTGTTCGAGTGTCCTGTCGCAGCGGATTCGGGTCCGATTGTCTGCCGGCTCAACCCGACCGCAATTCCTTGAAAAAGCCCTGCAGAATTGCGCGGCACGGCTCTTCCATGAATCCTGCTCGATAATCAGTGCGGTGGTTCAACGCCGGATTTTGCAAAATCTGAAAGAGCGAAATCGCCCCGCCGCGCTGCGGATCCGTCACGCCCCACACCACCATCGGCAGCCGCGCCAGGACAATCGCGCCCGCGCACATCGGGCACGGTTCCTTCGTCACATAGAGCACGCAATCGTTCAGCCGCCAATCGCCCAGCGCGTTGGCCGCTTGCGTGATCGCAATGATTTCCGCGTGCGCGGTGGGGTCCTTCAGCGTCTCCACCTGATTGTGTGCCTGCGCGATCAGCCGGGATCCCCTGTAAATCGCCGCGCCGACCGGCACCTCTTTCGCGTCCGCCGCGCGCTGCGCCTGCCGGATGGCCGTTCGCATATGCTCCTCGCGCGGCGCCCACAATGGGCTGCGCGGCGAATCCTCATCGTGAAGGGACGGCTCGGACATGGCGCGAATGTAGAACCGTGCGCGGCCGCGCGAAAGCGCAAATGCGCCCGAGGGGCGCGGTTGCACTTTTTGCGCGCCCTGCTACATTCGAATCTATGCCACGCATTCCTCCTTGGATCCGGCTCCGCATGAATGCGGAGAGCGAGTTCGGTCATGTACATGAATTGGTCGGCGATCTCGGCCTGCATACGGTCTGTAAAAGCGCCAAGTGCCCCAACATCCACGAGTGCTGGGGGCACGGTACGGCCACGCTGATGTTGCTCGGCAACGAATGCACCCGCGCGTGCCGCTTTTGCGCGATTCCTGCGGGACGTCCGAAGCGCCTCGACACCGATGAACCTCGCCGTGTCGCGGAAGCCGCACGGCGCATGACCCTGCGGCACGTCGTCCTCACCCGCGTCGCGCGGGACGACCTGCCCGACGGCGGATCGGGCATTTTCGCCGAAACCATCCGCGCGATCCGCCGCGAATTGCCCGAGGCTTCGATCGAAGTGCTCACACCGGATTTTCAGGGTATTCCCGAACAGCTCAACACCGTGCTCGACGCCGGACCGGATGTCTTCAATCACAATTTGGAAACCGTCAAACGCCTCCAGGCGGCGATCCGCCCGCAGGCCTCTTACGGCCGCTCGCTCGCGGTGCTCGGCGCCGCCGCGCGGCGCGCCAACCCGCCCGCCGTGAAATCCGGGCTGATGGTCGGCTTGGGCGAAACCGACGACGAGCTGCTGGAGGCGATCCGCGATCTCTACGACGCCGGGGTTCGCTTGCTTACCATCGGACAGTATCTCCAACCCACGCGCGCGCACCGACCGGTTCACCGCTACGTCGAGCCGGAGTCCTTCGCGCGCTACGAAGCGGAGGCCCGCGCGATCGGGTTTCTCGGCGTGGCCTCCGGGCCGATGGTCCGGTCCTCCTACAAGGCGGAGGAACTGCTGCTGGCCGCGCGCGAGGCGATGACCGCCGCCTCCTGATCCGCGGGGCCGCATGGCCGGTTATCTCGCCTATCGAATCGCGGCCCTGATCGCGCGCGGCCTGCCCCGCCGCCAGGCCTACTGGGTCGGGCTGCGGATCGCCGATGCGTACTATGCCTTCGATGCGCCCGCCCGCCGCGCGGTCGAGTCGAATCTTCGACAGGTGCTGGCATGGCGCGGCGTGAATCCCGCACGCGACGCGCTGCCGGGACTTACCCGAAAAACCTTTCAGTATTTCGGAAAATATCTGGTGGATTTCTTTCGGCTCGCGCACCTCGATCGGGCGGACGTGGAACGCCTCGTGAGTATCGAGCGTCCCGAACGCCTTGCAGCAGCGTATCGGCGCGGGCGCGGCGTTGTGCTCGTCACCGCGCATCTCGGCAACTGGGAACTGGGCGGCGCGGTGCTATGCGCGCTCGGCTACACAGTGCATGCCGTGGTCGCGCCCGCGCGGCTGCCGCGCCTCGAGCGTCTTCTGCGGCGCCAACGCGAGCGGCGCGGGATGCGCGTTGTTCAAGTCGGGCGCTCCGCGCGCTCGCTGCTCCGCCGATTGCAAGCAGGCGACTGCGTCGCGCTGCTCGCGGATCGCGACTTCTCTCATGAACACCTCGAAACGGCGTTCTTTGGACGTACCGTGCGGCTGCCCCGGGGCCCCGCCTGGCTCGCGCATCGCGCGGGCGCGCCGGTGGTGCCGCTCTTCCTTTTGCGGCAAGAGGACGACACGTATCTGTTACGCGTGCATGAACCCATCGATCCAGCAGAAGATGGCGGCATCGCGTCCACCCACGCGCGGATCCGCGATATTCTTCAACAGGAAATCGCCGCGTGTCCGCACCAGTGGTTCGTTTTTCACGACTTCTGGAAGTCGGAGGGGAGCGCCGCGCCATGAACCCAACCGCCGCGCGCGCGGATTGGATCGCGGTCATTCCTGCATTCCGCGAAAGTGCTGAAATAGCCGCGGTTGTCGCCGGCGTCCGCGCGCACGGCATCCGCGTCATCGTGGTGGATGACGGCTCGCCCGACGACACGAGCGAAGCGGCCCGGCGCGCGGGCGCAGACGTGGTCCGACATCCCCGAAATTGCGGCAAGGGCGCGGCGCTGCGCACAGGCTTCGCCCGCGCGCGCGAAGCGGGCTGCGCGTGGATTCTCACGCTCGACGCGGATGGCCAGCACGACCCCGCCGACATTCCGGCATTTGTCACCGCGGCAGCGCAAGACGATTGCGACGCGCTCGTCGGCAATCGCATGCGCGATCTCGGCGATATGCCGCTGCTGCGCAGGTGGACCAACCGCGCCATGAGCCGATGGATCAGCCGCGCGGCGGGACAGACGATTCCCGATTCCCAATGCGGCTTTCGCGCCTACCGTGCGGCCGTGCTGGACAACGTTTCATGCCGCACCGACCACTTCGAAATGGAGACGGAAATCCTGATTCGCCTCGCGCGGCGCGGCTGCCGGATCGTCTCGGTCCCCATCCGCACCATCTATCGCGCCGAACAAAGCAAAATACGACCCGTTCGCGACACGCTTCGCTTCTGGCGTATGTGGCGCATGCTGCGCGAGACTCCGCACAGATAGGCCCGGAACGAAACGGGGCGCGATTCGGTGGAATCGCGCCCCATCCGCGCCGGGGGTCGCCCGGGGCTACATCGTTATGGGGCTGTTGCCCAAACGGGTTATCGATGCACGATCATTTGATTTCGTTCAGAAAACAGCGATTTGGGTCCGGGCAAAATACCCACCACCCCGCTTCGCGGACCCCTCCCAGGAGGGGACCATTAACCATCCCTTCCACCGAAGGGGTGCCCGAAGGGCGGGGTGGGTTTTTCCGCAACAAGGTGCCCGAGTGGCGGGGTGTTTTCGTGGCCATGATTTGGGCAACAACCCCGTTATGCCCTAGTCGCGGAATCGATACCCGACGCCGCGCACGGTCTGGATACATTCAGATGCCGCGCCGAGTTTTTTCCGCAAGCCGGCCACCTGCACATCCACCGCGCGATCGGTCACCGGATACTCCTCGCCGCGAACCCCCGCGACGATTTGAGCGCGGTTGAACACCCATCCGGGATGTCGGGCCAGAAAGTGGAGAATGCCGAACTCGGTGAACGTGAGCTGGGGAATCGCCTTGCCCTTGTACAGCACCTCATGGCGTCCGGGATTAATCACCAGATCGCCGATTGTGATACATTCCATTTCCGGGCGCGCAGGAGCAGGCTCTGGTTTACGGATCGTACTGACTGGATGACGTGCGGTCGGCTCACATGTGGGCGAGTGATGCCGCAATTGGATCGACAATACACCGTCGCGACCGGCCCACAGCAGGATGGGGGACTCCTCGGATGTTGCCCCCGCGCGAATTTGTTCGATGACGGCCATCCCCACATCCATCGGCATTGTAAAAGCCAGTTCAACCGTCCCTGACTTGATGTCAACAGATGAGCGGCCGCCAGAAATAATGGTGCGAGAACCTGCTTCTTTCAATTCTGCGCGATTGGGCTGCAAGCGTGATGTCGCAACGCTGTTCGCTTCTCGATTCTTTGGCATGATCATGTTCGTAAACTCCTTATGTGATCCGCTGGATCGGGTTACTTCGGTATGCATGAGTCGTGCCATATTTGAGACCACTATGTTTTGAATGTATAAATTAATGATTACAAAGAGAATATAATTCAATCTGTTGCGTAAGCCCCACACAATAATCTCATAATATAGTACAAATATGGATATATAGTATCAAAAAATTACAAATATGTCTTATTTTGTTTTTATCTCCGCAGCCCACATTCCGATGCACGGGCCGCTTGCGGGGTCAATTCGGAGAGTGGATTCAACGGCGATTGGGGTGGCGTTCAGGAGGGCGGTGAGGACGTCGTTCGTTTCGGTTCGCGTGAGCGAGCACACGGCGTAGATCAAGCGGCCACCGGACTTCAATCGCGGGAGTGCGCGCTGGAGCAAAGCGATTTGCTGATCGCGGTAGCGAGTGAGGTCTTCGCGCGCCGTGCGCCAACGCGCATCCGGATTTCGGTTCCACGTTCCGGTTCCCGAGCAGGGCGCGTCGATCAGAATGCCGTCGAATCGAACATCCTCGAAGACCTCGTCCTCGAGGAGGCGGGCGGTCCAGTTGCGATAGCCGGCGGCGCTCGCGCGGCGCTTCAATTCCTCAAGGACGCGCGGGCGAATATCAGTGCAGAGGACGGAGCCGGTTCCCTTCAATTGCTCAAGCAGGTGCAGCGACTTCCCGCCCGCGCCTGCGCAGACATCCCACCAGTGTTCGCCCGCGCGCGCCGCGCACAGGCGGCCCACGCGCTGCGAGGCCCAATCCTGTATTTCGGCGCTTCGGTGTAGCAAAGGGGTAAGCACGCCCGATCCGGGCCAACCCTCGACGCGCACCGCGCCGGGCAATCGCGGGTCTGCGGAGCAGTCGAAACCCGCCGCGCGCAATTGCTCGCAGACCGACTCCGCCTCGCCGTGCCGCGCGCGCAACCACAACGGCGGCCGCTGTTGGATAGATTCGACGTAACGCTCGACAAATGCAGGCGCGCCATCGCTGGGAATTGCGTCGAACGTCCATTCGGGGACCAGCTCATCGATGTGTGCCGGAGCGGCCTCTGGAAAGGCGCGGCGAATCCATGCGGACTTCTCGCGTAGCGCGGCAGGCGGATCTGCTTCAAGGGCGGGGTGCTCCGCCAGCGCGCGGGCATAATCGCGCTGGCCGTCGAGCGCCAGTGCGACGGCGAGTTGTAGTCGGGAATCTCCAATTCGCCGCACCCATCCGCGCCAGCGGAATTCGGCGAAGATCGCGGCGGAGAAGAATCGTCGGTCGCGCGAACCGTAATGGCGCGCGCCGCGAAAAATTTCTGCAAGTGCGGCATCCGCCGGCACACCCTGTCGGACACGCGAACCGACCTCGCGCTGTACTTCAAGACACGCCTCCACCTGGCGGATCTGGGCCCGTTTGCGCATGTCGCCATGCTCGCGGAGCGCGTCCGATTTGCCAAGTCCGCGCTTGATCGCACGGGTTCCGACGCATAGGGTACGATCGTTTTTTATGGAGGTCGTATGGCGCTCGAAGTCGCATTCTGTCTGATCAATCCCTACACCATCGCCAAATCCCGCACCGGCGGCGTGATCGGCCGCATCATGACCCGCACCGGGCTGGAGCTGGTCGCCGCACGGATGTACGGGCCGAGTTCGGAATTAGTCCGGCAGTACGCCGATCTGATCCGGAATGCCGAAGACGTGAAGCCGGAAGAGCGCGCCTTGCTCTCCAACTATGTGCTGCACGCATACAGCCCCGACGCAAAATCCGGACATCGCCGCCGCGTAATGTTGCTGCTATTCGAGGGCGAGGACGCGATTGCCAAGGTGCGCGACGCGGTGGGTTCGCTGCGCCCGCACGCCTACTCCGGCGAAACCGTGCGCGACACCTATGGCGACTACATTGTGGACGAAGCGGGCAACGTGACCTACGTCGAACCCGCGGTGATGATCGCCCGATCCCGCGAGACGGTATCCGCGGCGCTTCGCTTGTGGGCCGCATACGCGGAGTCAGACGGCGGGCTCGTTGCGCAAGCGCACGATGTCAGCAGCGCCGGCGACGTGCAGCAGACCCTCGTCATCATCAAGCCGGATAATTTTACATTCCCCAGTTCGCGACCCGGCAACATTATCGACATCTTCTCCCGCTCCGGTCTGCGGATTATCGCGGCGAAGGTGAACCGAATGACTGTCGCGCAAGCCGAGGAGTTCTACGGCCCGGTTCGCCCCGTATTGCGCGAGAAGATGAAGGCCGTGATGGCCAAGCGCGGGGGCGATGCGCTGGAGCGCGAGATGGGCTTCCACATCCCCGAAGCCGCGCGTCATGCGGTCGGCGAGCATCTCGGCCCCGTGTTCGGCGACATCCAATTCAATCAGATCATCGAGTTCATGACCGGCGTCTCGCCGGTCGGCTTGACCTCAGAGCAAAAAAATCAGCCTGGCCGCCACAAGAGCCTCGTGCTGATCTACTCAGGCGTCAACGCGGTAGAAAAAATCCGAAAGATTCTCGGTCCGACCGATCCGAGCAAGGCCGAGCCCGGCTCGGTCCGCAAAGAGTTTGGTCGCGACATCATGATCAACGCCGCCCACGCTTCAGACTCGCCGGAAAACGCGCAGCGCGAAATGCGCATCGTGAAACCGGAAGAAGACTGGATTCGCTGGTACACTGAAAAGTACTACGCCTGAACCGCCCCGAGGCAGCCGCCATGTTCCGCGACATCACGCCCGCTCCCCCCGATGCCATTCTCGGTCTAACCGAAGCGTGGAAGAACGATCCGAATCCGTCCAAGATCAATCTCGGCGCCGGCGTTTTTAAAGACGCCAAGGGCCGCACGCCGATACTCGAATCGGTGAAAGACGCCGAAGCGCACATCCTGTCCACCGCGTCCACCAAATCCTACATGCCGATCGCCGGCGCGCCGGAATACCGCCGCCTCGTGCAGGAAATGATCCTGGGCGCGGACCATCCCATTCTCGCCGCAAACCGTGCGCAGACCGCGCACACGCCCGGTGGCACTGCAGCGCTTCGCGTGGGAGCTGATTTCCTGAAAAAATTCGCGTCTAACGCTGCCGTCTGGGTGAGCAGCCCCACATGGGCCAATCACAAAGGCGTATTCCAGGCAGCCGGATTCGCGGTGAAGGAATATCCCTACTACGATCCGGTTTCCAAAGGCCTTGCGCTCGACAAGATGCTCGCCGCGCTGGATTCGGTGCCTGCGGGCGACATCGTGCTGTTGCACGCGTGCTGCCATAACCCGACAGGCGTCGATTTGACCGCCGGCCAGTGGGCGGAAGTTGCCACGCTGGCCGCGCGCCGCGGCTGGATGCCGTTCCTCGATTTCGCCTATCAGGGTTACGGCGACGGACTGCAGGAAGACCGCGCGGGGCTGCTCGCGCTCGCCTCCGCGTGCCCCGAACTACTGGTCGCCAGTTCATTCTCGAAGAACTTCGGCCTTTACCAGGACCGCACCGGTGCGCTGACGCTGATCGCCGCGGACGCCGCGCAAGCCGCCGCGGCCTTCAGCCACGTCGAGATCGCCGTTCGCGTCAACTACTCCAATCCGCCCGCGCACGGTGGATTGATTGTATCCACGATCCTGTCCGATCCTGCGCGGCGCGCGAAGTGGGAAGGGGAACTCACCGCCATGCGCGAGCACATCGCGCGCACGCGTCGGACCTTCGTCGATGCGCTTGCGCACCATGGGGTCCCTGGCGATTTCGAATTCATTGCCCGTCAGAAGGGAATGTTCTCCTTCAGCGGGCTGACCGACCCTCAAGTGCGCTATCTTCGCGAAAAGAAGAGCATTTACATCGTTGGAGGCGGCCGAATCAACGTTGCCGGCATCACGCCGGGCAATCTGGAATATCTCTGCTGTTCCATCCGCGAAGCCCTTGAAGCGTCCTCAGGCTAACCGCAAAATCGCGTTAATTGCCCGCATCTAAAAAGGGGTCAGACGATGAATGTTAACATTCTTGAAGGTGAAGTCTTGAAGGGGTCAGACGCTGAATTTTAACATTATTGAAATAGGTATACTCGGCGAAGTCCGGGCATAACGCGTGGACACAGGAAATCGAATCACGATAAATCGCGCTGTTTAGGCATTTAGCGATGCGAGTGACACGGCGCGCCGTCGCCTGCGCGCGAGAATGTACTAATGTACTAATATGCTTTTTCTCCTTCGGGCAAGGATGCCGACCATCGACATCAAGAATAAAGGACCGACCCCTTTTGGGCACGACCCCTTTTGGGCAGTACCTAAAGAACTGACCCCTTTCCGTCATGAATAAAGGACTGACCCCTTTTGAGGTGGCGGGGGTGGTTTTCCTGGTGGAGCGGACGGCAAGGGACTGGTAGGCTGCTCGGGCTATTTCGGAGGAAGAATTGATGACGACGCTGCGCATTTCGCTTGAACAAAAAGACATTCCTGAACGCTGGTACAATCTGCTCGCAGACTTTCCGGAACCGCTGCCGCCGCCGCTGCATCCCGGCACCAGGCAGCCGGTCGGTCTGTCCGATATGACCGCCATTTTCCCGGAGAATATCGTCCGCCAGGAGATGTGTCCGGATCGCTACATAGAAGTGCCCGACGAGGTGCGCGACATTTATGCGCTGTGGCGACCGACTCCGCTGCTCCGCGCGGTGCGGCTTGAGCGCGCGCTCGATACGCCGGCTCACATCTATTACAAGTACGAAGGCGTCAGCCCCGCCGGAAGCCATAAACCCAACAGCGCCGTCGCGCAGGCCTACTACAACCGCGAAGCCGGGGTCAAACGCCTCGTGACCGAAACCGGCGCGGGCCAGTGGGGCTCCTCGCTCGCGCTCGCGTGCAAATTGTTCGGGCTTGAATGCGTCGTCTATATGGTCCGCGTCAGCTACGACCAGAAGCCCTATCGCAAGATGGTGATGCATACCTATGGAAGCACAGTGCATCCGAGTCCGACGCGCCTGACCGAGTTCGGACGAAAAATCCTCGACCAGGATCCCGACTGCCCCGGCAGCCTCGGCATCGCGATCAGCGAGGCGCTCGAAGATACGTTGAAACACCCGCACACCAAATACGCGCTCGGCAGCGTGCTGAATCACGTCTGCCTGCATCAGACGGTGATCGGGCAGGAGGCGATCCGCCAGATGGAACTGGCGGGGGAGGAACCCGATATCATCATCGGCTGCGTCGGCGGCGGAAGCAATTTTGCCGGCATGACCTTCCCGTGGCTGGGTCGCAAACTGGCAGGTAAGAAGAACTATCGCATCATCGCCGTCGAGCCGTCCGCGTGCGCCTCACTAACAAAGGGAGAATTGCGATACGATTTCGGCGATACCGCATGCATGACGCCGCTGATGATGATGCACACGCTGGGCCACGACTTCATCCCGCCGCGGATTCACGCCGGCGGTCTGCGCTATCACGGCATGGCGCCGATGGTGAGCCACGCCTATAAACTCGGCCTGATCGAGGCCGTCGCCCAACCGCAAACCCGAGTCTTCGAGAGCGCCGTGACTTTTGCTCGGACCGAAGGACTTATTCCTGCGCCCGAACCTTCTCATGCGATCGCGACGGTAATCGACGAGGCAAAGAAGGCGAAGGAGGAAGGGCAAAAAAAGGTGATCCTCTTCAATCTCTGCGGCCACGGCTTGCTCGATCTGGCTTCTTACGAAGCCTTCCTCCACGGCAAGTTGACCGATAACGGCTGACGCCGCGCGCGCCCGCCGCGGGCGGCCCGATCGATTCCAGCAGGGCGGCTAAAACTGAAACGTGTGCGGGAGCAATTCGCCCAGCGTGTAGCTCTCGTAGCGCGCAAGTGTTGCGCGCGGCGCCATCAAGACGATCAGGCCGGCGTCACCGAACTCGGCCAGCACTTGTCGGCATGCGCCGCAGGGATAGGGCATCGACGCGCCGCTCGCCACAATGGCGATCGCGGTGAACCGGCGGCGCCCCGATGCGACGGCGTGAAAGATCGCGTTCCGCTCCGCGCAGATGGTAAGCCCGTATGAAGCGTTCTCCACGTTGCAGCCGGTGAATATCGTTCCATCGTGCGCCAGCAGCGCGGCGCCCACTTGGAATCGGGAGTAGGGCGCATGCGCCCGTTTTGAAACCGCTGTTGCCGCTCTGAGCAATTTCAATGCGGTCGGTCGTGGGAGGTGCATTCGATTAGATTCCTTCACGCGCGACCTCCCGCCAGAAATTCAACACGATGCGTTTCATCCGCGACATGGCGTTGCGCGTGGCCTCGGTGACCTCTTCGTGGCTCAACGGCGTCGCGCTGATGCCGGCGGCGCTGTTGGTGATGCACGACAACCCGGCGACGCGCAATCCGGCGGCCTTCGCAAGGAGCGCTTCGGGCACGGTGGACATGCCGACCGCATCGGCGCCAAGGGCCTTGAACGCGCGGATTTCAGCGGGCGATTCATAAGTCGGCCCCGAATCGGCAAGATACACACCCGTCGGCAGTTCTTCTCCTTCGTCGCGCCCGGCGAGCGTGAGCAGTCGGCGCAGGGTCACGTCGTACACCTCGGATTGATCCGGAAAGCGCGGACCCCAGAAATCGTCGTGCGGGCCGACCAGCGGATTGGCGCCGAGAAAATTGATGTGGTCTTCGATAATCATCAGCTTCCCCGTGACGAGGTCGGAGCGGACGCCGCCGGCGGCATTGGTAATCAACACGCCGCGCGCGCCGAAGGATTTGAGCATGAACACCGGAAGCGCGATCGGCGTCCAGCCGACGCCCTCGTAAAAGTGGCGGCGCCCCTGGAAAATCAGCGTTTCAATTCCGGACGACTCCGCCAGCACGAGGCGTCCGGCATGCCCGACCACACCGGTTTTGCCGAGACCGGGAATGTCCTCGTAAGGGATGGACGCGGCGACATTAAATGCGTCGACCACCTCGCTCCATCCGGAACCCAGAATAAGGCCCATTTCCGGCTGTGCGCTCGGCCACTGCCCGCGCACGTAGGCCAACGCCTTCTCAAGTTGTTTGCGGTCGATCATGAGAGGTCTCCTTTGGGCTCTACATTCGGCGCACAGTTTGCTCCATCGCCGCGCCTAAATCCGCTCTAGTATCAGGCGCGGGACGCGCGGTTTTGATTTTGCGATGCGGTAGGCGATTTTCAGCAATTCCTTCGCCTGCGACAAGCGCGCCTCGTCGTTTGCGTGGATGATGAGCAGGGGTTCGCCCTTCCGCACCGGCTCTCCAATCTTACGAATGCTCGAAACGCCGACGGCGAAATCGACCGCTTCATCCGTGCGCGTCCGGCCCGCGCCCAGCACCACGCAGGCCTTGCCGATGGATTCCGCGTCGGCTTGCGCGATGTAGCCGCTGGAGGGCGCGGGGAGGGGGACTTGTATGCGAGCGCGCGGCAGCCGTGCCGGATCGTCGATGACGCGCACATCGCCGCCCTGCAGCTCAACCATGCGACGGAAGGCGCGGAGGGCGGAGCCATCGCGCAGAGCGGTTTCGAGTTGCTTGCGCGCGGCGGCCTTCGATTTTGCAATCTTGCCGAGTCGCATCATCTCTTCAGCGAACGCGAGCGTGAGCTCCGTCAAATCCGCCGGACCTCGGCCCTGCAGCGTCTCGATAGACTCGATGACTTCCAGCACGTTGCCGGCGGTCCGGCCGAGCGGCTGGTTCATGTCCGTGATCAGCGCCGCCATGCCTTTGCCCATGGCCTTGCCGACGCGGACCATGCTCAACGCGAGCGCGCGGGCGTCTTTCTGCGTTCGCATGAACGCGCCTTTGCCGCACTTGACGTCGAGCACCAGCGCGTCAATGCCCTCGGCGAGTTTTTTGCACATGATGCTCGCGGTGATCAGCGGGATCGACGCGACGGTGCCTGTCACGTCGCGAAGCGCGTAGAGCTTCTTATCCGCCGGCGCGAGCTGCTTGGTCTGGCCGATAATCGAGCAGCCGACTTCCTTGATGACGGCGATGAACTCTGCTTCCGAGAGATTGGTGCGATAGCCGGGAATGGATTCGAGCTTGTCGAGCGTGCCGCCGGTGATGCCGAGTCCGCGCCCCGAGATCATCGGGACGGCGAGACCGCAGACGGCGACCAGCGGCGCGAGCACCAGCGAGACCTTGTCGCCAATGCCGCCGGTGGAGTGTTTGTCCACCTTTGGCTTGCGGATCGACGAGGTATCCACAAGATCGCCGGAGCGCATCATCGCGTCGGTGAGCACCGCGGTCTCTTTGGGCGTCATGCCCTTCAGATAAATCGCCATCGCCATGGCGGCCATCTGGTAGTCCGGCAGCTCGCCCCGCGCGTAGGCGTTGATGAAGGAACGGATTTCCTCTTCCGACAGCGCATGGCCGTCGCGTTTTTTTTCGATGATCCATTGCGGCAACATGTTTTGCTCTCCGGGTCGCTAAATCCGATGTCAATTCAATCGTAGCGTTATCTGATGGAGATTAGAAGAACGACCATCCACGCGGCAGCGAAGATAATCCGAATTGGGCGGCGATCGACTGCGCGACATCGTAATAGCCGATGCGAAGGCCCAAATTGCGCGAGGACCGTCCGGGTTGATAGACGAGCAGCGGGACGACTTCGCGCGTGTGGTCGCTGCCGCGAAAGGTCGGATCGTTGCCGTGGTCCGCCGTGATGATCAGCGTGTCGCCGGGGCGCAAGGTCGGCAGGAATCCGGCGAGCCATTGGTCAGTCTGCACCAGGCACTCCGCATAGCCGGTTGGATCGCGCCGGTGACCGTGCAGCATGTCGAAGTCGATGAAATTGGCGAAGAGCAGTCCGCGCGTCATTTCTGCGGCGAACTGTTCAACCGCCCGTTGCGATGCCTGATTGTTTCCCGTGTGATCGGATTTGGTGATGCCGCGATGGGCGAAAATATCTTCGATTTTGCCCACGGCATAAACAGGCACGCCGCCCGCATGCAGGCGTTCGAGAATGGTCGGCTCATCGGGCATAAAGGCGTAGTCGCGGCGATCCTCTGTACGATGAAAACGCCCCGGTGTTCCTCGGAAGGGGCGGGCGATCACGCGCCCGACACGGTGCGGGTCGCATAGGCGCCGCGCGATTTCGCACGCGCGGTAGAGGTCTTCCAGCGGAACCACGTCAATATTCGCTGCAAGTTGGAAAACGGAATCGGCGCTGGTATATGCGATCCAGCACGCGTCGCGTGTGGCTTGAGCGCCGAGTTCTTCAATGATGCCGGTGCCGCTGGCCGCTTTATTGCCAATCAGCTTGCGGCCCGTTTCGCGTTCAAACGCGGCAACGAGGTCGTCGGGGAAGGAGGGGGGACCGGGTGGGAATAGATGAAATCCGGGTTGCAGCAAGAGCCCGGCGATTTCCCAGTGTCCCGTGATGGTGTCCTTACCTTGCGAAACTTCCTGCATCGCGCCGAACGAGGCGAGGGGATCGGGAACGGCGGATATTCCTCGAATGGGAAGCGGGTCTGGAGTGACGGGGGGAATGCATCCGAGTCCGAGTTTCTCGAACGTCGGCAGGCGCAGCCCTCCGACGGCCTCCGCGATGTGGGGCAGTGTGGCCGCGCCTTCGTCGCCGTAGTCCGCAGCGTCCGGCGCCCTGCCGACACCGACCGAGTCGAGTACGATTAGAAAGGTGCGCATAGCGTGTGGATCAAGCGGATGTGTGAATCTCATCGATGATGCCGACGATGACGGAGCGCACGGGCGCGTCGCTCGAATCGAAGACCTGGCGCGCGCCGTTTCCTTCATCCAGCACGAGGACCGGTTCGCCGACGCCCGCGCCGACCGTGTCCACCGCGATGATGTAGTCACCCGTCGCCGCGCCGTCCGGTCCGGTTTTTTCGACGATGAGCTTCTTCTTCGCGGCGTACCACGGATGGTGAATCGTCGAATCGAGTTGGCCGATGACGCGCCCGGTGAACATCACGCAGGCTCCGTATTGAGGTTGTCCACTATGCCGACGATGGCGTGATCGACGGGGACGAAACTCGGGTCGAGGGTCATCGCGGCCTCGCGCCCGCCTTCGTAATAGACTCGTTCTCCCGGTCCGGCCATGCGTGTGCCGTCCGCGGCCACGATCGGTTTGCCCTTCGGTTCGCCTCGCTTGTCGAGCGGTTGCACAAGCAACAGCGGCACGCCTTCCAGCCCGGCATACACCGTGACGGCGACGACCCGGCCGATGACGCGTCCTAGCAGCATCAGGCGGTCTCCCCTTCGAGTTCCAGCGCGCCGGACGCGCCGAACTCGCTGTGCCGGCCGATGCGCGCCTGCATGGCCTCGTGCGGCGAGGATAGAATCCGGCAGTTGACGGATTTTCCGGCGGCGGACAACACCCCTTGAACGATTTCCACCGCGGCTTCGATATCGTGCAATTCGCCTTGATACAGGCTCAGCCCCTTGCCGGACAGCCCGTCATCGGCGAGTCGGATTTCGACCAAGCGCACCGGCGTGCCTTTCAGCGCCAATTCAGCGGCGCGCACGTTGCAGGCGACCGTGGGCGTTTCGACGATCGCGATGGCGCCGCTCCCCGCGTCCGCGCGCCGGCCGAGGATCGCATCGTGGAGGTCCGGATGGATATCCGCGAGCAGGACGGAATCGATGACCGCGTCTCCGCCCCAAAACAACCCCTCCTCGAACGACTCCTCGACAGATGCCGTGGAGCCGCCAATTACAGTGAGGTAGCGGCCCCGGCTGATGTTGCCGCAGCGGACATAGGCGATCGGCGCCTTTTTGAGCATGAGGTCCGTGGCGAACATTCCGCGCGCTATTTCCCCAAATTCGACCACGGCCATGGCCGGGTATTTCTTCATCACGTGATCCTGAAGTGATCCACCAGGACGCAGCGCCGCCAACGCGAGAACGACCGCGGGCCCGTCAGTCCCTCGCCGGTCGGGCTGGCGATCGTGAACGAGGTGTAGCCCTCGCCTTCGAGGCCAAGGCCGGCTTGCGAGCGCCCGTTCTTCACAAAGATGCTGCAGTTGCACTCCTTCGCCATCCGGTGGAGCTTGTCGATGTTGCGCGAGTGCATGATCGCGGTGTGCCGATTGCCGCCCTCGGTCTGAATCGCGAGGTCGATGGCGTAGTCGCAGTTCGGGACGCGGCAGATCGGGAGGATCGGCATCATCTGCTCGGTCCAGAGCAGCGGGTGGTTTTCGTCCACTTCGACGATGCCGAGCCGGCAGGAGCTGGGGACATGGATGCCGAGCTTGCCGAGGATGACGTCCGCATTTTTGCCGATGAGGTCCCGATTGATGTGCGCCTCCTTGCGGGGGCCGTGCATCTCGGTGAATATGACTTTTTCGAGCGCGGCGAGCTTGCTCTTCTCGATCAAGTACGCGCTGTTTTGCTGCATCGCCTTGATCAGGTCGTCGGCGACTTTGTCCACCACCAACACCTGCTTTTCGTCGGCGCAGATAATGTTGTTGTCGGTGGAGGCGCCGAGCACGATGTCGCGTCCGGCCTTGGCGATGTCCGCGGTTTCGTCCACGACGACAGGCGGATTGCCGGGCCCCGCGCAGATCGCGCGTTTGCCCGACGTCATCGCGGCCTTCACCACGCCGCCGCCGCCGGTGACGACCACGAGGCGGACGTTCGGGTGCTTCATCGTCTGGCCGGCGCTCTCGACCGTTGGGTTCGACACGCAGGTCACGACGTTGCGCGGGCCGCCTTGGGCCAGGATCGCCTTGTTGATCAGCGCGACGGTTTGCATCGAGCAATTTTTTGCCGTCGGATGGACGTTGAACACGACCGTGTTGCCGGCCGCGATCATGCCGATGGTGTTGCAGATGATGGTCGAAGTCGGATTCGTGCAGGGCGTGATCGCGCCGATCACGCCGAACGGCGCCGGTTCCATCAGCGTCAAGCCATGGTCGCCGGTGATCGCTTCCGGCGTCAGGTGTTCGATGCCGGGCGTCTTTTCGGTGACGAGAATATTCTTGGTGATTTTGTCCTCGAATCGGCCCAACCCGGTTTCCTCGTGCGCGGCCTTGGCAAGAACAGCCGCATTTTCCAACATCGCGGCGCGAATGGCCGCGATGATTTGCGCGCGCTTTTTTAGGGGTAGCGCGACGAACACGGGCTGCGCCTCACGCGCGGCCTTCACGGCTTCATCGACCGTTGGGTAGATCCCGTGGTCTCGATCGGCTGCCTGAACGGCGGGTGGGGCGGGGATACTCTCCAGCGGTCGTTGATTCAGATCGGCGACGATGCGCCGCGCGATGGCATCGATATCGGCATCCGTGAGTCGCGACATGAGCGCTTATTCCTCCGACACGCGCGGCTCCGCGTGCTTGCGATACTTCTCCTCGCCGTTCACGTCCCACGAATCCACGATGGCCATGATAACGGCGTCCACGGGGCGCTTGTCGGTCTGCTGCGTCTGCCGCGCCGAGCTGCCGGAGGCGATGAGGACGACTTCGTCGATCCCCGCGCCCACGGCGTCGGCGGCGACCAGCGGCGAACCGATTTCGCGGCCCGCGTCGTCCAGCGGGCGCACGAGCATGAGGCGCAGCCCGTTCAGGCTGGGCTCCTTGCGCGTGGCCACAACCGTGCCGATGATGCGGGCGAGTTGCATGACGTGTTCTAGCGCCGAATGCCGACGGCCTGTACGGAGTCGGGCAACCGGATTCGGCGATCGTCTTACTTCTTCGCCTTCGCTTCCGCCTGGCGGCCGAGGGGCAGCACGGCGTCCACGTTGCTGTGGGGTCGGGCGATGACGTGTACGGCGACCACTTCGCCGACGCGCCCGCCGGCCACTTGCGCCGCGTCGCACGCCGCTTTCACCGCCGCCACATCGCCGCGGACGATGACGGATACATACCCGCCGCCGGTCTTCTCGAACGAGACGAGTTCTACCTTCGCGGCTTTCACCGCCGCGTCCGCCGCTTCCACCACGGCCGGGAACGACCGCGTTTCAATCATGCCGAGTGCTTCTGCCATGTTCGTTTCTCCCTGTGTTGATGATGGGCCGGTCTAGCCGCCCTTTCCGCCCTTCTCCTCGCGGCCGGAAATCACGTCGAGCGCCTGCTCGGCGGCGCGATAGCCGACATCGATGTCGCGCTCCTCGCCTCCGAGATAGATGCGGCCGAAACTGCCGACCGCGCGCACTTCGAGAATGTTGATGTTCGCCGCCTTTTCGGCTTCGTTCGCCGCAATCGCGGCGTACCCGGCGGGCGCGCATTCCATGACGTAGAGCGAATGGCCGGGCAGGATCATGTTGCCGTGGCGCATACGGTTGATGAGCTGCGTATGATAGTCCGAAATGTTGCGGATGACCTGGCTCGTGAGGAGTTTCGGTTTTATTCGATCCTCTTCCTTGAGCTCCAGCGATTCGAGAATCGCGCGCCCGGCCTGACGGACATCCGCCTGCGAGGGCGAATGCAGTTCGAGCATTCCGTAGAGGCGCTCCACGATCATCATGCCGGGGGTCACGTTCACCGCCTTAAGCGCGACATCGGTGACGCGATTGATCTCCATGCCCGGCGCGATCTCGATGAAGAGCGACGCCTGGTGCGGGGTGGGGAGGAAGCCCTGCGCCACCGTTCCGAGAAACGATGCGAGCTGCGGCTGCAGGCTGTCGATAAACGAATAACATCGTAGTTCCGCCATGTTCGGTCTCCTTGTCTCGTTCGCGTCTTTTCCGCGTCGCCGGTTCAGTACCCTTTCCCGGCCGGTTGCTGTGCGACGCCCGTGCGGGCCTCCTCCACGATCTTGATGCTGTTTGAACAGCCGATGCGCGTCGCGCCCGCATTCACCATTTTCACGACATCGGCATAGGTGCGAATGCCGCCCGATGCCTTGACGCCGAGCTTGCGCGGGGCCACGGTGCGGGCCATCAAGGCGATATCCTCGGCCGTCGCGCCGCCGGAGGAAAATCCGGTCGACGTTTTGACGAAATCGGCGCCGGCTTTCATGCTCAATTCGCACGCGCGCACCTTCTCCTCCTCATTCAAGAGGGCGGTTTCGAGGATGACCTTGCACTTCGCGCGGCTTTCCTTGCAGCTTTCGACGACGCCGCGAATGTCGCGCAGCACAGTGGCGTCGTCCTTCGCCTTAAGCGCGCCGATGTTGATCACCATGTCGATCTCGGACGCGCCGTCGCGGAGCGCTTTCCGCGCCTCCAACGCTTTGATTTGCGGCTCCATTGCGCCGAGCGGAAACCCGACGACCGCGCACACCTTGACGCGCGAGTCGCGGAGCAGCGCCTTGGCCTGCTTAACGTACGCCGAGTTGACGCATACCGACCAGAACCCGTACTTCTTGGCCTCGGCGCAGAGTTTCTCCACATCCGCGGGCGTCGCCTCCGGTTTCAACAGCGTGTGGTCGATCATTTGCGCCACCTGTTCCGCCGAGAGGGGGCGCGGCATCGAACCGGGCGCGGAAGCGCCCCCAGCGCCGATCAATTGCTTGACCCGCTCCGCGATGCGCTGGACATCTTCCGGCGACAATTGAACTCCACTGCCTGACGACATGAATCGACCTTCCGCTTCTCGTATCAATTTCACGCGGGCCAGATGCCGGTCCGCCGTGCACTCGGTTGTTAGGAATATGTTAGCGATTGCGCGGGCCGCCGCAACATCAATCTGGCCGGCGCCCAACGTGAGCACGTTCGCATTATTGTGCTCGCGGGCGTTTCGAGCGAGCGCTTCGTTATAGCAGGCGGCCGCCAGCACGCCCGGCACCTTGTTCGCCGTCATGGCGGACCCGATGCCCGCGCCGTCGATCACAATTCCTATATCCGCCGCTCCGGCGGCGACGCGCTCAGCGACGGCGAGCGCGAAACGGGGATAGTCCACCGCGTCTTTGCTGTTCGTGCCGAGGTCCTCGACGCGATGGCCGAGCGCTTGCAGGTGTGGGATGAGTTGTTGCTTGAGATCGTAGCCGCCGTGATCAGAGGCGATGGCGATGGCGAGGGGGTGTTTCATGCAATCGACGGAATAACGCCAAGTCTGGCGAGGGAGCGGAATGGATGCAACCCATTTCGCTATACAAGCGCGCGCCCGCTGCGCGTCGAGTCGGAATGTCGAGCAACCATCCCGCAGGCCGCCGAACCTGCCGGTGGGAGGCGATTCGCCCCCCGGATTCGTCTAGACATCGTTGTCGAGATCGTCCTCGTCTTCCGATCGAATCGCGCGGCGATCCTCAAATTTGGCTTCGCGCAGCAGGTGGTTCTGCCAGGCGTCGAAGTACAGGCGGCCGGACTGGCGTCGAATGTTTTCGACCAGTTGCGGTCGCACGGCTTCCAGGCTGACCATTTCCCCCGGCTGGCGCGAATTGACATACACGAGCAGGTAGCCGTCGTCTGTTGCGATCGGCTTGGAAATTTCGCCGCTGTTGAGCACCATGGCCGCCGACAGGATTTGGGGCGCCATATCCTCATCCTCAATATCAACGCCTGTGGAGGCGCTGAACACGCCGGTCGTGTGAGCGGTGAGTCCGTAGAAGGCGATGGTCTCGCGGAACCCGATTTTCTCGGCGAGCGCATTTTGCGCCTCCTCGCGAATGACGCTGGCTTTGGCGAGAAGGGCGTCGGCCACCGCCTGCTCGCGCGCGGCGCGCGCCGCCTCCTCGCGCACCTCTTCGAATGCGGGGATGCGAGAAGGAATTCGCTCGCGCAATGCAATCACATACACCTCGTTGCTGCCTCGAACGGGGTTGCTGAAATAGGTGTCGGCGCCTTCCTGCAACTCGAATGCGGCGAATTTGAATGCCCGCGCGTCTTCGATGCCGGGCAGCTCATCGGCCAGGCCGAACGGGCCCGCGCTCGCCACGCGCTGCTTGAACTGCTCGGCGATCGCGTCGAATTCCGGCGCGCGCCCCTCCCGATCGGGAGTCAACGCAACCACGATGTTCATGGCCGTTTCGTAGGCCTCATCCAGCGCCTTGCGCTCGAGCAGGATATTGGTGATCTCCTGTTTCACCTCGTCGAGCGGGCGGTAGCGCGTGAGGCGTCCGAAAAGATTCGTCGCCTCCTCGTCGTCCGACTCTTCCTCTTCGATCACGAAATCGCGGAGGTTCTCGTCGTAGTACGCCTGGACGTCCTCCTCGGTGACGCGGAGGCGGGGGATGAATGGCGCGGCGGCTACGCGCACATAATCCACGCGCACCTGCTCCGGTCGCGTGAAGCGCTCGGGCGCACGATCGAAGTACGCGCGTGCGGCATCCTCGTCGACGTCGACATCCGCCTCGACGAGCGAACGAGGCAGGACCACATACTCCGCCTCGAAGCGATCGGTGATGGTGCGGAACGCGCGCTGAAGCTCGAAGGGGGTCGCGAGCGTCGTGCGGTCGATCAGCATGCGCGTTTTTTGCAGCGCAATTTCCTGGCGGACGTGCTCCTCGAACTGGCGTTCGTTGAACCCGAAGCGGGCGAGAAAGTTTTGAACAAACGATTTATAGGCCATCACGTTGAACCGTCCCTCGAACGCGAAGCCTTGGTGTTGCTGAATCGCGGCGGCGACTTCGTCGTCGGTCACGACGATGCCCATGCGGTCCGCCGCGCGCAGGGCGACGAGGCGCTGCCAGGCGGCCTGGCGCAGTTGCTCGTCGATGCGCGGGGTGATATCGATGCCGCGACCGATGGCCATCACGACGGTGAGATAGGTGCTGAAATAGGCCTGCCGAAATTGCTCCGGACTGACGGGCTTGCCGTCGAGCGTACCCGGCGAAGCGGCGTCGCGGCGGTCATTGGCGCTCGGAGTGGCGGCGCCCCAGAACACAAAGGAAATCACGACCATTACGAGGAAGGTGAGCCACAAGAGTTTCGACTGAATCAGTTTGTGGAATTTGGAAATCATCATCGCCATGAGTCGGTTCCTTTCGCGAACAAGGTCGATCACCCTACCGTTGCGGTGCGTTTCGGTCAACGGCGGAGCGAACGCATCGCGCTGAAATGCATTGCCCGCAATGCGCTCCGCATGCTACGCCATATGGCCGAGTTTGCGCGAACTCGGATGTCGTATGCCACGTTTCAGGACAGAGAAAGACCAGTTTATCCTTGATCGGTGTCGCGGGAAACGCGTACTCGATGTCGGGTGTGTCAATCACAACTACGAGGCGACCCGGCTGCCCGATTGGCGGCACCGCCAAATCAGCCGCGTAGCGGCTTCGGTCGTCGGGCTGGATTACGAGCGCGACGTCGTCGAGCGGTTGAACCGAGAAGGATGGAGCATTGTCGCGGCAGACGCGCAAGATTTCGACATCCGCGCTCAATACCCGGATGGGTTCGATGTGATTGTGGCGTCCGAAATTATAGAGCACCTCGTCAATCCGGGCGGGTTTCTCACTTCGCTGTCGCGCCATCTCGCGCCGGGGGGGGAGATCGTCATCACCACCCCGCACGCGTATGGATTTGGGTTTTTTCTCGAAGTGCTGGTCTGGGGCGAGGAACATATCAACGACGATCACACGATGACGTTTTCCAGAAAGAACCTCATCTGGCTGCTCAAGAAATGCGGATTGGGGGTGGAGGAATTTCATTGGCTGATTCAAGACACTTCGCGCCTTCCCGGACTCCACCCTTCGCTATCCGCGAAGGCGCTGGCCAAGATTTTTTTCTGGCTCCAATGCGTCGCGGCGGCGATGCGCCCGGGATACGCGAAAGAAATGATTGTCGTCGCCGGCGCCGCAAGCGAATAAAGTCCGGCAGTTGTGATCGCGGGCGGGGCGGGGTATAGGCGGCGCGGGCCCTCGGCGGGGGGGATTTTTCCTTGAACTCGGAATCCATCATCGACGGTGTGTTGCGAATCGCGGCGCTTTCGCCGACGCTGCTGCGCGTGGAGGAGCGCGGCCCTCAAGGCTTTGAGGATCGGGCCTCTTTTCATGTGGTGAACCGCAAAGGACCGGGCGCGCCCATGGAACGCGCGGATCACGCGGATCGAGTCGAACTCGCGACCGGCAACTGGCGCGTGACGGTGGAGGGCCCTCGCCCGGCGATCGAAAATGTGATGATCCACGACGCCGGCGGCGTTCTGCTGTTCGATGGATCGCGTCCGATTCCGAGCTCGGCATTTTTGCCCGATCCTTCGGATGCGCCGGCCTACTGGGCGTTTTTGGATGCGCCGCGCATCATCCCGCCCGCGTGGGGCGCGCTGCCGCCTCCGGCCGACCGGCACGATCCGATGTCGGGATGGGATTGCTCAAACCATGCGCGCGACGCCTACATATTCCTTCCCGGCGAAGGCGGCTACCGCCGCGTGGTCGAGGATTTTCTGATGCTGACCGGCCGCATCCCGCTGCCGCCGCTTTGCGCGCTCGGCATCATCGACAGCCGCTATCATCCCTACCGCCAGGAGGAAGCGCTGGAGGTGATCGAAACCTTCCGCCGGCACAACATCCCGCTGGACATCTTTGTGCTCGACACCGACTGGCGCGTCGGCGCGTCGCACGGATACGAGGTGAACACGGCGTTGCTGCCGGACCTGCCGGGATTCGTTCGCGAGGCGCATGCGCGCGGGGTCCGCGTGATGCTGAACGATCACCCGGAGCCGAAGTTTCCGGCGGCGCTGATGCCGGAGGAATTGAAGTACCGCTTCGAAGGCCTCTCCTCGATTCTCAACATGGGCGTCGATTTCTGGTGGTTCGACCGCAACTGGCACATCACGATTGGCGCACCCGCGCCCGGGATCACGAAAGAAGTGTGGGGGATGCGCCTCTACCACGAGGTGGCGCAGGCGGTGCGCCCGCGCGCGCGTCCGATGGCGATGTCGAATGTCGAGGGCATCGACAACGGCGTCCTCAATGCCCCGCCTTCGCCTGCGGCGCATCGCTATCCGATCTGGTGGACCGGCGACACACGCGCGGCATGGAGCGACCTTGCGCGCGGGGTGCGAAACGCCGTCGATGGCGGCGTTCGCTCGTTGCTGCCGTTTATCAGCGAGGATCTCGGCGGGCACCTGTACATGCCGGACGACGAATTGTACGTCCGATTTATGCAGTTTGGCGCGTTTTCGCCGATTTGCCGGCTGCACTGCACCGCCGGCATGTATCGCCACCCGTGGCGGTACGGCGTGGCGGGCGAGATCGCCGCGGACTATTTTCGACTCCGGCACCGGCTTCTTCCAACGTTGTACGCAGCGGCCCACGGGGCGCATGAGCATGGTCGCCCGATCCTCCGCCGTTGCGACTTGGAGTGGCCCGCGCATGTGGACGCCCGTGCCTCGGATCAATACTTGTTTGGCGATGATCTGCTCGTCGCGCCGATCGTCGCGCCGGTCGTTCCGCTGGCGCCCGTCCCGCCGCCGCTGTTGGCGACGGAGGACGGTGCGCCGGGTGTCGAGGCCGAATATTATGTCGGCGAGCGACTGGAGGGCTCGCCCGTGGTCCGGCGTGTGGAGGCCGATCTCTGTCATAATTGGCACCGCGAAGGACCGTCTCCGGCGCTGGATCGCCGCCGATTCTCCGCTCGCTGGCAGACGCGTCTGGGTCCGGTTCCCGAAAGCGGATTGTATCGAATCGCGCTTCACACGCAGGGGCAGGCGCGCCTGTGGTGGGATGGAGCGTGCGTGATCGATGGCGCGAAGCCCGATGCGCGGGTCATTAAGGCCGCGGACCTCTTTTTGGACAAAGGTTCCACACACGCGATTCGGATCGACTATGCCGGCAATGGGACCTGGGGAGCGCATTTCGAGCTCCTCTGGGGCCGCCACCAGCGCGCGACGGCGGAGCGGGAGGTCTGGATTCCTCCCGGCAGGTGGTACGACATCTGGACCGGCGCATCGCATGTCGGACCGACACGCGTAACCATTCGCTCGATGCTTGCGCATCTGCCGCTCTTGGCCCGCGCAGGCGGCGCGATATTCTCCATCCCATTGCGTCCCGCTGCGGGCGAGGCCTATTGGCCCGAGTTGACGATCGATCTCTTCGTGCACGACGGCGTCGGCGCGCTGTTCCGCGAATGGATCGAGGATGACGGTTATTCCACAGACTATGCGGCAGGCGTCCAGCGGCGCACACGCGTGATGCATGCGCGAGGCGAAAACGGCCTGATGCTGACCGTGGAGGCCGCGCGAGGCTCGCTTCCGTCGGCGCCCGCCGAGCGGACGCTGCTGCTCCGTTGGCACGGGCTCGAGCGCCGGCCCGCCGACATTCGCGTGAACGAGGTTCCATTCGATGATGCCGTGTGGACGCGAACCGCGGCGCGGCTGCCGGTCGAGACCCTCGCGGAGCGCACCGCTGCAAGCGTCACCGGCGTGCTGGAGCTGAGGCTGCCGCCGCATCGAGCCGACGAGGCCGTGTCAGTCGAACTCAAAGGACTTTGAGCGGCGCGGGGAATCGCGTTGCGCCGCGCGCGGCGGCGGGCGTATGCTTTGCGCAGAGGTCGGGACGATGGCAACCATCTGGATTATCGATGACGAAGCGGCCACGTCGGACGTGTTGTCCGCGATGCTGCAGGAGATCGGTCACGAAACCCGCGTGTTCAATGACGCGCGCGAGGCCCTGGCTGCATACAAACCCGGCGCGGCCGACGTGCTGATGACCGATATTCGTATGCCCGGCTTGGACGGTTTGGAACTCACGCGCAAAATCCGAGCGAGAGATCCCCGCGCGACGATCATTGTGCTCACGGGGTTCCCCTCGGTGGAAGACGCTGTGGAGGCCGTCAAAATGGGCGCGGCCGATTATATGACCAAGCCGTTCCGGCTCGAAGAAATCCGGATGCGGCTGCTGCGCGTGCTGGAGGCGCGCGATCTCGAGGTGCGGTTTCGCCGAAACCGGATATTGACCTGGCTGCTGATCGGCTCGCTGCCCGTTTGGTTCATCCTCGGCATCTTTATCGCCTTCATCATTGCGCGGTCGTAATCGGCGCGTGCGATGGCGCTGCGTCCGGTCGCGCGCGGGGCAGGAGTCGGGCGGCCTCGATCAGCATCCAGATTTCCAGCAGCAGCGTGGCGGCGCCGATTCCGACGAGCAGCCACTGCCGCGAGGCGATCCAACTCGGCGCCTCGGCGTTGCCGATAAAAAGCTGCACGAACATGGCCCAAAACGGCATCACCAGCATGAACAGCGCGGGCAGCGCGATGAACCACACCGGCTTTCCCGTGCGGCGCAAATAGAAGAGAATGACGAGAAACGCGAGGCCGCCCAGCAACTGATTCGTCGCGCCGAACATCGGCCAGAGGATCAAGCCGCCGCCGCCCGCGTTGGCCCATGACCACTCGCGGCCCGGCGCGGGAAATGCCGCGATCAATCCCGCGGTGACGATGGCGATGATCGATGCGCCGTGTTTGTTCGCCGCGAACCGGTGGAGCGGCGAGCCGCCCGCGGCGCCGGCGGGCGCGCCGCCGAACGCGGCGTGCGCAAGTTCCTGCACCACGTAGCGCTGCAGGCGGCAGGCGGTGTCCATGGTCGTTCCCGCAAATGAGGCGACCAACACGCCCATGAGCGCAACGGCGGCGGCGTTGGGCACGCCGAGCGCGCCGATAAAATTCGCCGATCCCTGCACGAAGGCCCCAACCTTTGCGCCGAGTCCGGCCAGCGCGGACCATGAGGCGTACAGGCTCTGCCACGCGGCATCGCCGGTCAGCACGGCGCCGCCCGCGCCCTTCAAACCGAGACCGACCCCTGCGCCGCACGCGAGGATCACGAGCACCGCGAGGAATCCTTCGAGCAGCATGCTGCCGTAGCCGACCGCCTGAGCGTCGGTTTCGCACCGCAGTTGCTTGCTGCTCGTGCCGCTGCTGACCAGGCAGTGGAACCCGCTGATCGCGCCGCATGCGATGGTGATGAAGATGAAGGGGATCAGCGCCGGCGCGCCCGCGGGGTTCCACTGCACGGCGGGCGCCGCCATTTTGAGCGCGGGCCGCGCGCCGTCCGCGAGCGGCGCGCCGCCGAAGAGCGCGGCCGCCGCGAGACCGACTACGATCAAGCCGAGCGCCGACACGAGTTGCAGAGAATTGATGTAGTCGCGCGGCTGGAGCAGCAGCCAAACCGGCAGCACCGAAGCGGCATACGAATAGGCCAGCAAAAACACCACCCACTCGAAGTTTGTCCACGCTGCGAGGCGCGCGTTGAACGTGTGAAGCCAGCCCGCGTCGCCAAATATGACCGATAGATACATCGCGGTGACCGCGAGGATGGACGGCATGAGCAGATGATGCCCTTTCCCGTGCAGCCATTTCCCAATCAGCATCGCGATCGGGATTTGGATCAGACACGGGAAGATGGAGGAGGGGAACTGACGGAAAACCGCCGCGATCACCAACCCGAACACGGCCAGCACGATGGTCAGCGCCATAAAGAGGATCATCAGGAACAACACGCGCACCCGCCGATTGAGAAAACGACCCGCCAGGTCGCCGACCGTCTGGCCGTTGTTGCGCAAGCTCACCACGAGCGCGCCGAGGTCGTGCACCGCGCCGATCAGGATGGAGCCGAAGACCACCCACAGCAGCGCGGGCAACCAGCCCCACAAGATGGCGATCGCCGGGCCGACGATCGGCCCTGTGCCGGCGATCGAGGTGAAGTGATGCCCGAAGACGACCGATTTGTCGGTCGGCACATAATCTTTGTCGTCCCGCAGTCGAATCGACGGGCAGACCGTTTCCGCGGAGAGGCGGAAGATTTTACGCCCGAGCCAGCGTCCATAGGTTTGATACGCGGCGATAAACGCCAATCCTGCGCCGATGGCGATCAGCAGCACCTCCACAATGAACCCCTTTCTGCAGACGTCCGGCACTTCAGGACAGGCTTGCATGCGACGCCTCACCGCAATGCGCCTCGCGTCTGCTACCGGTCGATCGCTGACGGGGGTATCAAATGCATGCCGTTCCGGTCAATCCCGCCCCTGTTGAGCGCGGTCTCACGCGGCCGCGGCGGGAACCGCTTCCGCCGGCGCACGGCAAACGTCGGATGAACCCGACTGGATTGAAATATTGGTTCGGAGATTGAATCCTGCGCGGCTTTCAGTTTACATCCCGACCTTGGCACCTATGACCACACACACATACGAGGCCCGCGTCAAGAGGTGGGGGCGCGGCATCTTTATCGCTTCCCTCCTGTTGTATTTCGCTACGTTGAGCCCCGGCTTCTTCCCGGGCTATTCCGCGATTCAGGTTGCAGGCCACCTCGGCCTGCATGCCTTCCCACCGACGATGCACCACGTCTGGGGTTGGCTGATTTCCGCGGTGGCCGCGATCCCGGTCGGTCCCCTTGCTGTTCGCGTGCATGCGGTTGGCGCGGTATGCGCGGCGGTTTCCGTCTGGTTGTTGTTCCAACTCGTGGCCCGCCTGAAGCGGCAGCGCACATTCGAGGAAGGCATGCCGCGCGAGGCGGCGGAGCGGGTGCGCCTGTTCACCGCGCTGTTCGCGGGCGTTGCTCTGGCGATTGCACCGCCGTTCTGGATGGCGGCGACTCGGGCGCACCCGTTGGGGTTGAGCCTCACGCTGATGCTGGCAGCCTTTTATCTGCTGTTTCGCTTCGGAGAGGACGGAAGCATGCGCCGGGTGTATGTCTCCGTGTTGCTGTACGTCTTGGGGATGGCGAACTACGCGAGCTTGCTGCTGTATCTGCCGATTTATGCCGTGGTGTTGCTCATCCAGTTATATAAACAAGGCCAGTTCCGATGGGGAGTCCTCCTCAAGCTGGCGGCCGTTTCCCTGGCCGGGGCGCTTCCGCTGCTGATCGCGGCGGCGCTGTATCGTTCGAGCGATGCCTATTCCTGGCGCGAGTTTTCACATTTCGGCCAAGTGCTCTGGTACATGCTGCTCGATCAATATCACCTCGTCCTGCGCGCCGCGCCGCGCGTGGGCTGGATGACGGTTGCCGTCGTCAGCGTGGCGCCGTGGATTGCGGTGTACGGCTTGGGCATCACTCGACGCTCCGTTTCGGCCGGCGTGTGGTTCGGCAGCGCCCTGTTGAGCGCGTTGCTGGTCGCGCTAGGCGTGGCCGTCATGCTCGACTTGAAGATATCGCCGTGGGCGTTGACGCGCGACCAGCCGCTCTTGATTTCGCCGTATGTCCTGATCGCGATGTGGACCGCGTCGGTGGCCGGTTATTGGCTGGCGTTTTGCCGGCGGGATCGCGGGGCGCTGGGCCGATATGCCGCGCTCGTCTGGATCGTCTTGGTCGCGGGATTCATGGCCGCGGTGGCGTATCGGAATGTTCGAGTTGCGGGCGGTACGGACGGCCGTTGGTTTGCGCGCTACGCCGAGGAAACGGTGGATCGAATCGGCGATCGACCGATCCTCCTGTCCGCCAGCCCCTTCGACGACCTGCTGCTGTTGGAGGCGCACGCAAGGGGGAAATCGTTGCAGGCGATCAATCTCCGCCAGTCTCAATCGATTGCCTATCGCCGGTATGTCGCGAGCCTCATTGAAGAGCCGCGTTACAAGAGCCTCGCGCTCGTCAACCTGCCATCGATGCTGTTCGAATGGTTCGCGCGCGACCCGCAAATCGATTCTCGTGTCGCGGTGCTCGATCTCGCCGACATCTGGATGGCGGCCCAACGCATCCCGGAGCCTCGTGGGCCGCTGTATGCAGGCCATGCGCCGGAGGAATCCCTCAATGTGCAGACGTTGGCCGAGGACAATCGCGATTTCTGGACGTCCTTCGCGATTCCCGCGAGCGAACGCGTTTGGCCCGACCACCATCCCGCCGGCGCCGCTGTGCGCGCCCTGCTCGCGCAGGCGGCAAAATCGGCCAACAACCTCGGTGTGCTGTGGGAGGAAACCGGTCACCCGGACCTCGCCGAGGAAGCCTATCGCCACGCGCATCGCTTCAACACCAACAACATTAGTTCGCTGGTGAATCTGCACGCGCTGCTCAAGCGCCGGGGAAGCGAAGAAGCCGCTTCGTTGGAAGCGCGCATCGAAGACATCATCACGATGGAAAACGTGCGCCGCCAGTTGTGGTCCCTCTCGTACCATCAGGGCGTTATCCGAAGCCCGGAGCTTTACGCGGGCCGCGGCTGGGCCTGGGCCATGTCCGGCAAACCCGCGCTCGCCGCGGAGAACATCCGGCAAGCCATCGATCTCGGCGGCGAAAGCGCCGCCCTGCGCCTCGCGCTCGCGACGCTGGACGCCGCCCAGGAAGGCGCAAGCGGGGTGGAAGAGGTGCTCGAAGCGGAACTCGAACGCGACCCCACCAATCGCAGCGCGGCGATCGGTCTCTACCAAATCGCGGTTCGAAAAGGCCAGTTTTCCGTCGCGCGCGGACGACTCGACATGCTGCGCACAATGAATGTCAACGCCGACTTCCTGAACACCGAAGAGGCCTTGCTCGAAGCCCTTTCGGGCAATCCCGACCGCGCGGCCGAATTGCTCTCCAATATTGTCCGACGCGATCCCAACAACCTGAGGGCGTGGGCGGCGCTCGCCGTCGTAGCCGGCGAGCGAAACGACGCGAAGACCGCGCGCGAGGCGCTGGATCAGCTCCAACAAGCGCGCCGCGCATCCCCCGCCGTGCGATTCATGGCGGCCCAGGTCGCGATGCGCGCCGGCGACCGCGCCGGGGCGCGGCGCCAGCTCGAACAAATCCTGCGGCAGGAACCCCGCCACGCGCCCGCCATGGAAATGATGATTCGGTTGTCCCTGATGGAAGGCGACCGCGAGGGCGCAGAAGCGTGGATCGATCGCCTTATCGCGCAAGACCCTCGCCATCCGTTCGGCAATTTCATGCTCGGCTCGCTGCAAGCCATGCGGGGTCAATATCCGCTCGCGGAATCATCCTATCGCGTCAGCTTGGAAGCCCGGCGCACCCCCGAGGCGCTGAACGACCTCTCCTACGTCCTCACGCGCATGAACCGGCATGCCGAGGCCCTTCCGCTGATCGAAGAGTGTCTTAGGCAATCCGAATTGGGCGGCGCCGCGTGGAATACCTACGGCATTGTGCTGATGGCCCTCAACCGGCTGCCCGAAGCGGAAACCGCATTTCAAAATGCCTTAACCGCCCGGCCCGAGTCGGTCGAAGTCCAACTCAACCTCGCGCGCGTGCTCGAGCGCACCGGACGCCGTGCGGAGGCATTGAAAATCGCCGAATCGTTGATCTCCCGTTCGGGCGAGTTGATGCGCGACGATCAGGATGGTCTGCGCGATCTCCTGCGCCGCCTGCGCAGCAGTTAGCATTCGCGGAGCCGCCGTCATGGATGCGCTGTCTCCGTTGTTGTTCTACCCCGTGTATCGGGACTATCTGTGGGGCGGCGATCGCATTCCGCGCGAATTCAACCGCGCGCTCCCGCCGGGCCGCTACGCCGAATCGTGGGAAGTCTCCGCCCGAGCCGAGGCCATGAGCGTCGTGTCCGAAGGCCCGCACACGGGCCGCACGCTGGCGGACCTTGTCGCCGCCTACGGCGTCGAACTGCTGGGCACTCGCGTCGGGCCGGATCGATTTCCGCTCCTCATCAAGCTGATCGATGCGCGCGAGACGTTGAGCGTGCAGGTCCATCCGAATAATGAAAACGCGCATCGCACCGGCGGCGAGCCGAAGACGGAGATGTGGTACGTGCTCGATGCCGCGCCCGATGCGTGCGTTTATGCGGGCCTGCAAGCGGGTGTGACGCCCGACCGGCTGCGCGCGGCGCTGCGGGACAACACGGTTGAAGACCTCCTCGTCCGCCTGCCGGTCAAGCCGCACGACGCGATCTTCGTGCCCGGCGGGCGCGTGCACGCGATCGGCGCGGGGTGTCTGCTGCTGGAGTGCCAGCAGAACTCGAACACCACCTATCGCCTCTATGACTGGGGCCGCGTGGACGCCGAGGGCAAATCCCGCGAATTGCACATCGAGCCGGCGCTCCGTGTGATTAATTGGAACGAGCCGCCGCCCGAGCTCGCTACGCCCCGCGCGCTGCCTTCTTCCGGGCCCAATGCCTGTTGGGAAATCGTGCGCTGCCCCTTCTTTCGCGTGCGCCGATATGAAATGAAAACGTCGGAAACATGGCCCGCGGATCCCGGCTCATTTCGCGTTCTGTTCGTAGCGGAGGGATCCGCAACCCTGTCCACTGCGTCGGGCGAGGTCGAGATGGCGCGCGGCCGCACGTGTCTCGTCCCCGCCGCGTGCTCGGAACTCGCGCTCCGCCCCGGACCGAAAGGCGCCGCGCTCATGGTCATGGATGTGCCGCCCGCGTGACAAGCGCGCTTGCAATCCAGCGCGGGTCAAACATACTTGCAGCTCTAACAGGAGTAGTTGTTGCCATGAAAAAACTGATGCTTTCCGTCCTGTGTTCGCTCGTCCTCGCGGGCGCCGCCCGCGCGGAGTCGAGCCTCGGCTTCGGGCCGCGCGCGTTTCGCACGGTGGACAGCCTGTACAAGCCGTTCACCGACAGCGGATTTGGCGGCTTCGTCAACTGGCGTTCGTACTGGAATGACTGGGCGGGCTGGATGGCCGAACTCTCGTTCTATGAGGAAGGCTTTGCCGGATCGAAGAAAGAAGTGTTGTCGCCGCAAGCCTTCCTCGTCCTCGGGCGCGATCTCTATGCCGCCGTCGGCGGCGGGTACCTCTATGGCGACGGCAATTTTTCCGACTCGCCGTTCCTCGCGTTGCGCGCGGGCGTGCAGGGCGCGTTGACCACCTGGTTCATGTTCGATGTGTACCTCGGCTACGAATTTGCGGAGTGGAAAGGCGTGAACACGATCGATGAACGCTTCGAAAGCGACACCGTCGTGCTTGGCGCAGGCCTTCGCTTGCTGTTTTGAGCCGCTGCGCCCGCCCGACGTCCGCGATGTTCGATCCCGTCTCTAACAAAATCCATTTTCCCGCGCTCGAAGAAGACATTCTCCGCTACTGGGAATCCGCGCGCGTGTTTGCGCGCTCGCTCGAACAGCGCAAAGGCGCGAAAGAATACGTGTTCTACGACGGCCCCCCGTTCGCCACGGGCCTGCCACACTACGGCCACCTGCTCGCCGGAACGATCAAGGACATTGTCCCGCGCTACCACACCATGCGCGGGCATTATGTCGAGCGCCGCTTCGGCTGGGATTGCCACGGCCTGCCGATCGAGGCGCTCGCACAGGAGCACCTCGGCCTGGCCGGCGCCGCCGCGATCCGCGAAAAGGGGATCGATGTGTTCAACGAAACCTGCCGCTCCCTCGTGCTGCGCTACGTCGCCGAATGGCGAAAAACCGTTACGCGCATGGGCCGCTGGGTCGATTTCGACAACGACTACAAGACGATGGACCCCTCGTTCATGGAGTCCGTCTGGTGGGTCTTCAAACAATTGTGGGAAAAAGGCCGCGTGTACAAGTCGTACCGCATCATGCCCTACAGTTGGAAGCTCACCACTCCGCTCTCCAACTTCGAGGCCGGCAGCAATTACCAGGACGTGCAGGACCCATCGATCACCGTACGGCTGCGCATCGCGCAGGACACGCTCGCCCGCGGCGGCCGCTCCGGCGCCTGGTACTTCCTGATCTGGACGACCACCCCGTGGACGCTGCCCGCCAATCTCGCCGTATGCCTCGGCCCGGAGCTGGACTATGTCGCCGTGCGCGATGCGAAGGACGGCGCCACCTATGTCCTCGCCGCCGCGCGCCTCGATGCGTATTACAAAAACAATGAAAAATATGAAATTGTCGCTCGCTTCAAGGGCGCGGACCTGGCGGGCTGGCGCTATGAGCCGCTCTTCCCTTACGTGGCCGATCAGCCCAACGCCTTCGTCGCGCTGACGGACGCGTTTGTCTCCACCGAGGACGGCACCGGTATCGTGCACATCGCGCCCGCCTACGGCGAAGACGACTTCCGCGTCGGTCAGGCGGCGGGCATTGCGCCGGTGGACCTGCTGGACGAGAACGCCGCCTTCACCGCGCGTGCGCCCGATTATGCCGGTCAATTCTGCAAGGATGCCGACAAGGCCATCATCCGCCGCCTAAAAGAGGAGGGGAAGCTGGTCCACCAATCGACGCTCGTTCACAGCTATCCCTTCTGCGAACGCACCGACACCCCGCTGATCTACCGCGCGATCGAGGCGTGGTATGTCCGCGTCGAGGACATGCGCGAGCAACTCGTTGCCAACAACGACACCGTCCGCTGGATGCCCGAAGCGATCGGCGAAAAGCGATTCGGCAACTGGCTTCGCGACGCGAAAGACTGGAACATCAGCCGCAACCGGTTCTGGGGCTCCTGCATCCCGGTCTGGGTGAACGTGGACGATCGCTCGGATGCCATTTGCGTCGGTTCCATCGCCGAATTGGAAACCCTTTCCGGCGTCCGCGTGAACGACCTGCACAAGCACATCGTCGATCGCATCGAAATCCAGAAAGACGGCAAGCGATACCGCCGCACGCCGGAGGTGCTCGACTGCTGGTTCGAGAGCGGCGCGATGCCGTACGCGCAGATGCACTACCCGTTCGAGAACAAAGAGCGCTTCGAAGCGAATTTCCCCGCCGATTTTATCGCCGAGGGGCTCGACCAGACGCGCGGCTGGTTCTACACGCTGATGCTCCTCTCGACTTCGCTGTTCGGTTGCGCCGCCTACAAAAACGTGGTGGTCAACGGCCTCGTGCTCGCCGAGGACGGGCGCAAAATGAGCAAGCGGTTGAAGAACTACCCCGACCCGCAGCACATCCTCGACACCTACGGCGCCGACGCGCTTCGGCTGTACATGATCAACTCGCCGATCGTCCGCGCGGACGACCTCCGCTTCTCGGAGGAGGGCGTTAAACAAGCGCTCCGCCATCTGCTGATTCCGTGGTGGAACGCCTTCAGCTTTTTTGTCACCTACGCGCGTATCGATGGGTGGACGCCGGCAGGAAAAGCCGGCGCTGTTGAGCCGCGTCCGACCGAGGCTTCATCCGTCCGCGCCGCCGGCAATCTGCTCGACCGTTGGATCCTATCCGCGCTCGAACGGCTGAACACGGAGGTCGTAGAGGCGATGGACCGCTACGACCTTCAGCGCGCCGTCCGCCCCTTCGTCGCGTTCATCGAGGACCTGACCAACTGGTATATCCGTCGAAGCCGCCGCCGTTTCTGGAAGAGCCAGAACGACGCCGACAAGGCCTGCGCCTACGCGACGCTCTATGAAACATTGCTCCGCCTGAGCCGAATTGCCGCGCCGTTCGTCCCGTTCATCAGCGAGGCGATATATCGCCATCTGCGGACGCCCGACCTGCCGGAATCGGTGCACCTCTGCGACTATCCCATCGCCGATCCCGCGCGTCGCGATCCGGCGCTCGAAGCGCAAATGGAAGAAGCCATGCGCGTCGTGGAACTCGCGCGATCCGTCCGCACGCAATTCGATTTGAAAGTGCGCCAGCCGCTCCGACGAATGCGCGTGGTCTGCCACGATGCGGCGCGGCTCGATCGCGTCCGCGCGCTCGCGGATGTGCTCGCCGACGAGCTCAACGTTCGCGAGGTGAACTTCAGCGCGCACGAATCCGACCTCGCCGACCTCAAGGCCAAGGCGGATTTCAAGAAACTGGGCCCGCGCCTCGGTCCTCGGATGAAGAAGGTCGCCGACGCGATCCGCGCGCTGGATGCGAAGCAGGTCGAACGGCTGATTGAAGGGGAGACCCTCGCGCTCCCGATCGACGGCGAATCGATCGAACTCTCCGGCGCGGACATCCTCGTGGAGCGCACGCCGCGCCCCGGCCTTGCCGTCGCCGCCGCGGACGGCTTCGTCGTCGCACTCGATACGGCGCTGGACGCCGATCTCCTGCGCGAGGGACTCGCGCGCGAATTCGTCAACAAGGTGCAGAACCTGCGCAAAGCCGCCGACTTCGAAATCGCAGACCGAATCCGCATCGCGGTGGACGGCGATTCCGCCGTGCGTGATGCGTTGAGCGCGCATGGAGCATATATCGCCGCCGAAGTGCTCGCCGAGTCGCTCGAATGGGACGCCCGCGCGAACGCGGCGGAACCCCTCGAATTGAACGGATTTCCTTGCAAAATCCTAATCGAACGGGCTTGAAACGCCGCATGTTTTCTATTGCAGCGAAAGTGACAATTACTTAAGGATATCGAGTATCACGCCGGAGTTGTCAGTCGCCGACTCATCGGGTGAGGGTACAAAAGTGGCGACAGTAGAAAGAGCGAGAGGTAGAGTAGGTAGTGAACATATTCGTAGGTAATCTTCCGTACAGTGCGACGGACATGGACCTTCGGGCCGCATTTGAGGCCCACGGGACTGTCAGCTCGGCAAGCGTGATCCTCGATAAATTCACCGGCAAGTCCCGCGGCTTCGGTTTTGTGGAAATGCCGAACCGCGAAGAAGCGCTCGCGGCCATTGCCGCCCTCAACGAGAAAGATCTCAAGGGCCGCACCATCCGCGTGAACGAAGCGCAAGCGCGCGAAGACCGTCCGCCTCGCCGCGAACGGCGTGATTGGGGCGATGGCGGCGGCGGCGGTGGCGGCGGCGGCTATCGCGGCGACCGCGGCGATCGCGGCGACCGCGGCGGTTATCGCGGCGATCGCGGCGATCGTGGCGACCGCGGCAGCCGCGGCGGTTACTAAATCGCTCGGAAGACCATTGAGAGAAAAGCCGTCCTGTTGTCGCAGGGCGGCTTTTCTATTCGGTCCACTCGCGCTTGAACTCCTCCAACACAGCGGCGTGGGTGAGATCGAACCAGATCGGCGTCAGCGAGACAAATCCGTCCTCCAGCGCCTGGATATCTGTTCCCTCGCCGTCGCCCAGCAGTTCCATATCGCCGTCCATCCAAAAATACACATTGTCGCGCGGGTCAGTGCGGCGATGGAAAACCTCGACGAAGCGGGAGCGGCCCATCCGGGTGACCTTGTAGCCTTTGATCTGGTCGAACGGGATATTGGGGACATTTACGTTGAGCAGCGTTTCCGGCGGCAGGCCGCGTTTCGCCAGCTTCGGCACAAGATCGCGCGCGACGCGGGCCGGCGTGTCCCAGATTGGATTCGTGAACGTCGCCAACGAAATCGCCATGCTCGGGATGCCGATGATCGTGCCCTCGGTCGCCGCCGAAACGGTTCCTGAATAGATGACGCTGATCCCCGCGTTCGGACCCAGATTGATGCCGCTGACTACCACGTCCGGCCGCTGCGGGAGCAGCGCGTACACCGCGAGCTTGACGCAGTCCGCGGGGGTTCCGCCCACCGCATGGCCGAAAAAACGGCCGTCCCGCTCGACCGGCCTGCACTTGATGGGGTTCGACAGGGTGATCGCATGGCCGACCGCGCTCTGTTCCGCGTGCGGAGCGACGACATGTGTTTCGCCGAGATCGTGAATCGCCGCGTGCAGGGCTTGGATGCCCGGCGCGTGGATACCGTCGTCATTGCTGATAAGAATGCGCATGGGCGGAATCTGACACGGAGCGCGCGAAGGGAACAAGAGGGAATTCACAACGTGCCGCGCGAAGCGATTGGAGAAATGCGGGCGGATATGCTTCATTGTCCCTATGTCATACGCGACGTGGAGAATGAGGGCCGGGCTGCCGCCCGTGACGTTTGCGCTGCTTGTGATTCTCGTGGCGATGTATCTGCTGCAACTGTTCGCCGAGGCTGCGGTGGGCATGAATCTCGCCTACGGGTTTGGGTTGAGCGTCGCGGGCATGCTGAAGGGACATTTGTGGCAATTCTTCACCTATCAACTGCTGCACGGCGGGCCGTTTCATCTGATGCTGAACCTGTTGATGTTTCTATTTCTCGGCGCGGAAGTGGAGCGCGCGATCGGGCCTCGGCATTTCCTGACGCTGTACGTTTTATCCGGCGTGTTGGGCGGGCTGGGCTGGCTGATGCTGATCTACCCGTATGAGGGCATTTGCATCGGCGCGTCCGCCGCCATATTCGGCCTGCTTTCCGCGTTTGCCGTCCTGTATCCGCAGCGCGAAGTGACGCTGCTGTTGTTCCTGGTTTTTCCGGTGACGTTGAAAGCGTGGGTGCTGGCGGTGGCATTGGGCGCGGTGCAACTGTTGTTCACCATTTCGCCGAACGTCGGCGGCATTGCCTATTCGGCCCACCTTGCGGGCGCGATTGCGGGTTTCGTCTACACCGCGGCGATCTTTCGGCCCGACTGGATTCGCGCCTGGCGCGGCCGCTGGGACGCGCGTCGCCGCGCGGCGGAAGCCCGCCGCGGGGCGGAGGAGAAGGACCGGGTGGATCGTTTGCTCGACAAAATTGCGCGCGACGGCATGCACACGCTAACCCCGTCCGAGCGCCAATTCCTCGAAGAAGCCAGCCGCCGCCGCTTCCGCAGATAGCAACGCGGCTCGTATGCACTTCAGCGAGTGGAGCGGGTGGCGGGAATCGAACCCGCGTGACCAGCTTGGAAGGCTGGAGCTTTACCACTAAGCAACACCCGCAATGCGAAAGAACAGTCCAAATCTGAACTCGGCCACGGCGCGCGTCAAGCGCGTTGCGCGTCAGTA
>CALGMT010000046.1 GCA_937958885.1 uncultured bacterium | reverse complement strand
TCCCCCATGCCCCGCCCCCTCTCCATCCCCCTCCACCTCCAAATCCTCCTCGCGCTGATCCTCGCCGTAGCCGCCGGCCTCGCGACCGGCGGCATCTCCGGAGAGCCGGTCGAGTGGGCGCTGAACGCGTACCGCATGATCGGCACGCTCTTTCTGAACGCGCTCCGGATGATCACCGTGCCGCTCGTCGTCACCGCCGTCATCGGCGGTATCGCGCAGATCGGTGGCGGACGCGACTTCGGACGCTTGGGCGCAAAGACGATTGGCTTCTACCTGCTCAGCACGACCCTTGCCGTTCTCACCGGCCTGCTCGCCATCCACCTCATCCAACCCGGCCTCGTGAACGGCCAACCCGCCCGCGATCTGATCGGCCTCTCGGCCGACACCGCTGAAGTACAGAAAAAAGTCGCCGGCCGAACCGGACAGGATTTCGCCGACGTCCTGCTCCGCATGATACCGGCTAATCCCATCGCCGCCGCGGCGGAGGGCGACATGCTCGGCCTTGTCGTCTTCTCGCTGCTCTTCGGTTTCTTTCTCTCGCGCCTGCCCGGCGAGTCGGGCGGCGCGCTGATCGGCATTATCCAAACCGTCTTCGACGTAATGATGAAACTCACCGACTGGATTCTGCGTTTTGCGCCCATCGGCGTGTTCGGCCTTGTCGCCCGCGTCGTCGCGACCACCGGTCTGGACGCGTGGCGTCCGCTCTCGGCATTCTTTTTCACCGTCGTCCTCGCGCTCGCCGCGCACGCATTTCTGACCATGCCGTTGCTACTGATCTTCCTCGCGCGCGTCAAACCATGGCGTCACTTCCGCGCGCTCGCGCCGGCGCTGCTCACCGCATTCTCGACCAGCTCCTCGACCGCCACGGTACCCGTCACGCTAGATTGTCTGGAAAAACGCGCCGGCGTTTCGAACCGCGTCGGCAGTTTCGTCGTACCGCTCGGCGCGACGGTGAATATGGATGGCACTGCGCTCTACGAATGCGTTGCCGCGCTTTTCATCGCGCAGGCCTACGGATTGGAGCTGACCTTTGCCACCCAGTTCACTGTTGTCGCACTGGCGATCCTGACCTCGATAGGCGTCGCCGGCATCCCCGCCGCCAGTCTTGTTGCCATCGTGCTTATTTTGCAAAACATCGGCCTGCCCGCCGAGGGCATCGGGTTGATCCTCGCCACCGACCGCATCCTCGACATGTGTCGCACGACAGTGAATGTCTTTGGCGACGCGACCGGGTCCGTGATTATTGCGAAGAGCGAAGGCGAGACCGCCGTTCTTATTGACCGCTAATCTCCCTTGGCGCTCCAACAAATTTTTTACAGAGCATGGAAGTTTTAAAAAAAGTTTTTACAGAGCATGGAACTTTTCCCACCAGCGTTCTCGCCATTACGCCGCCCCCTCTCCCGCCTCGTGGGAGAGGGTTGGGGTGAGGGCTTCCACCGATAAAGAAGTGGCACTTTCCCGTCATGAATAAAGGACTGACCCCTTTCCGACGGACGCGTACATGGCCATGAACTGATCCGCCACTTTCGCGGGCCGATGATCCGCCTCAACACGCGCGCGATTGTGCTCGCCCGACGCCCGCCGTCGATCCGGATCGTGCAAAAGCGCGAGTATCGCGTCGGCCAGCGCTGCATCATCGCCCGGTCGCACAATCACCCCGCCACGCGGCGAATCAACCAGCTCGCAATTCCCCCCGCAGTCCGTCGCAACCACAGGCAAGCGCGCCGCCATGTATTCGAGAATCGTGTTCGAGAGGCCCTCGTTGCGCGACGGCGTCAGCGCGCCGACGGCGGCGTGGCGCAGCAACGCGGGCACATCCGTGACTTCGCCGAGAAAATGCACGCGCGCGGTTAACCCAAGTTCGCCCGCGAGCCGCTCCAACCTCGGTCTTTCGACTCCGTCGCCGGCGAGCACGAATTCGGCGCCAGGACGCCTCGCCAGCACGCGCGCGGCGGCGCGCAAGAAGGTCGCGTGGTCCTTCTCAGGGTCAAGTCGCGCAACCATGACGACGGTCTGGTCCGGATTCCAGTTGACGGGAAACGGAAGGGCACGACCGCTCAACGCATCGAATTCCGGCAGATCAAGGATATTCGGAATCACGCGAAACTTGTCGCGCGCTATACCCCGCTTCGCGAAGTGATCGGCGATGGCGCGCGCATTCGCGACGACCGCTGCGGCGCGCACATCGGCGCGCTGAAGCAGCGCGCGTTTGTACCATGGATAAATCTGCCCAAGATCGCGACGGCTGGTGATGAGCGGGATGCCCGCGCGCGCGGCGGCATACTGGCCAAAGATCGCGGCGTCCGCATCCCACGTGTGGAGCAGATCGTACCGCGCTGCTCGAATACCCTCGGCCCACCGCCCGATGGCGCTGAAAACGCCGGGCTTGAAAAGACCGGGGATACCGACCTCCCTCACCGGCCCGCAGGTTTGCTCAACGGCAGGGAGAAAAAATCCTTCCCGGCGAAAGGCGGCCACGTGCTGCACACCGCCGCGCCGGGCGAGTTCCATCGCGACCCGCGCGCATTGCCCTTCAGTGCCGCCGCGGATCAGATTCCAAACGACGTGCAGGACCCGAGGCGATTCAGACCGCATGCGCGCTCATCGAGGTTCTTCGCGCCCCGGGTTTCCGATTTCCATGTCCCGCTTATCGAGCACGAATTTCTTGTCTCGACCCTCGGTGGCGTCCCAGAACAAGCGCCCCGCATACGTCGCCTTGGCATCTTTGTCGGAGATGCCCATGCTGCGATGCACGTCCACGTACGCATTCTCCTCTGCCGTCGCCGCGCTGGATCGTTCGTACCAGTCGTCTTTCGGCTGGTCCGAACAGCCGGCGGCCAGCGTGCTGATACCGACCAGCGCGCCGCACAGCATGGAGTGAATCGAAACCTGCATATTCACATGTTTAATTTACCCCGCAATTCATCTGCGATCAATCGCGCGGCGAGGCCGATGCCGGCGGGGTGCCAGTGCGTATCGTCAGGCCAGAAAATCTGAACGCCGCCGGCAGCGGCATTCGTGAACGGCTCGTACAGCGATATCGCGGCGATCCCGCGCTCCTGCAACCGCCGCACAAGCTCGGGCGCGATCGATTCCGGTGGCGGCTCTCCCCGCTTCCAAACAGATTGGGGGATGCGATCCCGAAAAACTTGCTCCTTGTCCGGAATCGGCACGACCAGCAGCTTGACGCCGATCAGGTCGAGATAGTCCTGGATATACGCGATCGATTCGACGACCTGTTCGAGATTGCGCACCGCGGGCGGCCAATACATCGCGTCCAGCGCGACGCGGTAGCCCAGCATCGGCGGCGCGCGGTCTTCCGGATCTTTCATGACAAACACATCCGCCGGCAATTCGCGAAAGACGTCATATTGGATGCGCGCCCACGCCCGGCGGCTCAACTGCGCCAGCGCGGACGAGTTCGGCAGCGACACGCGCAGCGAAGCCGGGCGCAGCGCGCGCCAAATCACGCGCGGGCGGAGCCGCTCGGCGGTCTTCAGTTCGACCTCCACGCGGCCGCGATGGCGCTCGATGAGATAAATGTAGCCCGCAAACGCGGCGCCGGAAATGTCCCGCTCGACGAACCCCCACACGATCCACTTCGGATGCGGCGGACGCGTCCAATTTTGCTCGATCCAGAGCATGAGCGACTGGAACGGGCCCCGCCCCATAAAGGCGCGGTTCAGCACAGGCACGCCGAGATGCGCGGCGATCCGCTCGCTGATCATGTTCGTCAACGGCACTCCGTCCGTCATATAGCTGTCGCCGACGACGACAACATCGAATCGCTGGGTCGCCGGGTAAATCGGCATGCGGAAGCCTTCAGGATCGAGCGTGATCGTCGCGCCCGGCCGTTCGATTCCGAATTTCGCGCGCGCGGCGGGCGATCCCAGTAGCGCGGTTAAGTCCCCGCCCACCCGCGGCGCGAGTTGCATTTCGCTGAACGAGGGCTTGGCCGCCGGCAGCGGGCGGTCGGCGGTGACCAGCGGACGGCTGTACACCGTCTCATGCCAGCGGAACCAAAAAAACCGCATCGTCCAATCGCCTGCAAGCAGGGCGATCCACAGCAGACCGAGTGCGAGCACCAGGCGCCGTGCCGCGTGCCGCCGCTCCTGCGAGGCGTCGAGCAGGCGATGCGCATTGCTCTCTGGATTCAGGGGCATGGCGGCTCAGAATTGGAAATAGAGGAAGGGCGAGCTGGTGTTGACCATGATCGCTGCGGTGCACGCGAGAAACAATGCGATCAGCCCCGCGGTCTGCGCCGCGGAAAATCGCCATTTCACCTGCCAGGCGTTCGGCGCACAGAAAGCCAAGGCTGCCGTTACAAACAATCCGATAAAGGGCAATGCGCCGCCTTCAGACCACGCAACGTCGAAGCCGCCCCACCCGTGCAGTCCCGCCATCCCGGCCAACACGCGGCCCGCCTCGCCCGCGTCCGCCGCGCGGAACAGGACCCAGCCGACCACCACCAACAGAAACGTCGACGCGCGGCGCGCGGTTCGCAGGTACGCGGCATCTCCCGCGCCAAGCGCGCGCTCGATCGCCAACAATCCGCCGTGAAACGCGCCCCACAGAACAAACGTCCAATTCGCGCCATGCCACAGGCCGCCGAGCAACATCGTGACGATCAGGTTGACATACGTGCGCGAGGGGCCGATTCGGTTTCCGCCCAGCGGGATATACAGATAATCGCGGAGCCACGTCGAAAGCGAGATGTGCCAGCGCCGCCAGAAATCGGTGATCGATACCGCTTTGTAGGGCGAATTGAAGTTCTGCGGGAAGGTGAACCCGAGCATCAGGCCGAGGCCGACGGCCATATCGGAATAGCCGCTGAAATCGAAATAGATCTGCATTGTGTAGCCGAGCGCGCCGGTCCACGCGTGGACGAAATCGGGCGCGACCGCGCGATCGAACGCCAACGGCACCAGCAAGGCGACCGAGTCCGCCAGCAACACTTTTTTCGAGAGCCCGCAGACGAACAGCGCGAGCCCCAGCGCAAATTTGTCGACCGTGTGCGTCCGTTCGACCAACTGGTCGGCCAGGCTCCGATAGCGGATGATCGGACCGGCAATCAATTGAGGGAACAGCGCGACATAGCAGGCGAAATCGAGGAATGAACGCGCGGGCTTCGCCTCGCCGCGGTAGATATCGATCGAATAACTCATGCTTTGGAATGTGTAGAATGAGATGCCCACCGGAAGCACGACGTGCAGCAGCGGAATGCGCCAGCCCGCGTCGGGAAACAGCGCCGCCAGGCCGTAATTCATCGTCCCGGCGAGAAGATCGAAGTACTTGAAGAAGCCGAGGAGCGCGAGATTCGAGCATACGGAGAGCGCGACCCACGGCCGTTTTTGCTGTTGATCGACCGCGCGCGCGATGCGTCCGCCGGCAATGTAGTCGATCACCGTGGAAATCAGCATGAGCGAGCAAAACCGGTAATCCCACCAGCCGTAAAACAGGTAGCTCGCGAGGGTCAGCATCACGACGCGCGCGCGGGGCCGGAGGATGTAGTACAACCCCAGCACCAGCGGAAGAAAGGCGAATAAAAATTCGTAGCTGTTGAATAGCATGTCGGAGCCAAACGACTACGCGCAGCACTAGCCGCCTAGCGCAAGCAGCTTTTCAAAAGCCGGCCCGTCGTAGTGCGTTGTTACATTGAGACGCCGCAATCTTAGCGGCGGTGTTGTTCGCCGATTGATCCCGTGAATGGTCGTCAGACCGATGCGGATATGCGCTGCATGCATCGCAGCATCGGCCGCTGTGCCGAGATCCGTCGCCCGTCCGTACGGGAAGGCGAATGCGGCGCCCGCCGAGCCGACTTCGGACTGAATACGCCCCGCAGAGCCCACAATTTCGCTGCGCACGACGGCTTCATCTTCCACCCCAAGATTCACGTGCCGCACGGTATGCGCCCCTAGTGCAAAGCCCTGTTTGAACAAATCACGGACATGATGCCACGTCATGAAGGATATGCGCGCGTGAGCTGGTCGCCCCAATTTTTCCGCCATTTGCACAATCCATGTCTGGCGGTTTTGCTCGGACATGATTTTCAGATAGCGCTCCCATGCCGCAATACTTGCTCGCGGGTCGTTGACATGCGGCATATCTGCGGCGGGCCGGCCCAGTGATGCCGCTCCCCCCACAGCGATCCATTCGCGAATCAGATACCACCAAGGGGTGTGGGTGCCATCGATAAATCCCGTGGTCAGAAAAAATGCCGCCGGCGCGCCTTTGCGGAGCAAGACCGGCGCGGCAATTTCGGCGTTGTTCAGGTATCCGTCATCAAACGTGATGAGCACCGCGCGCGGAGGGAGAGGCGCGCCTTCGGCATATGCCGCCACGACATCCTGAAGTGAGACGAGACGATAACACCGCGCAACATGATCGATCTGCCGTTCGAATACGGACGGATCGACCTGAAACCCGTCAAGGTTGTCGATTCCCGTTCGCTTCTCCACGCCATGGTAGGCCAGCACGCGCAGCGTAGACGCTGTTGCCGCGCGGCGAATCGCAAAC
>CALGMT010000045.1 GCA_937958885.1 uncultured bacterium | reverse complement strand
GGGCGGGTTCCGCGGTGCGATGGGTCAACACCTACGGACCCACCGAATGTACGGTGGCCGTAACGGTTTATGAACCGACGACAGATGAAGCCGTGGAAGGCGGAGTGTCCATCGGACGACCGTTGGCGCGCACGTCCGCGTGGGTGTTGGATCACCGGCTTCGCCCGGTTCCGCCGGGGGCAGTCGGCGAATTAGCGATTGGCGGCGCGGGCGTCGGCCGCGGGTATTTGAATCGCCCCGATGAGACACGGAATCGATTTGTCGCCAATCCGCATCGCCCATCGCCCGACCCTGTTCTCTACCTCACCGGCGATCGCGTCTGGCGACGGCGCGACGGTGCGCTGGTCTTTGTCGGACGTGCCGATGCGCAGGTTAAGATTCGCGGTTTTCGTGTTGAGCCGGGCGAGGCGGCCGCTGTGCTTCGCGCGCACCCTGCCGTTCGGGATGCGGTCGTGCTTGCGCTGGCGCGAGGCGCTGCCGCGCGCGAGCTGGCGGCGTTTTGGGCGCCCGCCGACCCCGCGTCGGGCGTGGACGAGCATGAGCTGCGCGCTTTTGTCGCCGCACGACTGCCGGATTATCTGACGCCGACCGATTGGCATCGCGTGGAGCGGATTCCGCTCACGCCGAACGGCAAAATTGACATGGCCGCTTTGCGCCGACACGCTCAGCTCTGCGAGGCCGAACGGACCCGCACCCCTCCGCGCGGCGACGCGGAGGAAACCGTCGCACGTATCTGGCGCGAGTTCTTTGGCGTGGAAAGGATCGGACGTGAAGACTCGTTTTTTGCGCTCGGTGGCCATTCGCTGCTGGCGATGCGCTTGTTGAGCGAATTGCGCCAGAGTGGATGGGTGCTTGATCCGGCGGATCTATTCCGCGATGGATCGCTCCCCGCAGTGGCGCGTGCGCTGGTTCGTTTAGACCAAGCGCCGAGCGCCGCGCAACGCAATCGATCCGTCAGAAAAATCTACGAGGGCAGGGCGGATCGCACGCCGCTCGTTCTGGCGCCTTCAGATTTTGGCGATCTGCTCGTGTACGCGAATCTGATTGAACACCTGAACCATGACCGGCCCACATGGGGCCTCGAATGCGCCTGGCTGATCGACGAGCAGAACGCGATTGATTCCATTCAGCGCCTTGCCGCCGCCCTCGTAGACGATTTAATTGCGGCGGACATCGGGAACCGTGTTGCGTTCATCGGTTACTGCTTCGGCGGTTATATTGCGATGGAACTGGTGCGTGAATGGCGCGCCCGAAAGCGCGAGGTCGTCTGGTTGGGGCTGATGGATGCGCGCCCCTTCAGCCGTATTGACAGCAGTCATTATTACTGGACCCAGATTAATGCTGTGTTGCGAGCCCGTCCGTCCGATTGGCTGCGCTTTGTTCAGACGCGCGCTGCGCGATGGCGTTCCGCGCGCCGGCGAGCGCGTCTAATGAAGCGCGAATCGCCCGCGTTATCGCCGCGCGAGCAGGTGCAGTGGCGGATGTATCATGTCATCGCGCGCGACTACAAAAGTCCTCGATTCGAGGGCGAACTCGATTTCTTCTACCCGCGAGAAAGTCGATTTGACTTGTACGACGACCCGACCGGCGGTTGGCTGGACTGGGCGGATCGTGTGCGTGTGCATCAGACACCGGGCAGCCACACCGATATGTTGAAATCGCCGCATGCGGGGATCTTGGCCGCGCGGGTGGAGGCTTCCATTCGATCCGCCGAGCGGCGCATGAAAGAACCATCGCCATGAACGACGCGCAGGATTTGACAGCGTTCCGCACCGAACACTCTCCGGCCAATCGCGCCGCGCGCGCGCTTTGGGGTGCGGTAGGGCTCGTGTTGTTCCGGCCCACGCCGCGGCCGCTGCATGCGTGGCGGCGGTTCCTGCTGCGGTGTTTTGGGGCGCGGATCGGACGCGGCGCGCGCGTGTACGCGAGCGCGAAAATCTGGGCGCCCTGGAATCTGACCATGGGCGACTTCAGCGTGCTCGGAGACGACGTCGATTGCTACGCGGTCGATCGCATCGAAATCGGCGCGCACGCGGTGGTGAGCCAGTACGCCCATCTCTGCGCGGCGACGCACGACATTGACCGGCCCAACTTTCCGCTGGTGACCAGGCCGATTCGGATCGGCGCGGGCGCATGGGTGGCGGCGGGCGCGTTTGTGGGGCCGGGCGTGACGGTCGGCGACGGAGCGGTCGTCGGCGCGCGCGCCGTGGTCTTTCGCGACGTCGCGCCCCGCGCCGTGGTCGCCGGCAACCCCGCCCGCGTGCTCCGAACGCGGGATCAGCGCACGGCGACTTGATAGAAGGCAACGGGGCCGGACGCGCCGGCGTCGGCGAGCGTGTTGAGTGGCGGCGTCGCCGGAATGTCGTCGGCGACCCGTTCGAACGGACCATCCAGCGCGGACGCGCGATACACGATGTAGCGTCGGCCCTCAACGCTGCGCCAGGTCACCGTGATGCCGTCTGCCGCGCGCAAAATTGTCTGTGCGGCGAAATAGCACGCGGGATCGAAGGTGTCCGTGCCCGCAACGGTCTCGTGCAGATCGGATACGCCGTCCCAATCGCTGTCCGTCCGCGCCGCAGGATTGTCCGGTCCGGCAAAATCGAAGTTCCGCTCGTTGAGCGTGCCCGCGCCCGCGCCGCGCATCGCGAATAAGACCGGCGGCTCCTCTTCGTCCGGCGCGATGCTGATCGTGCTGACCTTGAAGGGGCCGCGGTTGTAGAGATCTTCGACAGCGATTTCGAAAACGCCCGCCGGGATTTCGACGAGCAGGTTGTAGGTGTCCACCGATTCATGATCGATGACGAACGGTCCGTATTGCAGCCCGCCGATGTGGAACAGCATTTCGCGGCGGCCCGGCTCCGCGCCGCCGTAGCCGATGCCGGCGCGGATCGCGATCCGGTAGCGACCGGGCTTTTCCACGCGCACATAATCGCCGACCTGCGCCCAACTGAAGAGGAACAACGCGTCGCCGACATCCTGGCCCGCTGTTTGGATGGAGACGAACCGCAAGTCCATCGTCAGCGACTTGCCGGGCCCGACGGAGGGGAATATCTCGACGTGCACGAGGTCGTCATAGGTCAGCTCGCGCCGCTCGAGAATCCAGTCGAGTCCTTCGCGGATTCGGCGGATGCGCTCTTTCGTAACCCAGTACGTCGCGCGGCTCTCGGCTTCGAGCAGCAACTGGTGCAGACGGCGCAGCAGCGCGATCGGATAGGCGCCGACGCGCAGGCCGTAATCGTAGCCGCGCGCCTGCAGCGAAACATTGTTTGCCATCAAGTAGCGCTCCAGCGTCGTGTAAAAAGCGCGCATCGGCTCCGCCGCTTCGCGGAAATAGCCGGTGAAAAACTCATCGAGAACGTCGTCTGCTGTTAACGCGATGTTCCAGCGAAACCGCGGATACGCGTAATAGTTCCACGGATTATAAGGCAGCGTGTCGAGGTCGGCCTGCGAGCCGCCGTCGAGCATGCCAAGTTGGTGATAGAAGCGCGCGCGGTCTGCCATCGCGCTGACCAGCGGGACGGGCATCTTCAGCGCGCCGCGCTCGCTGTGGATCAGGTCGTAGTCGTAGTGCCGCAGATGCGTCGCGAGTTCGCGCCAGGCGAGGAGACGCCGACGCATCTCGGCGTTCTTCGGCGAGGACATCGGGAGGTTCCGCGCGCCGTAGAGGCACACATCCACGAGGACGTTCTCGGGCAGCGGCGGGTGATTCGTCGGCGGAAGGTGCGTGTTCGAATAGGCCATCGCGCCGACGATCGCCTCGGGAATCTCGTTGCGGATGCCGTCGGCGATCGCGCGGATAAAATCGTAGTAGTCGCCGGAGGTCACGAACTGGTACGGCATCGCGTACGGTTCGAAGTCCTCGACGAGCGGCATGCGCAGCGCCTGCGAGTTCTCGTCCTCGCTGAACACCGTCGAATCCTCCGGCAGCATCCACAGAATGTTGCCGTGATATTTGGCGTGCTCCGGCCAGTACGCGATGGCCTTCTCGATGATGAACTGGCGGGGGCCGGGCTGCGTCAGGTCGAACGTGCACCAGTTGTCGCGCGGGAGTCGGCGCGCGTTGAGATTTTCCTCGCCGATCCACGAGGCGTAGCGCGTGTTGGTGACGATCCCGCACCAGTCCATGTGCCGCTCGAGAATTCGCTCGGGCAGCGCCTGCGCGAAGTTGTGCGGATATCCGCCGAAGCCTTCGACGTGATCCGGATGAACGGTCACGTTGGGATATGGCTTTTTCGGCACTTCCCCGCCACCGAGCGCGTCGCGCTGGTGCCCGCCCCACGTGTGGCTCCATCGGTTGCGCCAGAAGTGCAAAAAGGCGTCCGGATCATTGCGCAGATACTCGACGCCAAAATTCGCATAGATAAACTCCGTCGTCGGCGTGTACTGGAACGGCGCAACGTCCGGATCAATGCCGCGCCCGACGGGCACATGGTCGCCGTGAGCGTCCGGATACACCCACTTCACGCCTTGCCGATCGAGAAACTCCCATACACTCCACAACACATTCCGATACGGCCACGCGCGGAACACCACCTCGCGCCCCTCCCGCTCGACATTGACCGGAACCGACGGCAGCACGCCGCTTGCGAGATTATTCGTCATCTGCTCGTACGACTGCGCGAACGGCTTGAGGTCCGCCACCCGATACAGCGTCCCCGTATACGCCGCCGCCTGCGCCGGCGCCACCACCGGAACCGGATAGCCCGCGATCTCGCCGAGATAATAGGACAACTCGTCCGCCGCCAACCGCAGCGGCGCGGGCGCGCCGTTCGCGACCACCACCGCGTCCTGTTTGAACGCACTCCAGTCGCCGGTCCACCCGTACACCTCGATCTCGCCGATGTTCCATCCGTGCGGCAAATCGCCGCGATTCAGCTCGATAAACAGATACCGACCTGTTGAGGGTTTGAAGCGCAGATTTGCCGACACGCGGATTTCGCGGCCTGTCACCCCGCCGATCTCGCGGCTCGCCAGCAACGATCCCGACCCCGTCGCTTGGTTCGAGATGCGGACCGAGGCCGTGACCGCGCGCGGCGCGATGATCGGCGGGCGGCTCGGATCCGTCTCAAGTTCGTCGCGGGCAGGCGCGAACAACACCCGGTGCACCGTCATCGTCGCGCCGAGATCGATGGCGCAGCGGATCGTCGATTGCGCCGACTGAAGGAGCCGCCCGGTCCCAATCGAATTGTCGAGCAGCTCCGGCGCAGCCGCGCCGGCGTGATCACGCGCGACGAACCCCACCGGATCCAGCAGCCCCGCCGCGGCGGAAAACGTAATCCCAAGAAACAATCCTAACATCGCGTCGACTCGGAAAGTGGTAGTTCCACGGCTCATGAATCCCGCCCTCTGCTTTTTTAGAATCAGCAGGTGACGGGCCAGCGCCTGGCGCCGGTAAGCCGAATCACTCAGTTTTCAGGGTATTTTACAAAATATCGGGGATTCACCTATTCGGAAATACCCCATCATACAAACCATCTCGTCTCATTTATGAGAATCGACAATAATTGTATCGGGATCGCTAATTATCGTTATCTATTTACAACAAACACTTTACATAGACGAACAAAATTGAACGTAAAATGCTGTGAGAAAAATCAATACGTATGAAAGAACCATCAACCTATCCAAAAGCCAAATCTTCGCGCCGATGCAAACTGATTGGAGCTAAAGCCGAAATCATGGTCCTAAAAAACACCTCGCCCATCGGGCATTTTTGCGGAAAACCCCACCCCGCCCTTCGGGCGCGCCCCTCCAAAGGAGGGGACTACTCTTCGGTCCCCTCCTGGGAGGGGCCTGCGAAGCGAGGGGGGTGGGTGTTTTGCCCGGTCCCGAACCGCTGTTTTCTGAACGCATCAAGAGGCTAGTGTATCAATAGCCCGTTTGGGCAACAGCTCCGATATCGCGGGCGCTTGGCGCGATTTACCGACTTTCTCGCGGTTGACGCGGGCGGGCAGGTGGTCCACTTTTGCGGCATGAATGTCTGGGCTTGGATGTGGGGCGTCCCCGGCGTGGTGCGGGGACTGCGAGAGCAAGATGTGGCGAAGGATCCGATCGCGCAGTTCGCGGCGTGGTTCGCCTATGCGCGGCGCGCGCGGATTCACCAGCCGCACGCGTGTGCGATTGCGACGTGCGACGCCGATCGTCCGTCATCCCGGATGGTGCTGCTCAAAGGATTCGATGAGCGGGGGTTCGTGTTTTACACAAATTACGAGAGCCGCAAGGGCCGGGAACTTGAATCGAATCCGCGCGCGGCGATGCTGTTTTTTTGGTCTGAATTGCACCGGCAGGTCCGTATTGAGGGCCCGCTCGCGCGGGTCACGCGCGAGGAGTCGGAGGCGTATTTCCACACGCGCCCGCGCGGCAGCCAGCTCGGCGCGTGGGCCTCGCTGCAAAGCCGCCCCCTCGATTCGCGCGAAACGCTCATCCGGCGCGAGCGCGAGTTTGAGCAGAAGTTCGCGGGCCAACCGGTCCCGCTCCCCCCGTACTGGGGCGGGTTCCGCCTGACGCCGGAGCGCATGGAGTTCTGGCAGGGCCGCCGCTACCGATTGCACGATCGTCTCGTTTATCAGCGCACCGCAGACGGCTGGGACATCACGCGCCTGTTCCCATGATGCAGGCAGGCGCGTGGCGTCAAAGGATCTTGAATTTCGGCAGGTCCTGAATATCGACCGACCCCGCGAGTCGGCCTTCGGCATCCATCACAACGAGGTCGTCAATGTTGTGCCGCTCCAACAGCGCCAGCACCTCGACCGCGAGTTGGCCGGTGCGAATTGAAATCGGGTTGCGGGTCATCAACTCGTCGATCGGGCGATTGGCAAGGTCCGGCTCGTCGAAATGACGCCGCAAATCGCCGTCGGTGAAAATCCCGGCCACCGTGCGGTCCGGGTTCAACACGACGACAGATCCCGAACGCGCCTCCGACATGGCAATCACGGCGTCTTTCACGCGCGCGCCGACGGGTACGGTCGCGAGACGCGGGCCGGTGCGCATGATGTCGTCCACGCGCATCAACAGGGTGCGGCCGATGGCGCCGCCGGGATGCAGCTTCGCGTAATCCTCCTTGCGGAAGCCGCGCGCCTCCAGCAGCACCATCGCGAGCGCGTCGCCGACGGCGAGCGTCGCCGTGGTGCTCGCCGTGGGGGCCATGTTGAACGGGCAGGCCTCGGCATCCACCGCGGCGACGATGATCTCGTCGCTGCAGCGCGCGAGCGCGTTGTCGCGCGAGCAGGTGATGGCGATGATCGGCGTCTTGCCGCGCTTGATCGCCGGGAGCAGCGCCATCAGCTCCTCGGATTCGCCGCTGTAGCTCAGTGCGAGCGCGACGTCGCCGGGGGCGAGGATGCCGAGTTCGCCGTGCATCGCGTCGGAGGGATGCAGAAATACCGCCGGGCTGCCGGTGCTGGTCAACGTGGCGGCGATTTTCTGGCCGATCGGGATGTTCTTGCCGACGCCGGTGACGACGATCTTGCCGCCCTTGTTCAGCGCGGCGAGGATGCGGTCCACCGCGCGGACGAAGCCTTCATCGAGCGCGTCGCGGACGCGGCGCAGGCCCTCGATTTCGACGTCGAGCACCTCGCGGGCGCGGATCAGGCAGCGGTCACTCACGAGCGCGCTCCATTTTTCCATGCTCTGTAAAAACTTTTTTTAAAACTTCCATGCTCTGTAAAAAATTTGTTGGAGACTTCCATGCTCTGTAAAAACGGTTTTCGCCGCGTCCTCGTCTAGTCGTGCACGATCTTTTTCAGCGGGTTCGCGGACGACTGGAGTCGGTCGAGCCAGGTGATGACGACGAAGCCGGCCGCGCAGAGCGCGAGCGCCAACCAGAACTCGCCGTCGAATGCGGGCGGGGCGGCGACGGTTTCGCGAATCGGAATGAATTCGCCCGGCTTCTTTTCGATGGTTTCGAGGACCTGGCGCCAGGGCCAGATTTTCCACAGCGAGCCGATCATGAACCCGACCAGCAGCGTGATCGTGACGCGGCGGTAGCGGTTCAGCAGCCAGGTCAGCACGCGGGAGAAGGCCATCAGGCCGATCGCCGCGCCGAGGGCGAACGGGATCAGCGCGAGTACATCAAGCGTCTTCACCGCTTCCATGACAAAGCGGTATTGGCCGAGGATGAACAGCAGGAACGAGCCGGAGATGCCGGGCAGGATCATCGCCATGATCGCGATGGCGGCGCACCAGAAGAGGGTGAGCGGATCGTTGGGCATGTTCATCGGCACGAGGCGGACGATGGTGTAGGCGGCGTAGGCGCCGATCGCGCAGGTGATCCCCATCGCGAGGTTCCATTTGACGTGCGTCGCGACGGCGGCGATCGACGCGAGGACGAGGCCGAAGAAAAAGGCGAAGAGCGGGATGGGATGGTGGTCGAGCAGGTAGGTGATCAGATGCGCGAGGGAGACGAGGGCGCCGCCGAGGCCGAGGCCGAGCGCGAGCAGGAATTTCCAGTTGATGTGCTCGAGCGCGTCGCGCAAGCGGAATTTCAAGAGCAGGCGGAGCAGATCGAGGTTGAAGGATTTGACGGTCGCGAGGAGCTCGTCGTAGATGCCGAGAATGAAGGCCATCGTGCCGCCGGAGACGCCGGGGACAACATCGGCCGCGCCCATGGCGACGCCGATACCGGCGATTCCTGCGTAATCTTTCAGCGTGCGCGCGGGCGCGGGGGGCGTGGACATGCGGGACTCCATTTCGTGTCCGCGATTAGGCGTCGGTCGGCGGGCGGTGGTCGACCAGGGTGTCGCCCGCCATTACGGGCGGCGGCGCCGGCTCGATGGGGTGTACGCCTTTGCTCGGCGGGGCGCCTTCCGCATAGCGGCCCATCGCGCGGAATTTGTCGTATCGCGCGGCGAGGCGCTGATCGTCGGACAACATTTTTACTTCTTTCAGATTGCGGAGGAGGACGGTCTTGAGCGTCTCGGCCATGCCCTTCGGATCGCTATGCGCGCCGCCGAGCGGCTCGGGCACGACCTCGTCGGCGAAGCCGTAGGCGATGAGGTCGGTCGAGGTGAGCTTGAGCGCCTCCGCCGCGCGGTCGGCGAACTTGCGGTCTTTCCACAAAATCGCGGCGCAGCCTTCGGGCGAGATGACGGAGTAATACGCGTGTTCGAGCACAAGGACGCGGTCGCCGACGCCTATGCCGAGCGCGCCGCCGCTGCCGCCTTCGCCGATGATGGTGACGATGATGGGCACGGGGAGCGTGAACATCTCGCGCAGATTGACGGCGATCGCTTCGGCAATATGGCGCTCTTCGGATTCGATGCCGGGATAGGCGCCAGGCGTGTCGATCAGAACGACAATCGGCAGGCGGAATTTCGACGCGAGTTTCATCAGGCGGAGCGCCTTGCGGTAGCCCTCGGGATAGGCGCAGCCGAAATTGCATTCGAGATTGCTCTTCGTGTCGCGCCCCTTCTGGGTGCCGATGAGCATGACGCGCTCGTCGTCGATGGTGGCGAAGCCGCCGATAATGGCGCGGTCGTCGCGGTAGTTGCGGTCGCCGTGGATTTCCATCCAGTCGCGCGTCATGAGTTGGACGTAGTCGAGGGTGTAGGGCCGCAGCGGGTGGCGCGCGACCTGCACCTTTTGCCAGGGCGTCAGCTCGCTGTAGATTTTTTTGCGCGTCTCGACGATGCGGCGCTTCATGCGCTCGATTTCGGACGAGACGTCGATTTTTTGATTTTCGCTGAACTGGGCGAGGTCGCGCAGTTTGGTTTCGAGTTCGAGCACAGGTTTTTCAAATGGCAGGGTATAGGGGGGCATGGATTCCTCCGCGCTATTCTTCGATGACAACGGGCGTGCCGACGGGGACGAGGGTGAACAGTTCTTCGATGTCTTCGTTGAGCATGCGCACGCAGCCGAGGCTGGCCTGGCGTCCGATCGTCTCGGGTTCCCACGTGCCGTGCAGGCCGTACCCTTTAATGTCGAGCGCGAGCCAGTGGGTGCCGAGCAAGTTCTCGGGATCGCCGTACGGAATCGTGCGCCCGTCGGGCCTCCACCATGTGGGTTGCGCGATGCGGTCCACGATCTTGAATGTGCCGGTTGGCGTCTTGGCGAACTCGCCGGTGCCGACGCGATATCGCTTGAAGAAGCGGTCATTCAGCGAGAGGACGAGGTCGTTGCGGGTTTTGTTGACGCGAATGGACCAGTCGCCGCTGAAGACGCGCAGGCGGTCGCCGGGCCGGATCACGTCGCTGCGCAATTGATTGCTTTTCTTCAACAATTCGACGGTGGTGCCGTGGCGGCGCGCGATGCGGGCGAGCGATTCGCCGGGCTGGACAGCATAGTCGATTTTCTCCGGCATCGGGCGCGGGGTTGTCAGCAGCGTGATGCCGACTTCGCCGAGCAGGGTTTCGAGGGCAGCGCGGGTGTCGGGGTCCGGCGACAGATCGAGTCCGGCGAGGGCTTTTTCGCGCGCGGCTTGGAGCCGTTCCTCCGCGCGAAGGGCCTCGGCCGCGCGAAGCAAATCGCGGGCGGTTTCAGCGGCGGGTCCGGTGAGCGCGGTCCGAGCAAGCGGCGGCTCCGGCGCAGGCGCGGGCTCCGGTGCGGGCGCAGGTGGCGTGGGCGCTGCGACGGGTGCAGATTCCGATACCGGCGACGCGTCCGCCTCGGTCACGGGTTCGGCGCCTTGACGCACAGGACGATCGTATCGCCATGCCACCACGGCCAGAACGCCGACAAGCACGCCGATTGCCGCCGCGACAGGCCACAGGCGCCTTCGCGCAGCTCGTTGATCCATAACAAGATGCGTCATACCATCGTCTCTAGGTCGCGCATGACCAGAGACATGGAAGGGTAGCGGTCGCTCTGCCGGTAGGCAAGGCATTTGAAAATGAGGTTTTCCATGGCCGGCGGCAGGTTGACGTTGTGGAAGCGGAATCGGGTCGGGCGTCCGTTGGGGTCGAGCTGCGCTTTTTTCGAGTCCTCGAGCGTGACGCCTTCGAAGGGCTTGTGGCCGGTCATCATTTCATAGCAGGTGACGCCGAAGGCGTAGATGTCGGTCTGGTCGTCCACGAGATTGCGCAGCAGGGTCTCGGGCGGCAGGTAGGCGAAGGTGCCGGGGAGCGGCGAGAGTTTGACGGGCTTCGGCTTGCGTTCGATGGCGAGGTCGAAGTCGATAAGGATCACGAGCCCGTCGTTGCGGACAATGAAGTTTTCCGGCTTGATGTCGAGGTGCAGGTAGCCCGCGAGGTGCACATAACTGATCGCGGCGGACATTTGGCGCATCAGCGTGAGGGTGTTTTGCTGGAGCAGCGGGTCTTTGCGCAGGATCAGTTCGCGCAGATTCCGCGCCTCGACATACTCGACCGCCATAAACGGCTCGTCCTGATAGAGACCGGCCTTGATCAGGCGGACGACGTTGGGGTGGTGCAGACGCCCGAGGATTTCCGCACCTTTGAGGAAAGACGCGCGGATGCGGCGGTCCTTAATATAGTCCGGTTTGATCCTGCGGATGACCGCGCGATTCTGCTGGGCATCGACGCCGACATAAAGGTACGTCATGCCGCCAGACGCGAGTCGGCGGGTGATCGAATAGCCCGCAAATTCCTGTCCCAACCCGATCATGCTGTGCTAGTCCTTGCTGCCGGTAGTTCCGGTTAGACTAGGTCTCGGAAAGCCGGATTGTCAATGACCATGCAATTAACCGATAGTGAGGAGCAGAGGGATCTTTGCCGAACATCCGAGCGAAAGCGGATGTTCAACCGGAACCGGAGAGGCAGTGAGATCGGAATGAAGCACCTCATAGGCGCGTGTCTGGATCTGCTGTATCCGCGCTCGTGCGCGGGATGCGACAAGCCGATGGGCGCCGAGCCGGGCATGCTGTGCTGGGAGTGCCGGACCGGGCTGCGGACAATCGCCGACCCGTGCTGCTCGAAATGCGGGAACCCGCTCGAAGGCCGAGCGGACCACGCCTACACCTGCTACCATTGCGTCCAACTGGAACCGGCGTTCGACATCGCCCGTTCTGCGGTTCGCTTCGAGGGCGTTGCGGCAGAGCTGATCCACCGATTTAAATACCGGCAATCGCTCTGGCTGCGCGAGGAGCTAGCGGACTGGCTCGCGGCGTGCGTGCGCGTGTGGTATCCGGACTTTCATCCCGATTTCGTCTGTCCCGTCCCGCTCTATCACGCCCGCGCCCGTGAGCGGGGATACAATCAAGCCGCGCTGCTGGCGGCGGAGCTCGCGCGGCGAATCAGGCGCCCGTTTTGGGCCGGCGCCCTCGTGCGGACGCGCCCGACGGAGACGCAAACGCATTTGACAGCCCGGCAACGCCTCTCTAACGTTGCACAAGCGTTCGAGGCAGCGTCGCCGCGTCGGCTGAACGGCCGGGCGGCGCTGTTGGTGGACGATGTGATGACCACGGGGGCTACAGTCAGTTCGTGCGCCCGAGCGCTGAAGGCGGCCGGTTGCAGCGCCGTGTACGTGGCGACCCTGGCGCGGGGCCAGTAAAAAGGCGATCTGATTTATGGCGTTGTTCGGCAAGAAGAACTATTCCACCGTGAAGGTGCGCAAACGCGATATCCCGGACGGGCTCTGGCTCAAATGCCCGGGCTGCCAGGAGATCATCTTCAAACAGGAGCTGGAGGAAAACGCCTCCGTATGCCCAAAGTGCGGCTATCATTTCCAAATGAGCCGCGCCGACCGCATCAAGCTCCTGATTGAAGAGGGCACCTTCGAGGAGTGGGACGCAGACCTGTACAGCGTGGACACCCTTGGCTTCACCGGCACGGCGTCCTACACCAGCAAACTTGAAGAGAACATGCGCAAGACCGGCTACCACGATGCCATCAGCATCGGACGCGGCCGGATGGCCCATCACGACATCGGGTTCGGCGTGATGGACTTCACCTTCCTTGGCGCGAGCATGGGTTCCGTCGTCGGGGAGAAGGTCACACGTCTGATCGAGAAGTCGACCGCGCTCAGGCTGCCCGTTATCCTCGTGTGCGCCTCCGGCGGCGCGCGGATGTATGAGGGTATGTTCAGCCTCATGCAAATGGCGAAAACCAGCGGCGCCCTCGCGCGGCATGCCGAGGCGGGGTTGATCTACATTCCCGTGCTCACGCACCCCACCACTGCCGGCGTCATGGCGAGCTTCGCGACGCTGGGCGATCTGATCATCGCCGAGCCTGCCGCGCTGATCGGCTTTGCCGGACCGCGTGTGATCAAAGAGACGACCCAGCAAGATTTGCCGGAAGGATTCCAACGCTCGGAATTTCTGCTCAAAAAAGGCCTGATCGACAAAGTCGTCAACCGGAAGCTGCTCAAGCCGACCCTCGTCACCGCGCTCGACTACCTGCTCGGCAAGCCTGCGAGCGAACCCGCCGCCTAATTCGGGCGCGTCCCGTTCGTGAGCCGCCCCGCTCCACGCCCGCTAGACGAAACGCTCGCCCGCCTCTATCGGCGCAATCTGCACACCATAAAACTGGGCCTCGACGCGATGGACGCGTTGCTGCGCGAACTCGGCCACCCCGAACGCGCCTTCGCCGCCATCCACATCGCCGGCACAAACGGCAAGGGCTCGGTCTGCGCCATTCTCGACGCGATCCTGCGCGCGGCCGGACGCCGCGTCGGACTCTACACCTCCCCGCACCTGGTTTCGTTCAACGAACGTATTCGCGTGAACGGCGGGCCGATCGACGACGCCTCGCTCGCTGAAGGCATCGACGCCGTTGAACAAGCTGCCGTGCGCATTCAAGCCGCCGGCGCGCGCGACGTCACCTTCTTTGAATTCACGACCGCGCTCGCCTTTCGCCACTTCCAGCAGGCGGGAGTACAAATCGCCGTGCTCGAGACCGGCATGGGCGGGCGGCTGGACGCGACTAACGTCGTCAACCCCCTTGTCTCCGTCATCACTTCCATCGGATTCGACCACATGGCCTGGCTGGGCGACACGCTCGAAAAAATCGCGCGCGAAAAAGCGGGCATTATCAAAACCGGTCGACCCGTTGTCATCGGCGCATTGCCTCCAGAAGCGGAAGCGGTGATGGTCGAGACCAGCCGTTCAATCAATGCCCCGCTGATTCGCGCCGCCGATGTCTGCACCGTGACCCGCGTCGCGCAGAGCATTGAGGGACAGCGCGTTCGGATTGAGACCTCCGAAGGCGCGCTGGGATGCGTCAACTGTTCGCTGATCGGCCGGCATCAGCTTGCGAACATCGCCGTTGCTGTTGCGGCGGTGCAGCAGGTCGAAGCGGCGTCGGGTATCGCGATCGAAGAACCCGCGATCCGCTCCGGCTTGGAGAGCGTTCATTGGCCTGCGCGCGTGCAGTTGATCGATCGCGACCCGCTTACCCTACTGGATGGCGCGCACAATCCGGATGGGATGGCTGCGCTCGTGCGGACGGTCGAAGAAATCCGCGAACAGCGCCCCGTTGCGTTGCTCGCCGGATTTTTGGCGGACAAAGACGCTGTCGGTTGCCTCGCGGCATGGCGCGATCGAGCCTCGCAGATTTTTCTCGTGCAACTCAACGACGAACGCGCGATGTCGGCAGCAGACCTCATGTCATCCGCCGAGCGCGCCGGATTAAAGAACGTCGCACCGCCAATGTTGTTATCTGACGCCTGGACCGCCGCGCGGGCATGGAGTTGTGAGCACAACGGGTTGCTGGTCATAACCGGTTCTCTCCATCTTGCCGGCCACGTCCTTGCATCGGCACCCGTGAGCGGATGATTCAGTCGGCCTGTCATCGCGCCACATGGTTCATCCTATTTCCGGCAGTTGAAAGGCCCCGTTTTCTGTAAGCGGCTACAGGCAAACCGGTTAGCGGTATTGCCCTCTGTGGATGTCGGTGTGGTGGATGTCGGTGGTGGATGTTGTTGATGATGTAGAATGATGTCGGTGTCGGACCACAGGTTTTTCTAGAGCATTACGATGTCGGTGTCGG
>CALGMT010000044.1 GCA_937958885.1 uncultured bacterium | reverse complement strand
CAATAAAGGATGCCTCAGGTCAGAAACCGCGCGCGATCCAATCCGGGAGGTAATTCGCACACTTCGTGACGTCCGAACCAGGCATATCGCCGGCGCGCGATTGCATTATACAGCGCGTCGCGCAAGGGAATCGGGAGGACGTGAAAAACCGTCAGCCATCGCCACGGCGCGCGGAGCTGCCGGGCAATCGCAAGCGCGGCTTCGCTGCGATCGAGCAGCGCGCCGCCCGTCCACATATACAGGGTGTCCAGCGTGGACGGGTCGCGGCCTGCCGCCCGCACCAGCGCCTGCCCGGACGCCGATTGTATCGCGGCAAACTTGCACCACGGCGCGCGCTCGTGCTGCAAGACAAAGCGGACCGCCCGGCTGCACAAGCCGCACGCGCCATCGAACAGAATGACAGGTTCGCCTTGCATTTTGCACACCCCTCGCGCGGCCGCCCGGACGCGCGTTCTTCCCTTGACGATACAACAGGAACCCTTCACCATGCAGTGTCAATTGGCAATCCGTCTTCGCGGGAGGCCAAAAAGCATCATACGCAAGAAGGCCATTGCCACGCCAACCACAACGCTGCTCCTCAATTTGGGGCGAGCCGCGGCCGCCCGCGATGGCGGCGCACGCACAGTCCGGATAGTCATTCATGGTTAAACGTCTCATTCAAAAAGTAATCCGCCATCTGCGCGGCTCATCCTCCAGGAAAACGGCGGTCTCGCCGGCCAAACCCGACTTCAAGACAGAACGCCCGCCCGCGAAGCCGGCGCACGCGCCCGGCGAATTCAAACCCCGCCGCCGCGGCAGCGCGCACCAATCCGAACCGGCGGTATCCGCGCCGCGCCAGAGCCCGGCCCCAGCGCCGCCCCCCCAATCCGAACATCGTCCGGACGCGCCGTGGGACCCCGCCAGTTTTCAAGTGCCCGCGGCCGAAGGCAAAACCCGTTTCCAGGATCTCGATCTGCCCGCCGAGATCATGCGCGCAATCGCCGACCTCCAATTCATGTACTGCACCCCAATCCAGGCCGGAACACTGCCCCATACGCTCAAAGGCCGCGACGCATTCGGTCAGGCGCAAACCGGAACGGGCAAGACCGCCGCCTTCCTCATCACGATCTTCAGCCACATCCTCCGCAATCCGGACACCGCCGCTCGCCGGCCCGGCGCCCCGCGCGCGCTGATCCTCGCCCCCACCCGCGAATTGTGTATCCAAATCCACAAGGACGCGCTCGCGCTCGGCAAATACACCGGACTCAACACGGTCGCGGTATTCGGCGGCATGGATTACGAAAAACAAAAAAACCAGTTGCGCAGCCGGCAGGTCGATATCATCGCCGCCACCCCGGGTCGCCTGATCGATTTCAAGCGCCGGGGCGACCTGGACCTGAAACACGTCGAAGTGCTCGTCCTCGACGAGGCCGACCGCATGCTCGATATGGGCTTTATCCCCGACGTGCGCACGATCGTGCATGCCACGCCGCACAAAGATCGACGCCAGACGTTATTCTTCAGCGCGACTCTCAGCAGCGACGTGCGCCGACTGGCCGCTTCGTGGACTAAGGATCCGGTCACCATCGAGGTCGCGCCCGAAAACGTCGCGGTGGACACCGTCGAGCAGGTGATTTTCATCGTCACCAACGAGCAAAAATTCGCCCTGCTCTACAACATCCTACAGCGCGAAAATGCGCGCCGCGTGATCTGCTTTGTGAATCGGCGCGACAACGCCGAGCGCCTGCTCGACAAATTGCGCCGCTACAACATCAACGGCGCGCTTCTTTCCGGGGCCGTGCCGCAGGACAAACGCGTCAAGACCCTCGAAAGATTTCGCGCCGGCGAAATCCGCGTCCTCGTCGCCACCGACGTCGCCGGGCGCGGCATCCATGTGGACGACGTCACGCACGTGGTGAATTACAACCTGCCGGAAGACCCGGAAGACTACGTCCACCGCATCGGACGGACCGGGCGCGCCGGCGCGAGCGGCACCTCCATCAGTTTTGCGGATGAAGGCGATTCGTTCCACATTCCCGACATCGAAAAATATATCGGCCGCCCCTTGAGCTGCACACACCCGGAGGACGAGTGGCTCGTCTTGCCGCCCCCGCCGGAAGGCGCGCCGCCAGAGCGATTTTCATCGACGGGTTCCCCCTCCTATCACGGCGGATCGCGTTCCGGCGGGCGGGGCGGTTCCTCGCGCGGAGGGCCGCGCCATAGCGGAGGCGGCCGCGGCGGTCCGCGCGGCGGGCGCGGCGGCGGGCGCGGACACGGTCCGCGCCGCTACGATGGTCCGCCCCAATCCCCGCCCCCGGCCCCCAAGACTCCCGATCTGCCGGTCTAAGCGGCAGCCCTTCCGCAATCGAACGCGCTCCGGCGGTCGCGTTCAATCGCGCATTCCTGTTTGTAAGTTTGTGTGCGCCCGACCGACATTGAAGTGTGAATACAACACTCTATCCGCGATACGGTCTTCCCGAAAATCTCCCCGGCTCGGTCCAGTTGCTGATGGCGCACGTCGGCGACACGGCCCACCGCTCCCTGCTTGACCTGACAGCCACCCATCCGACGCTGGTGGTCTTCCTTCGACATCTCGGGTGCGTCTTCTGCCGCCAAATGCTCGGCGACCTGCGCGACGCGCGCGCCGAAATTGAGCAGGCCGGCATAAAGATCGCGCTCGTCCATATGGCCAGCGACCGGCAGGCGGAATTGGTGTTCAAATTATACGGCCTCGATGACGTTTCCCGATTCGCCGACCCGGATCGATCGCTCTATGAGGCCTTCGGCCTGCGGCGCGTCACCGTGCGCGAATTGTTGAGCGCCGACTTGTTCAAACGCGGATTGGAAGCGTGCATCCACGACCGTCATGCGATGGGCATACCCCGCGGAGATCCGATGCAGATGCCGGGCGTGTTCATCGTCGACCGCGGCATTGTGCGCGCGCGATATGTGCATCAGCATCCGTGGGATCGCCCCAATTTCAGGGCGCTCGTCGCGGAGGCGTCCGCGCCGGCCCCGAACTAGATCGGTCGCGACGCTCCGGCGTCACTCGCTACTGAATCGGCAGCGGAACAAACCGCCACGCGTCGGCCTCGGTAAAATCCCGCGCGGCGAAACACCAGATCACGATTTTCTTCGTACGCGAGAAATCGGCGCCTGATTTGATCCGCCGAATCAGACTGATGCGGGAGGTCGTCGCCCCGGATCCGCGCACGCCCAGCACATCGATCGGCGTCCCGATCAGCATCGCGAGATGATCCGGCAATCCCGCGCCGACGGCGTGCATGTCCCCGCCCTCGTGGAACACCAGCGCGTGGCTGTCCCCCAGCAACAGGATCGGACTCCCGGCGTCCGGGCGCGGATGATGGCCCGCGTCATTCTGCACTTCAAACAGCTCAACAGTCTCCGTCTCGGCCCCGCGCAGCAGGCGCATGAGATCGCCCGCAATGCGGCGCTCGCGCGGCGCGATCGTCCACGTGGCCGCTGACACTGGAAGCTCGATGCCCTCCTGCAACCGAATCCATTCCGCGATGCGCGCGGCGGCGCGGCGCAATCCAATTCCCGACCAATGCGAATCGGTTTTGCAATACAGCGGGCCCTCGGCGAGCGCATCCGGCTGCAAGAAATCCTCGGTCAAATCAAGGATTTCGACCCCGCGCTCGCGCAACAGCGCGTAAAAGCGGCGAAGGCGATCGAGGGCCGGGCGCGCGTCCTCGCGCGAACAGCCGAGCGCAGCGGGATAGATTAACGCTTTCGGCGGCACGGGCACGACCAGCAATCGCACATCGAAATCGGCCAGTTGCCGGTTGAAATCGTCGATCGGTTCCAGCGGGTCGCGATGCGCCGGATTCGTCGCGCGGCCCGCGTCGATCGACGCCTCGCCCCAAAAATCGCCTGCCGCCAAAAAACGCAGCTCGGACGATAGAAACAGCCATCCGCCCTCCCCCGTCAAAACCGGCGCGCCCGCTGCACGCGCATACGCGGCGGCGAAGCAGTCCTCGGCCGCGCGCGCGAACGTCGGTGAGCAAACGGACAGCGCGACACCGAGCAGCGCGCGGGCGGCGGCGTGTCCGACTGAAGTTGAACGTCGATCATGGTTCAAGGCAGCACCTCCGCCCAGAGAATATCCGCGGCGAGAAACTCGTCCCCATCTAATTCCGATCGATTGATCCCTTCAAGCCGATCCGCAACGGCGTTCCAATCGCTGACCCGCAGGCGGACTTGATCGCCGGGGCGAAGGCGGGCGGCCGCCGCGCGCTGGTGATTGGTCATGCTCCATGCAAAGGCATAGGCCTCGCCGCCCTCCACGCCATCACCTGAAAGGTCGACCACGTGCAGGGCCGCTATATGATCGGCATAGGGTACGCGGCCCGGCGTCGGCATGGCTGAAACAGCGGCGATTTTTCCGGTCCAGATCGCAACCTCCGGCGGCGGCGATACCCAACCGGCAGCGGGCGATTCACCCACAGCGAGCGAAATCTTTCGCCAATCTCCGTGCGCGAGTTCGCGCGCGGCGAACTGCCAGATCACGACGCGTTTGCCTGAGAGCCGGTCCCGCCCACGCGCGAGCTCGCGCGCGAGGATATCGCGCGTGGCCCAAGCGCCTGCATCATTTTGCACGATACGGTCGATGGGGAGGCCCAGATGCCAGCTCAATTGTTCTGCAAAACCGGCCCCGGAACCCCACCCCAAGGCGTCTTGGGAAAAAATGTTACTGAAGCTGTCACCGAGCAACAGCACAGACGAATCCGCTTGCGGCCGCCACGCGAAGTCGCCTTCACGGACAACCTCGATCCGCTGCTTCTGCTGAGTACGTAATCTATCAGGCAGTCCGGCGCCGAGCATGCGGGCGAGATCGCCGATGTTTTCAACGTATTCGATATCCCGATCAAAACGATCCTCGAAAGGAGGCAGATCCATGATCCATCTCAGATAGATGGAGAGCGAGGATGCGGTCCATTCCATCATCTCGAAGGTCCAGTGCGAATCGGTCTGCAGAAATTGCAGCACAACCTCGAAAGGGAAAACGTAAAGATTGTCCGATTCGAGCGAGCGCAGCCATTCGTGCAGCTCCGGCAGTTTCACCTGATATCGATAGCGCGGGGTGAGGGTCCACGGCGCATGCGCGGTCTTGGCGGGCGTCGGCACGAGCACCAGCTTAATGCCGCGGTCGGCGAGTTGCGACGCGAAGTCTCGTATCGCGGCCTCCGCGCGGGCGCGGTTCTTCACGATCTGACGTCCTGAAAGGAATGAAACATCTGGCGCATAGTGCAACCACCCCTCCCGCCCGATCAGCACCGACTCCGTGCCGAGCCCGAGTCGTTCGACTTTGAAGCGCTGCAACGGTGGCAGCAGCGTCCGCGTCAGCCACCCTTCTTCGCGCAACCGATCCTCAAACCCGCGAAGCGATTCGCGCAGCTGCTCGCTCGCGGCAAAGAGCCCACGCGCGCCACCCCACCCGCGCCATGCGGCGGACGCAGGGCGCCATGCTGTCGACACCTCCACGGCAGCAATGGCGAAAAGCACGCCCAACAGCGCCATCACAAACACACGCGCGGCAATTGGCGCAATTTCGGTTGCGCCGATGTCGCGATCTGGCCGTTCCTTGTGCATCAAAAAATGAAATAGATGAAGGGGTTAAATTCTTCGACACTCATCACCGCAATCGATAGCGCGCCCAGCGCGGCGGCGACCAACAATCGCCACACGGTTAACCGGCGCGTCCACTCATTGGACTGAGGCGCGAGCCAAACGATCGCTGCAGCTATCGCTCCTGCGGCAAGATACGCTGGGTGCCGAGTCGTTACCGCGATCAACCTTGCCGCGTCGCTCACGTCGCCAAGGCCGACAAGCGCGCGCAGGTAGTCTCCGGCATGAGCGAGATCCTCGGCGCGGAAAAACACCCATGCGAAACACACCAGTGCGAACGTGAGCGCAACATGTATCGGCCGAGGGAGCGCCCGATACATCGCCCGCTGCCCCAGCGCGCGCTCCGCGGCGAGTAAAAGGCCATGAATCGCGCCCCAGAACACGAAGGTCCACGCCGCACCATGCCATAGCCCTCCAACCAACATGACGACGAGCAAATTGATGTACGTCCGACGCGGGCTGATTCGATTGCCGCCCAGCGGAATATAAAGGTAGTCGCGCAACCATGCGGACAGCGAAATGTGCCAGCGCTGCCAGAACTCGGTGATCGACGCGGAGCTATACGGCGAATCGAAGTTCTTCGGGAATGTGAAGCCGAACATCAGGCCAAGTCCGATCGCCATATCGGAGTAGCCGCTGAAATCGAAGAAGATCTGAAACGCATACGCGACCGCGCCGATCCAGGCATCGAGCGTATGCAGATCCGCCGCGCCGAATGCGGTGTCCGCCATCTTGCCGCACGGATTTGCCAGGCAGATTTTCTTGGCGAGCCCGACCATGAAGAGCGCGAGACCACGCGCGGCTTTTTCCCATGTGTGCGTGCGGGCACGCAATTGCTCCGCGAGCTCGTGATAGCGAATGATTGGGCCGGCGACGAGTTGCGGGAAGAGCGCGACGTAGCAGGCAAAATCGATCACGCGCCGCTGCGGCGCGGCGCGCCCGCGATACACGTCAATCGTGTAGCTCATCGACTGGAACGTGTAGAAGCTGATCCCCAGCGGAAGCGTCACCCGCAGGACGGCGTCGAACCCGTCAAACCCGAGCGCCGTCAACGCGGCATTCGCGGTGTCCACGCCGAAATTGAAGTACTTGAAGAATCCCAGCAGTCCGAGATTCGTCGCGACGGACAGCCCCACCCATGCACGCTGGATGCGCGTGCGCGAGCCCCCGGGATCAAGCATCGGCAAATCGCCGTCCGCGCCAAGGGCCCGCCAGCCGACCAGCGCGCGCCCGCAGATGTAGTCCACCGCGGTCGATCCCAACAACAGCAGGCAAAACAGCGGATTGGTCCAACTGTAGAATCCGTAGCTCAGCACCGTGAGCGTCAGCGACCGAAATCGCGGCGTCGTGGCGAAGTAAAGCAGCAGCGCGACGGGCAGGAAATAGAACAGAAAAATGTGCGAGCTGAAGACCATGCGCTAGCGCCCGACGTCGATGAACTCCGGCAAATCAAACGACTCAATGCCGACCAGCCTTCGCTCCGCTTCCAGTTGCGGATGGTCCTCTCCGCGCTGGAGCGTCAGCGCGACGACGCGGCCCGGCGAGGGAACAGCATCCGGGATCGCGCGCCCGTCCTGAATCACCCAATGATAGACCTGAATGCGACGCCCTCCCCCCAACGGCGGTTCGCCCGGCGCGAGTTCGTATTCGCACAACGCGAGCGCGCGCGTATAGGGCGCGATCTCCGACGGGTCGGGCACCGGCGTGGCCTCGATCAATGTCGCGCGCACGTTGAAGGTCTCGGGCGTCGCGCGAGCGCCGACGCGCGCGGCATTGAGATGGAAACGGCGAGCCGCCTCCTCCGGGCCCACGAAGCGATTCAAGATCGCGATCCCGTCAATCTCGCCGTCCCATGTTCGATCGAGGGAGGCTTCATCGCCAAACTGCAGATCGAACGCTTCCCACCCGTCGAAGCCGCCGCGGATGACTTGCCGCAGACGCTGCGGAACGCCGTCGACATAACACGCCAGTTCGCCGTCGCGATACGAAACGAGCGCGTGGATTCGGCGTCCGGGCTCCAGGCGAGTCAACTCGACCTGTGAATCGTTGGCGCTTCCGTCCGTGCCGGTGTCCGGCGTGCGCAATCGAAAGACGAGCCGATCACCTTCCTGGCCCAGCATGAAGTTGGCGAGCCCGATGCGGCGCGACAGCGCGATGATCCGCGCCGGGCCGCTCAAGGAGGCCGCGCGCGGCAGCAGCGTAGCTTCGATCGTCAATTCATTCGACGCGCGGCACGCCGCCGCGATGCGCGGACCCGCGCCCGGCGCTATAAAACTGCCGTTCCGGATATCGAGACCAAACGAAGGTGACCAACGCCCGCCGCGCCGCGCCTCGACATCGCATTCGACCCGCTCGCCGGTCGAGGGGTCGATCGCTTCATTCCGCGTGTTCGCGTGAGACCACAGAAAGACCAGCCCCTCCTCCGTGCCGGGCCAGATTTCCGAAAGCTCCGGCGCGGCGACCGGCTTGCGTTCGCCGCCCCACACCGCGGCGGGCACCTCGCTGGTTTCGCCACCCGCAATCCAAAGATCCGGTGTGAAGTCCCCGACGGCATTGTCCGTCACTCGGGCCCACGCCTCCACCCGCGAGAGACGATCATCGAAGCGTCCCGCCCAGATTTCGACCTGGCCCGCCGCACCGCGCACGCTCAAGCGACCGCCCTCGGTGTTGTACGGTCCGCTCGAGACCATGTAGCGGGCATGATTGCTCCAACGCGGGTGATACATTTTGCGTCCGTCCCCGCCGGGAATCGTGTTGATGGGGACCCGCCATCGGCGGCTGCCATCCTCCGTGTGGAAAAACAGATTGCGATGCGCGCCGTCGAATATCCAAAGCAAATAACTGTTGTCCGGCGCGAGCGAGGTCCAGCACCCGCGCCCGAGCATCGACACGCGATCGGTGGTCGTGTCGAGAATCATCCCGCGCGGCCATGGGAACATCCCGCCCACCCGCGTGCCGTCGCGCGAGACCTGCACGCTATCCAGACTCACATCCCCGCGACGCCAGATTTCCTCCATCCGATCGGGCGCGTCGATCGGCGCGCGCACGATCCTCTTGTAGGGCGCATTCTCGTTCCGGGATCGATCCACCGCCGCATACAACCAGTCGCGGCCGCTGTCCGGTTCGCGCCAGATCGCCAACGCGAATCCGGTCCCGATTCGTGTCGGCGCGCCGCCTGACCAGGGGATGCGAAAGATGGCATCATCGCGCCGGCGGCTGAACACCACGTAGGAGCCGTCGGGCGCAATAAGCGGACGATTGATCTGATCGCCGGGCGCATACAACTCGCGGGTTTTGCCGGACTCCGTATCGAACGCCATCAGCGCGTGGTTGCGCCCCTTCTGGTGCATATCGTCGCCATCGCCCCGATCCTGCACCCACACCGCGCGCGCGGGCGCGCCGACCAGCTCGCGCAAGGACGGCAACCGCTCCGCGGTCGACGGCGGCTCCGGATTCGCCCGGCACCCGCCGGTGCACGCGAGCAAACCGAAGAGGAGAAGATGGGGGATGAAACGCATTGTGCAAGGGCAGCGCCTTTTGACACCCATGCGCCGCCGTAAGTTCAACCGTGAATCCGCCACTTGCCGAGACGCGCATGTGTCCATCCGCACAAAGTGCGCCCTCGCCCGCTCGGATGTCAACCCCTCGCCCTGTGCGCTCCCGCACCCTGCATATCCCTCCGAAATCCGCACTCTGCACTTGCAAGAACGGCGCGGCGGGGGTATTCCTCAACTATGTTTCTGTTCCCGTTGAAGCTTCGTTTGTGCGCCGTCCGGACCGTTTGATGGTCCGCCCTTTCATGCCCGCGCGCGCGTTCCCATCCGAATGAAGCTCGATCCGGCCAGCCTCCTCTATCGCATGCGCCACAGCGCTGCCCATGTGATGGCCGCCGCCGTGCGGCGACTGTACGGCAGCGAGGTGCAACTCGACATCGGCCCGCCAACCGAAGACGGGTTTTATTACGATTTCGATCTCGAGCACCGGCTCGGTCCCGAGGATTTCCCGGCGATCGAGGCCGAGATGGCGAAGATCATCGCCGAGAACCAGCCGTTCGAACGCATTGAAGTCACGCGCGACGAAGCGACGGCGCTCATCGAGGGCATGAAGCAGCGCTACAAAATCGAGCGGCTCGCCGACATTCCCGCTGACGAAGCGATCACCTTCTACCGCAACGGCGAATTTCTCGACCTCTGCCGCGGTCCGCATGTGGCCTCCACCGGCGAGATCAAGGCGTTCAAGTTGCTCAACGTCGCCGGCTCCTATTATCGCGGCAAGGAAACGAATCCGATGCTGCAGCGGGTGTACGCCACGGCATTCGCCACCCGGCAGGAACTCGACGATCATCTCCGCCGCCTCGAAGAGGCCAAGCAGCGCGACCACCGGAAGCTTGGACGCGAGCTCGATCTGTTCAGCATTCAGGAAGATGTCGGCCCCGGCCTGATCCACTGGCACCCGAACGGCGCGCGCGTGCGCTCAATCATCGAGGACTTCTGGCGCAAGGAACATTTCCGCGCCGGTTACGACCTGCTTTACACCCCGCACACCGGCCGCAGTGCGCTCTGGCAGACCTCCGGTCACCTCGGCTTCTACAAGGACAGCATGTACGCGCCGATGAAAATCGACGAGAACGAGTACTTCATCAAACCGATGAACTGCCCGTTCCACATCGAGATCTACAAGAGCCGCATCCGCTCCTACCGCGATCTTCCGCTGCGCTGGGCCGAACTCGGAACGGTGTACCGCTACGAAAAAGCCGGCGTTCTCCACGGCTTGCTCCGCGTTCGCGGCTTCACCCAGGACGACGCGCATATCTTCTGCACGCCCGACCAGATCGAAGACGAAATCGTCCGCGTGATTCGCTTCTCGAATTTCATCTGGAAGACCTTCGGCTTCACCGAGATCACCGCCTACCTCGCGACCCGCCCAAAGGAGAGCGTCGGCGAGGAGTCGCGCTGGCAGCAGGCCATCGCATCCCTCGAACACGCGCTCAAACTCGAAGGCATCCCCTACGAAGTGGACGAAGGCGGCGGCGCGTTCTACGGCCCGAAGATCGACATGAAGGTCCGCGATTGCATCGGGCGCGAATGGCAATGCACGACGATACAGTTCGACTTCAATCTGCCCGAGCGCTTCGAACTCGAATTCGTCGGCGCGGACAACCAGCCGCACCGACCCTACATGGTCCACCGCGCGCTCTTCGGCAGCATCGAACGATTCTTCGGCATCCTCGTCGAGCAATATGCCGGGGCCTTTCCCGTCTGGCTCGCGCCGGAACAGGCGCGCATCCTGCCGATCACCGATAAGCAGCTCGACTACGCCGAGCAGGTCGCCGAGCGCCTGCGCGCCGCCGACCTCCGCGTCGCCGTCGATCGCCGCCCCGAAAAAATCGGCGCGCGCATCCGCGATGCGCAGCTCGCCAAGATTCCCTACATGCTCGTGGTCGGCGGACGCGAGGCCGAGGCCGGCGCCGTCGCCGTGCGCGCGCGCGGCGCGGGCGACCTCGGCGTCATGCCGATCGACGCATGCCGCGACCGTATCAAAAAAGAAGAGGTCGAACGCCATCTCGCCCCCGACGTCTCAGCCGTCCCGGCCTGACCGCCCAATGAAGCTTCCACCATCCACCATCGAAACGGAGGACTAGCGCCATACGCACGTTCATTCGAGTGAACAATCAGATACGGGTTCCGTCGGTTCGCCTGCTCGACCCGGACGGCAACCAGTTGGGCATCGTATCCACCTACGACGCGCTGACCAAGGCGCGCCAGCTCAACCTCGACCTCGTCGAAATCGCCCCCACCGCGCAGCCTCCAGTCTGCCGAATTATGGATTTCGGCAAATACAAGTTCGAACTGGCCAAGAAGGAAAAGGAAGCGCGAAAGCACCACTCCAGCCAGCGCATCAAGGAAGTCAAGTTCCACCCCAACGTGGAGGAACACGACTACCAGACCAAACTGCGCCATATTCGGGATTTCATCGCCGATGGACACCGCGTCAAGGCTTCGCTTATGTTCCGCGGACGCGAGCAGGCCCACAAGGAAATCGGACACCAGTTGATGCACCGCGTCATGAAAGATGTCGAGGACGTGGCCCGAATTGAACGCTCGCCCGAAGAAATGGGCCGCTTTATCTTCATGATGATTGCGCCCGGCCCGCGCAAGGCGGAGGCGAAACCCGCGCCGCGCCCTGCGCCTGCGCCAGCGCCCCGCTGACCGCCATGCGCGTCACCCCGATCGTCGCCTCGCGCTTCGCCTCCGATGGCGGCACGATGTTCGGCTTGGTTCCAAAGCCTATTTGGTCGCGCCGCATCGCGCCGGACGAGCAGAACCGCATCCCGCAACACGCCCATGTCCTGCTTGTGGAACTCGACGACGGGCGCACCGGTCTGATCGACACCGGCTGCGGCGCCGCCGAACGCTTTTCCGAAAAGGAACAGCGCCTGCACGGCCTCGGGCCCGGCTGGCCCCTGCTCGACGCGCTGCACCAGGCCGGCAAGCTGCCGGACGAGATCGACTTTATCGTCTTCACCCACCTGCACTGGGACCACGCCGGCGGCGCCGTCGCCCCGCCGTCCTTTGCGCGAGAGCGATCTTTCCCCCGCGCACTCCTCTACATCCACGCCCAGGAATGGCGCGACGCAACCACCGCAAACCCCCTGCTCTACAAATCCTATCCGCCCGATACAATTGATCCCTTGCGCGGCGCGGCGATGGAACTTATCGAACACGACGAGGCCGAAATCCTCCCCGGCGTCTGGATGCATCGGACATCCGGCCACACCCGCGGCCACTGTGCGATCCGCATCGCGCACCCGCTGCTGGAACTCAACCACCCCGACGCCGGGGCGTTTCCGGGCCTTTCCCAGCTTCTGTTCGCCGGCGACGTATGCCCCATGCGCCACAACCTGCGCATGGTCTTTCAAACCAGCTACGACACCTTCCCGCTCGACACGCGCGCATGGAAGCGCGACTGGCTGCCCCGCATCGCGAGGGAGGGCATCCTGCTCTTGTTCGACCACGACCCCGACCTTTTCGGCGCGACGCTTCGCGCGGACGAACGCGACGAGTTCGCCGTCGCCCAGCCTCTCCCATGCGCGTGAACAAATCAGAAGGGGTCAGAAGGGGTCAGTCCTTTATTCTTTACTGAATGCGCAAGATATTCACATGCAACAAGTTAATAGTAAAGCATTGACCCCTTTACGTCAATAATAAAGGACTGACCCCTTTTCGAACTTTTCGATGACAGACCATGGGAATGACGGGACGCGCGGTCCTGAAACCCGGATGCGCCTGACGGCTCCCGCTCGCGCGCAATGAATATCGGCATCCTCTCCGATACGCACGGACACGCGATTCGCGCTATTCGCGCAATCGAAACGCTGCTCTCGCGCGGGTGCGAGGTGATTCTGCACTGCGGCGACATCGGCAGCGAAGAGGTCCTGGAGGAACTCGCCGCCCGCTGCGCGGCGCACAGCGCTGCATTCCACGCGGTTCTCGGGAATGTGGATGAATATGAGGCGACCTTCTGGCGCGGGCCGGACGGACGCCCGATCACCTATCGGGCGGAACTCACGCTCGCGGGAAAACGCATTGCGATCCTGCACGGACACCATCGCAGCGCGCTGGAACAGGTCATCGCCTCGGGCGATTTCGATTATGTCTTCACCGGCCACACGCACGCGGCGAGCGACGAACGCGTCGGACGGACGCGCGTGATCAATCCCGGCGCGGTTTATCGCGCGAATCCCCCGACGATTGCGATGTTGGACACGGCCGAGGACCGTCTCGAACTTATCGCGTGCTGACCGACTCCTGCCGCACCCGGTCAAGGATCAACTCCGCGGCTTGTACATCGCCGCCGGCGGGCACCGATTCCGTCGGCTCGGGGGCGGATGCGATCGCCTCCAGCGCGGCGCGCAGGTCGCCGCGATAGAGGCGCTCGGAGGGCAAATGGATGTGGCGGTAGTAGCGCTTCACGGCCGCTTCCAGAATCGGATATTCGCGAAAATCGGTGCGCTCTACATAGACGATCGGCTTGCAATTCACGGCGCACTCGGCCAGCACGCCGAAACCGGGTTTCGTGAGGACCACATCGCACGAAGCGAGCACATCCGCATACGGAATGATTCGGCGATCGACCGCATGTATATTCGGACCTTCCCACGCGAGCGGGCGTACGGTGAAGAAGTCCCAGTCGCGCAACGCATGCAGGTTTCGTAACGCGGCATCGTCCCACGACAAACTCGCGAAGGACAGCAGGACCCAGGGCTTGGCGGGATTCGCGCCGGTGAGCGCCGCCAGCTCGACGCGGCGCGCGCGGCCAGGCCGCGCGGTGACGCCGATGTCAATGCGGCGCGGGAACGCCGCCATCGGCTCGGCGAAGGGCATGCGCATCAAGAGGTCGCAGAGAGCGTAACCGCCGCGAAAGTGCTCGACGATCTCCCGCCACGCGGGGTCGTCGTCCACAAACGCTTCGTAAATCCAGTCCCACGCGAAATTGCCCGCCCCCAGCGCGGGAATACCTGCCGCTTTCGCGGCGCGAAGCGGGACCGACGGAATGTCGCACACGACCGCGCCGATGTTCTCCGCCTCCAAAAATCGGATTTCCGCTTCCAACAGCCCATCGGCGCGGCTAAGCAGTTCGCGGCATTCGCGCAAGGTGGCGCCGATATCCACGCGGATGGAATCGAGCTGCACCATTCCGACATCGAAACGCGCCGCGCGAAATCGGCAGCCGAGATCGCCGAGTCGGGAGTCTAAAAACGATTGCGGAAGATCGGAAACGACCGTTAGCGGGCGTGCCGGATCCCGTTCGCGAATCGCGCGGAGAATATCGCACGACCGCGTGCCGTGCCCGTAGCCGTGCGCGGTGATGTAGTAGGCGATGGCGTCGCGCGCGTTCATGTCAATTGCGCGCCGGGCGGATCAGCGCGAAGGAGCTGGTGTACCCGTGAATGCAGGTTGCGTTGCCGACTGGACCGATTTCGCCGTTGCAAAAGAAGCCCGCGAGCGGAACGTCGCCGAACGTTTCGGCAAACGCGCGGCTATCGTAGTTGGGCTCTTGGTACAGCCGCTTGCCGCGGCCGAGACAAGAAAAGAGCAGCGCGCCGGCAGGCGTTGCGCCGGCGTGCCGCGCGAGGACTTGCCGCACGTCGGCGGCGGATGTGTGTCGATCGCGCAGGTGAAAATGCACCACCATTCCTTCGCGCAGCGGCGCACCGACGGCGAGAATGCCGCGGGCGTAGTCAATGCCGACGAGGTTGCGGACGAGATAGTCGTTGTCGGCGGCGGAGGACTCCGCCTGCTCCGCGCGGATGCCGAGAAACAGCGAGTGACGCATCAGGGAACGATCCGACTCGGGCGCGGATTCGACGAGTTCGGCCAGGTAATGCAGCGGCTTTTGTCCGTCCACTTCCAGCAGGACGTTCTGCTCGCATCGAGTCACGGTCAGCGGGCGGCCGACCGGGCGGCAGCCCTGGGCGACCGCTGTATCCACCGCCACATTCCCGCTGAACGCGGCGAGCAGCACGCCGCCTGTGCGAACGTCTGATCCGTCGAAGAGCGCCGGTTCACTCGCCGACTGACCCGCGCCTGCGATACCGCCGACGATGCGGGCGGTTGGAAAGGCGTAGTCCATGCCGGCCAGCAACGCATCGAGTCGCGCGGCATACGGGTGCGCCAGGACCGTAATCAGCGCGGGATCGGCGCGTTCCAGTCCGAGCCAGTTCCGCCATACGCCGGGCGGCGCATCCTCGTCCGGCAGTCCGTCCGTATCGACCTGCGCAACGCGCACCTCGACCTCCGGCAATCGGGCCGCGGCGATGGCGACCGCCGGCGTCTGTTCGATTTCGATTCCGCCGCCAATCACTCCGGCCGCCGCGCAGCCGAAAACCACCCGCGCGGGAAGATGCTCTTTGAGCAGCGCGGGCAAATAGGAAAAGGAATCCTCGTACTTCGTTGAGAAGAACACCAGGCAGCAATCCAGTTCTGAATCGAGCTTCTGCTTGCGGATTATTCCGGCGGCGCGCGCGAGCGCATCGCTCATGTTCGGCGATGCCACGGCGGCGGAAGCCCATTTCATGGCGTCATTCACGCGGGCACTTTATCGCGAGCGGTATACCGATCCAAATTCAAATCCGAGTCTTTCGCGCGCGGTGACCGAGAATCAGTCCGCGGCAGGCGCGCCGCGCAGCGCTTTGATGCCGGCGCGATGTCGTTTGTCGGCGACCATGCGAAGCTTCTGACGCCTGGATTTTTGCCGCTTGCGCCGCCGTATCCGCTCAATCGCCTGCTGTTTCTCGCTGGCCGCGCCGCGCTGGCGGGCATCGAGGCGCTCGCACAGCAGCCGGCGGGCGAGAAATCGATTCAGGGCCTGCGAGCGTTCCCGCGCGCACTTAACCTCGATGCCCGAGGGCTTGTGGAGCAGATAGACCGCCGACGATGTCTTGTTCACCTTCTGGCCACCGGGGCCGGATGCGCGGATGAATTTCTCCGCGATATCCTCCTCGCGAATGCCGAGCGCGGCCATCCTCGCGCGCAGATCGAGTTCTTTTTGGGCGGAGAACATGCGGCAAGCATAACGCAAACGGGATCGCATGGCGACCGGATTGACAAGCGGAGGCTGCGGGGGGATAAAACGGCTATGAAAACTGCTCCTCTAATCCTATCGTTTCTCCTGTGCACCGCCGCGGCGCGCGGCGAGGTCATCAAGATCGCGTCGGGCAGCATGCTGTCGGGACCGCAGGCGAGCCTCGGCGAGATGGTCAAGCTCGGCGCGCAACTGGCCATCGAGGAGGCGCAGCCGCGCTTTCGCGCGCTGGGGTTCGACCTGCAGTTCGCGCCGCAGGATGACCAGGCGCAGCCGGACGTCGGCGTGGCCGTCGCCCGCCGGTTGGTCAACGATCCGGACGTGCTCGCTATCGTTGGCCACTTTAATTCCGGCGTCACGATTCCGACGTCAGAGGTGTACAAGGATGTCAACCTCGCGATGGTCACCCCCGGCAGCACCAACCCGCGCGTGACCGAGCGCGGCCTGCATAACATCAACCGCGTGTGCGGACGCGACGATGTCCAGGGCCCCGTGGGCGCCGAGTTCGCGGTAACGGATTTGAAGGCCAAGCGCATTCTGGTGGTGCACGACAAGACCGCATACGGCCAGGGGATCGCGAACGCTTTCCGCGATCGAGTCGCGGCGCTCGGCGGGACCGTGGTCGGGTTTATCGGAACCGAGGAAAAGACGAATTTTCAATCGCTCATTTTGCAGATGCGCGCGCTGAAGCCGGATCTCGTGTATTTCGGCGGCATCTACGATCAGGGCGGCGTGCTGCTCAAGCAGATGCGCGAGCGTAAAATTGAGGCTATCTTCATGGGGCCCGATGGATTGGAGTCCTCCGCCTTTGTCGATATTGCGCAAAACGCGGTAGTGGGCGCCTATTACACCACCGTCGCGGGGCCGGTGGAAAAATATCCCGCCGCGCAACAATTCGCGACGACGTTTGCGGCTCGTTTTGGACGCGCGCCGGAGGCGTTTGCCTTGTACGCGTATGATGCCGCCCGCGTGGCGCTGACGGGTATCGAAATGGCGATTGAAAAGAACGAAGGCCGCCGTCCAACGCGAATACAGGTGTGCGAAGCCGTCCGAACCGTTGAACTAGACGGCATTACAGGACCGATCTCGTTCAACGAGAATGGAGATCGCATGGCGGCGGACTATTGGATCATCCACTTCACCGAGGCCAAATACCCCGGCACGCCGATCAAGTCGATCTCCTCCGCGCCGCCCGCGCGACGTTGAGCCCGCTGCGCGCGCCGCCGTGAGCGGCCTAGGCGCTCGCCATGGCCTGCCCCGCGATCCATCCGGTGGTCCACGCCGCTTGGAAGTTAAAGCCTCCGGTGACGGCGTCGATATCGAGGAGCTCCCCGGCCAAGTAGAGACCGGGGCAGCATTTGCTCTCCATCGTCTTGAAATTCACCTCGCTCAGCCGGACGCCGCCGCACGTGACAAACTCGTCCTTGTAGATGCTTTTCCCGTTCATCGTGAACCGGCTCGCGGTGCAGGTTTCAATCAGCCGTTCTCCCTCCGCTTTCGACAATCGGCTCCACTGTCGATCCGGAGGAATCTCGGCTTTGCAACAGAGCCACTCCCAAAATCGAGCGGGTACATCCAACACATGCGAGGCCGCCAAGGTCCGGGCGGGATGTTCCGCGCGGTTTTTCGCGATGTGCTCCTTGAGTGCTACGAGGCCGTCTCGCTGCCAGTTGACGAGCAATTCCGCGCGATACTCATGCTCCGCGAAGGCGCGGGCGCCCCATGCCGACAATTTCAGCGCGGCCGGACCACTCAATCCCCAGTGGGTAATCAAGATGGGCCCAATCTGTTCCACGCGCTCGCGCGGGGCGCGGATCACAGCATTCGGCGCGGCAATACCGGCAAGTGCATGAAGCGATTCGTCCGGCACGTTGAAGGTGAACAGTGAGGGCACGGGCGGCTCGATCGTATGACCGACCGAGACCGCGAGCCGGTAACCTGCGGTCGCCTTGTTTCCGCCCGTGGCCAGCAGCAAGCGATCCGCCGGAATGGTGTCGCCAGTGGTGAGATCGAGGTCGAATCCGCCGCCGGAGCGCGGACGAATGGCCCGCAGTCCGCGGCCCGTATGGATGCGCACGCCCGCCTCTCGCGCTGCGCGGAGCAGACATTGCACGATGGAGGACGAGCGGTCGGTTACTGGGAACATGCGGCCATCCGCCTCGACCTTGAGCGGGACGCCGCGCGACTCGAACCATTGAACGGTATCGCGCGGTTGGAATCGGTGAAACGGTCCTATCATTTCCCGCGCTCCGCGCGGATAGTGCTGGACCAGTCGGTCGACCTCGAAACAGTGGTGCGTAACGTTGCAACGTCCGCCGCCGGAGATAGAGACCTTCGCGAGAAGCTCGGGGCTTTTTTCGAGCACGTCAACGCGGGCTTGAGGATCGGCCTCCGCCGCGGCAATCGCGGCGAAGAAGCCCGCCGCGCCGCCGCCAGCGATGACAATACGTTTGGTCATGAGATGACATTAGCACGTCAGAGCAGGAGAACCCACCCCGACCATCGGGCACTTTGTTGCGGATTATCCCACCCCTCCCTTCGGGCACCCCTCCAGTGGAGGGGACTTCTTTCATGGTCCCCTCCGCAGGAGAGGTTTGCGCAGCGGGGGAGTGGGTGTTTTGCCCCGACCAAAACCGCTAGTTTGTTAGCGAATAAAAAGTACACGAATAATGAGCCCGTCTGGGCAGCGGTCTTTTATTCCCGGCGTTGAGTTGCCACCCCTGTACTCGCAATTTTTACATTACTTGTCCGCATGCATAAGCCCGGGACTAATCCATATGCAGCCAATAGCACATGCTTTTTGGTGCCTGTATTAATCGCGCGTTTGATTCGCGCGCCGGTCGCGCTGCGAATCGTGGATTGAACTTTTGCGTAAACGCCTTATGGTGAGGAGCTCATTTGGAGATTTTCTGCAATGCAAGACCCACGCGTGCGCAAGTTTGCCCAGTTGCTGGCCCACTACTCCATCTATGCAAAAAAAGGAGAAACGATCGGCGTGGAGGGACCGGATACAACCGCACCGTTGATTCAAGACCTCTACGAAGAACTGCTGCGTGCGGGCGCGTTCCCGATCATTCGCATGACGCCGGTCGGCACAACAGAAGCCTTCTTTAAGCACGGTCATCCGATGCATTTCGACTCCTTGCCCAGGTTCGAAATGGCCTACGCGCGCACCGTGGATGGCACCATTCGCATCATGGGCAGCTCAAACACGCGCGCCCTTTCCGCAACGGACCCCTCGCGCATGGCGCGCTTCGCGAAAGCCCGCCGCCCGGTCCGCCGCATCCTGCTGGCTAAAAAATGGGCGCTGACCCTCTTCCCTACTGAAGCGTATGCGATGGACGCGGAGATGAGTCTCGCGGATTTCTCCGATTTCGTGTTTCGCGCCAACCTCCTCCACCTCGACGACCCCGTCGCCGCTTGGCGCGAGGAGGAGCGCAAACAGAAGAGACTAATCGCGCGCCTGAAATCCGCCGACGAGATCCGCATCGTCGGCCCCGATACCGACATCCGCATGTCCGTCAAAGGCCGCACCTTCATCCCTTCGGTTGCGACCCACAATGTGCCCAGCGGCGAAATCTTCACCGGTCCGGTGGAGGATTCCGTCGAGGGGCACATCCGCTATGATTTTCCGGTCTGCGAGGGCGGCCGCGAAATCGACGGCATCCGCCTCGTATTTCGGGAAGGCCGCGTGGTCGAGGCCTCCGCTACAAAGAACGAAGGCTTCCTGTTGCAGATGCTGGACATGGACCCCGGCGCGCGCCGGCTGGGCGAGCTCGGCATCGGAACCAACTACGACATTCAGCGGTTCATCAAAAACATCCTGTTCGACGAGAAGATCGGCGGCAGCATCCATCTCGCCCTGGGCGAGTCTTATCCGGAAACCGGAGGCAAAAACAAATCCGGCCTGCACTGGGACATGATCAAGGACCTGCGCAAAGGGGGCGCGATCTACGTGGACGGGAAACTCTTCCAAAAAGACGGCAAATTCGTCTAATTCGGGCCGGCGGCGGCGTTTTTCATTCACGCCGCCGCAACGCTTTGCTAGGACTCCCGGCATGAAGGAGGTTGCTCGACGATGATTCCCCGCTATTCGCGGCCCGCGATGAGCCGCATCTGGACGGACGAGAACAAGTTCTCGATCTGGTTGCAGGTCGAAGTGCTCGCGTGCGAGGCCCTGAACCGACTCGGCCAGATACCGGACGCCGATCTCGCCTGCATCCGAAAGCGCGCCCGCTTCGACATCAAGCGCATCGAGGAGATCGAGCGCGAAGTGAATCATGATGTGATCGCCTTCCTGACCTGCGTGGCGGAGTTTGTGGGACCTTCCGCCCGCTTCATCCACAAAGGCCTCACCAGTTCGGACGTGATCGACACCGCGCTCGCGGTGCAGCTCGTGCAAGCAGCGGATATCTTGATCGACGGCGTGAAAGCCGTGCGCAAAGCCGCCGCCGCGCAGGCGAGACGCCACAAATTCACGCCGATGATCGGGCGCTCGCACGGCATCCATGCCGAACCCATCACCTTCGGCCTAAAAATGGCGCTGATGTACGACGAGTTCGGCCGCGCGCTCCAACGCCTGCAGCGTGCGCGAGAGACGGTGCGCGTCGGACAACTCTCCGGCGCTGTCGGCACCCACGCGCACCTCGATCCCCGCGTCGAGGCGTATGTCTGCCGTAAACTCGGGCTGGCCGTCGCTCCGATTTCCACGCAAATCCTGCAGCGCGACTTGCACGCGGAGTATCTTAATGCGTTGGCGCTGGTCGCCTGCTCGATCGAGCGATGGGCGACGGAGTTCCGGCACCTCCAGCGCACGGAAGTGCGGGAGGTCGAGGAGTTCTTTTCGAAGGACCAGAAGGGCTCGTCCGCGATGCCGCACAAGCGGAACCCGATACTCGGCGAGCGCCTGTGCGGCCTCGCGCGCCTGCTCCGCGGCTATGCGCTGGCCGGCATGGAAAATGTGCCCCTGTGGCACGAGCGGGACATCTCGCACTCCTCCGCGGAGCGCGTCGCCCTACCCGATGCCACGATTGCGCTGGACTACATGCTGGACAAACTCGCTTTCGTGACGCGCACGCTCACGGTGCTGCCGGATAATATGAGGAAGAATCTCGAATTGACGCGCGGCTTGATCCATTCCCAGCAAGTTTTGTTGTTGCTGACCGATAAGGGCGTCGCCCGCGAGACGGCCTATCGCGTCGTCCAGCGCAACGCGATGCGCGCATGGGAGACCGGTGAACACTTGAAGGAGCTGCTGGCGCAGGAGCCGGATATCGCCGGCCTGGTGACGGCGGGCGATCTCGACCGCGTGTTCGACCTGAAAACCCATTTCCGCGATGTGAACCGCACCTTCAAGGCTGTCGGCCTCTGATCCCTATGAGCAACACGAACTCCGCATACGGCGCAAGCGGCGTCGATATTGATGCCAAAATGAACGCCCTCGCGCGCGCAAAGAAAGCAATCGCGCGAACCCACACGGCCGGCGTGGTCGGCGCCTGGGGCTCGTTCGGCGGCCTCTTCGCGTCGCCCGGCAAGAATCATCTGCTGGTCAGCAGCGCAGACGGTGTCGGCACAAAATTAAAGGTCGCCGTCCGCGCGGGCCGCCATGACACGGTCGGCCAGGACATCGTTAATCATTGCGTGAATGACATCCTGGTGCAGGGCGCCACGCCACTTTTCTTCCTCGACTACATCGGCATGGGACGCATCGATCAGGCCGTCATCGCGCAATTGATTCAGGGCCTTTGCAAGGCCTGCCGGGAAAATGGGTGTGCGCTGATCGGCGGCGAAACGGCCGAGCTACCGGAATTGTATCCGGAATCCGAATACGACCTGGTCGGGACCATTATCGGATCCGTGCCGCGCAAAGACCTCATTACCGGGCGCGATATTCGCGCGGGCGATGTGCTGATCGGACTGCCCTCCTCCGGCCTTCACACGAACGGCTACTCGCTGGCTCGCGCGGTCGTGTTCCGCAAGGCCCAGCTCGAGTGCGGCGATCGATTCCCCGGCACCCGCCAAACGGTCGCCGATGTTCTGCTGGCAGTGCATCGGAGCTACTTGAAACCGGTCAGCGCATTGATGAAAAAAGTACGCATCCGCGGAATGGCCCACATCACCGGCGGCGGATTTCCGGACAACCTGCCGCGCGTGCTCCCGCGCACGCTCAATGCGGTCATCGATCGCTCCACGTGGACTCCGCCGCCGGTATTCCAATTCATCCAGGAAACCGGCGGCGTGGCGGTCGATGAGATGTACCGCGTCTTCAACATGGGCATCGGCATGGTCATCGCCGTGCGACCGGACGACGAATCGCGCGCGCTGGCGGCCCTGAAGGCGTCGGGTGAAAAAGCGGTTGTCATCGGCCGGATCGAGAAGGGCCGCGGCGTCGCCGTCCTGTGCTGATGCGCACGAGCTATCGGCGATGAACGGGTGGGTCGAAGACGAGTTGGCCGCCATCGACGCGCGCGGCGAGCGGCGGCGGATCGAGGCTTGGCCCACCCCTGGTCCTTATCTCAACACCCCGGACGGCCGCTTCATCAATCTCGCCGGCAACGACTATCTGGGCCTGACGGCGCATCCAGCCGTGCGCGATGCCGCCGCGCGCGCCGCGCGCGACGTCGGCCCAGGCGCAACGGCGTCGCGATTGCTCGCGGGCACCTGTGCGCTGCACGAAGAACTCGAGCGCGCGCTCGCGGCGTGGAGGGGACATCCTTCAGCCCTCCTTTTCAGCAGCGGCTATCTTGCTGCGATGGGCATCGTGCCGCTGCTCGCGGATCGAGGCGATTTGATCTTGGCGGACCGGCTCGTCCACGCTTGCCTGCTCGACGCCGCGCGGTTGAGCGGCGCGCGGCTGCTGCGATTTCGACACAACGATGTGGACGACGTGCGGAAGCGCCTGGCGACCCGCGCGGCCTATCGCCGGTGTCTGATCGTCACCGAGTCCATCTTCAGCATGGAGGGCGACAGCGCGCCCTGGCGCGCGCTGCTCGAGGTCGCGCTTGAGCACGATGCGCTGCTCCTGGTGGACGAGGCGCACGCGGTCGGCGTCACCGGCCCGCGCGGCGCGGGTTTCACTGCCGATGACCCTGCGATTGAGGATCGGTTGATTTCACTCGGCACGCTGGGCAAGGCCCTTGCATCCGCCGGCGGCTTCATCACGTGCTCGCCCGTCCTGCGCGAGCTGCTCGTCAATCGGGCGCGAACCTTCATATTCGATACGGCGCCGACACCGCCTGCGGCGGCCGCGGCTCTTGCAGCCGTGCGTCTTATCGAGCGGCACCCCGAATGGGCCGCCTCGCTTGCGACGAAATCTGCGCGCGTCCGCACGAGGCTGTCCGACGCCGGACTGGACACCCTCGCTTCGCACACCCACCTCGTACCCGTTCGCATCGGCGATAACGAACACACAATGGCGCTCGCAGCGCGATTGCGCACTGAGGGTATCCTCGCGGCGCCGATTCGGCCGCCGACGGTTCCCGCCGGCACGGCGCGTCTGCGCCTCTCGATCAGCCTGGCCCATGAGGATGCGGACCTCGACCGCGCGGTGGATGCGCTCATCGGCGTCGTTCAATCATGACGTGGCGCGCATATGTATTTCCAGGTTGGGGGTTCGATAGCGCCTCGCTGGAGCCTGTTGTTTCGCGCATCGGAGGCGCGGCAGTCGTCGATCGGTTGGAAGACGCGAATCTCTTGATCGGCTGGTCATTGGGCGGCCTTCGCGCGCTGCTTGCGCCGGCGCATATGCCAACGGTTCTTATTGCCTCTACGGCGCGATTTCTTGCCGATCCTCCTACGTGGCCTGGTATGCCCGCCGCGAATCTTCGCGCGATGCAGCGGTTGTTTGCGCGCGAGCCGGAGCAAGCGCTGCGATCATTTCATACCCTGTGCGCGCGATTCGACACATCGCCCGATGAAATAGAATCCCGCGTGCTCAACTCGCTCGCCATCGATGCCGATATTTTGAAGCAAGGACTGCTCGATCTGGCGCGTCTCGATCTTCGCCCGATCTTGCCCTCCTATTCGCGCCCCACCCTTCTGCTCCATGGCGCGCATGATCGCGTGATCTCGGCAGCGGCGGCGCGGGCGACCGCCGCGTGCATGCCCAACGCCAAGCTCATCATCCGGTCGGATGCCGGACATGACCTGCCGCTGCAAGACCCCGAATGGGTTGCGGATCGAATCCGCGAATTTGTAGAATCGGCGAGCCATTGATGTTTCCTCACTCGCTCCAGCAGCATCAACAAGCCCGGTTTTCCGCGGCGGCGCCGCGCTACGATCAATCGGCGCTCATTCAGCGCGCCGTAGCAGATCGACTATTTCAAGGACTGGCATACCTCGGAAACGCAACGCGCGCGCTCGATATCGGATGCGGCACCGGTCAGCTCTCCCGACGATTGGCGGCGACATGGCCGAACGCCTTTGTGCTCGGCATTGATCATGCCCCCGGCATGATCGAAGAGGCGCGCCGCCTCAACGAAGGCGCCGCGCGGCCGGTCTTCGAGACAGCCGACGCATTGCGCTACCGACCGGCTGCGACCTTCGATCTGGTGGTCAGCTCCAGCACGCTGCACTGGATGCAGCCGCTGGAGCGCACGATGAACGTTATTGCCGGATTTCTTGAACCCGGCGGATCGTTCGCCTTCGCGTTGATGCTCGACGGCACCCTGCAGGAATTGCACGAGGCCCGCCTCGCCGTCGCGCCGGAATGTCCGCCGCTTCAGCGCATGCCTAGCGAGGCGAGCGTGATCAACGCGCTGCGCGCGGCGGGCTTGCGTGCGGACATTACGGAGGTCGAGGAACATCGAATCCATGCGCCGACGGCGCGTGAGCTGGTGCGCGACTTGCGTAATCTGGGCGTGACAGGCGGCCCGCTCTCGCGCGGCGCGCGTCCGCTGAAACGCGCTGAATTGGATGCGCTTTTCGCTCGATATGACGAACGGTACCGAGACGATCGCGGGGTGTACGCCTCCTATCGGGTTGGCTATGCGTGGGGCGTGCGCCATGCTTGACGAGGGTGTGATCGTGGCCGGCACCGACACCGACGTCGGAAAAACCTTCGTGGCGGCGGCGCTGCTGTGCGTGCTCCGCCGGCGCGGCTATTCGGCGCTTCCGATGAAGCCTGTGCAGACCGGCGCGACGTCGGACGGACGCGCCCCCGACCTGGAGTTCATTCTAGCCGCGGCGGAGCTCGGATTCGATCAGGCGTTATACGAACACATGGCGCCCTACAGGCTGCCCCTGCCGGCGTCGCCCCATCTGGCGGCGCGCGATGCCGGTGTTGCGATCGATCCCGCGCGGATCATGGAATCCTATCGATACCTGCGCGCGGCAGGGCGCCCGCTGGTCGTCGAGGGCGCGGGCGGGCTACTCGTGCCGCTTGCCGATGATATTCTTCAAGTCGATCTCTTGATGCAATTCGACCTGCCGTTCGCGCTGGTGGCGCGCGCGGGACTCGGCACCCTCAATCACACCCTGCTTTCCGTCGAAGCGCTGCGGGCGCGGGGCGCGGTGATTGCGCGCATCTATTTGAATGCAGCGGAATCCGAATGGGGCCTCATTGAGGAAGACAACGCGCAAACGCTCGCGCGGTTGTTGCCGGAAATCCGTATCCGGCGGATCGAACGGCAATCGGACGCCGGCCCGTCCGCGGCCGCGCGCCTCTTTATTCCTGGCGGCGAATAAGAAAGAATCCGCCGATCTGCGCGCCGATCACGGGTATCCACGCGATCAGGTCCGGCCGATACTGCGGATATTTCACCAGCGAATTCGCCACCACGATGAACAGATAGAAGAAGAACACCAAGAGCAGACTGATCCCGATCCCCACCGAGGACTCCTTTCGTTTCGATCGCATGCCGAGGGGAATCGCCAGCAGCGTGAACGCGAAACAGGAGATCGAGAGCGAGAGCCGCTTATTGGCCTCGACGGCAAGCGCCATCCGTTGGCGGTTTACGTCCTCCGGTTTCAGCTCCGGGAACGCGCCCTGCACATCGCGCATGGCCTGGAGCAATTCGCCGAACACCATGTCGGACACCTTCCGGCGCGGCGGCCGCTTCTGCATTTCGGCGAAATTTAGTTCCACCGGGTAGTGGCTGGCGTTGATCTTTTGCGTGGTGTTCGCTTCTCCACGGCGCGGCTTCTCGCGATGGTCGATGCGGACTTCGTAGAGGTCGATATACATGACCTTCTTCTCGCGATCCGTGCGGATCGTGCCGTGTTTGGCGCGGATATGATTGTGCGACCCGGCATCGCCCAGCTCATAGACGATCACGTCCGTCACGCGGTTGCCCGATCGGTCGCCCACATAAATGCTCAACCCGGGGAAATCCTTCACGAACCGGCCCGCTTCCAGCAAATTGATCGGGTCCTCGACCCCCAGTTGGACGAGCGCGTTGCGCATCGCATGACGGGCGCGCGGCGCGATCTCGGCGGTGATCGCGATGCAGAGCAGCGAAAGCAGCACCGACAGCAGCACCACCGGCGACACGATCTGCCAGAGACTCATCCCCGAGGCGCGCATCGCCGTGAGCTCGCCGTCGAACGACAGGCGCCCGAAGAGCAACAGCGTTGCCGTCAGCACGCTCATCGGCAGTGTGAACGTCAACATATAGGGGATGTTGTAGCTGAATACCTGCAGGAGTATCAGCCCGGACACGCCGCGCGCGCCGAGATCGATGGCCCTCACCACCGCGCCGAGACTCATCACGAATGTAAAGACCATCAGCGTCAACCCGAAGGTGACGAGATAGTCGGACATCATATATCGATGCAGAACTCGCACGGCTTCAGAACTCCTGCACCAGGCCGTTCATCCGCTTTGCCGCCAGCACGGTGTTGAACAGCAACATCGCAATGGTCATGGGCCCCACGCCGCCCGGCACCGGGGTAATCGCCGAGACGATCGGCAGCAGCGCATCGTAATCCGCGTCGCCCACGAGGCGATAGCCTTTCGGATGGCGCGGGTCTTCCACGCGGTTGACGCCCACATCGATCACCGCGGCGCCGGGCCGGACCATATCGGCCGTCAGCGTATGCGGCCGCCCGGCCGCGGCCACCACAATATCCGCACGCCGCGTATGCCCCGCGATATCGCGCGAGCCGGTATGGCAAAGGGTCACCGTTGCATTGCCCAACAGGTGTTTCATCGAAAGCAGAATCGATAGCGGACGCCCCACGATGTTGCTGCGCCCGATCACAACCACATGCGATCCCGCCACGGGAATATCGCGTCGCTTCAACATCTGGAGCACGCCATGCGGGGTACAGGGCCAATATGCGGGCAGCCCCAGGGTGAGCCGCCCCACATTCACCGGATGAAATCCGTCCACATCCTTGTCTGGGTGGACCGTTTCCAGGATCTTGCGCTCAATCGATGCGTCGGGTAGTGGCAGTTGAACCAGAATCCCATGAATTGCCGGATCGCGGTTGAAGGCCTCCACACGATCGAGAATCGCATCCGCGCCGGTATTCGCAGGCAGATGTACTTCGCGCGATAATAGGCCCGTCTCCGCACACGCCTTTTCCTTCGCGGTCACGTACGACCGGGACGCGGGATGATCGCCCACCAGCAGCACCCCCAGACCCGGCACAATGCCGCGCGTCCGCAGCTGATCCACCTCGGCCTTCAATTCCTGACGTATCTCTTGGGCAATGGCCTTGCCATCCAGAATGCGAGCGGTCACTTGAAACTCCTCAAAACGGCGAGCCTATCTATTCTTGCGCGGGACCTCAAGGTCGTCGCTCGAATCGTAATTATTTTCTTCGCCAAACCGCACGCAGTCGCCATGATACGCGCATGGAACTCTCCCTAAAAGAACGCGCGCTCGCCGCGATGCCGGGCGGCGTCAACAGTCCCGTTCGCGCATTTCGCTCGGTCAGGCGCGACCCGTTATTCGCCAAGCGCGCACACGGACCATACATCGAAACGGAAGACGGAGAAGTCCTGATTGACTACTGTCTTTCGTTCGGCCCCTTGATCTTTGGACACGCGCCAGACGTGGTCGTCGAGGCGATTGCGCGGGCAACGCGGTTGGGCACCTCGTTTGCGGTCACCACGCGCGCCGAAATTGAGATGGCGGAGCTGATCAAATCCGCGTTCCCCTCGATCGAGCGCGTGCGCCTCGTCAGTTCGGGCACGGAGGCGTGCATGACCGCCGTCCGCGTTGCCCGGGGATTCACAGGTCGAACGCGCATCCTGAAGTTCAGCGGCTGCTACCACGGCCATGCGGATTGCCTGCTCGTGAAAGCCGGCAGCGGGGTGGCGGGCGTCGCGGCCGCCTCTTCAGCCGGAGTGCCGGAACCGTGCGCGGCGAATACGCTCGTCGCGCGCTACAACTACCGCGAGGACGTATCGACGCTGGTGCAGGAGTACGGCCACGATTTAGCCGCGATTATCGTCGAACCTGTCGCCGCCAACGTCGGATTGATCGCACCGGAACCGGGTTTTCTGGAATTTCTGCGCGCACAGGCGGATGCGTGCGGCGCGTTGCTGGTGTTCGACGAAGTCATCAGCGGGTTCCGCTTCTGTTTCGGTGGTTGGCAAACCCTCTGCGGCGTAAGACCCGACCTCACATGCCTGGGCAAGATTATCGGCGGCGGGCTGCCCGTCGGCGCGCTCGGCGGACGCGCGGAGATCATGGAGCGCCTCGCGCCAATTGGCGATGTCTATCAAGCCGGCACGCTGAGCGGAAACCCTATTTCCATTGCTGCTGGGTTGGCGGTCCTGCGCGAGCTGAAACGCCGCCCACCGTATGCCGAGTTGGAGGCCCGCACCCGCTGTTTGGTTGAGGCCATTTCCAGCGCCGCGCGCGCAGCGGGCGTGGTCGTCCAGATTCCGACGCTCGGCAGCATCTTCTCCCTCTTCTTCTGCGATCAGCCGCCCCGCCATTTCGCCGAAGTGCTGGACACGGACAAAGACGCCTATATCCGAATGTTTCATCGCTTGCTGGAACATCGCGTGTATCTGCCGCCCTCGCCGTTCGAGGTCAGTTTTCTTTCCACCGCGCACGACGACGCGGTTTTCGAACAAACCGCGCGGGCATTTGCCGCCGCGTTTGCATGACACTTCCGGTGGAGAACGTCGCGCGCGTGCAGTACACTTGAGCGCATGAAGACCGAAACCGAATCGACCGGTATTCCCGATCTCTCCGAGAAAGGTCGCGATGCATCGGGCCGCGTGATTTCCATGAATCGCCGCCTGTTTATGCAACTGCTGGTCTTTGGCCGCGCGCGCGACGAAGAAACGCTGGTTGCGGCGCTGGAATCCGCCGCGTTCCCCGCCACCCTCTATCGGGATGTGAACGACCCGCACGGAGTCGGATTGTTGACGTGGAATGAGCAGCCCGCGTTTTTCGTCGGCGAGCTGCGCGCCTTTCTCCGCCGCGCGCCGTTCGCCGACCTGAAACTCAAGCCGGCCTTCACGATGCTCGGCCGCACCTATTCCATCGGTTATGAGGCCGACCTGCCTCACGTGCTTTTCAATCGCCCGATCCAACGCGCCACGCAGCCGGAAACACCGTGGCATGTATGGTACCCTCTGCGCCGCAAAGGCGCGTTCGAGAAACTTCCACCCGCCGAACAACGCGATATCCTGAGCGAACACGGGACGCTTGGCGCGCGATTCAGCGCGGGCGAATTCGGCAACGACATTCGGCTCGACTGCCGCGGCATTGATGCGAACGACAACGATTTCGTCATCGGATTGATCGGAAAAGAATTGTTCCCCCTCTCCGCAATGGTGCAGGCGATGCGAAAGACGCGACAAACCTCGGAATATCTGGAGCGGTTGGGCCCCTTTTTCGTGGGACACGCCATCTGGCGCCGCGCGGGCGGATTCTATATGGACCCCGCCACCTCATGAGCGCATCCGACCTCCACCCGCCCGTCAAACATCCGTTTCTGCTCGCGTGCCGCCGCGAGCCTGCGCCGTACACGCCCGTGTGGCTGATGCGGCAGGCCGGGCGCTACATGCCGGAATATCGCGCGCTCAAGGAGAAGCACGGCAACATCCTCCGCATGATCAAAGACCCCGCGGTCGCGGCCGAGATTACGATGCAACCGATGCAGGCATTCGACCTCGATGCGGCGATCATCTTTGCGGATATCCTCACGCTGCTGGAGCCGATGGGCTTCCATTTGGAGTTCGTCAAGGGGGAAGGCCCTGTCATTCACAATCCGATTGAGGCGCCGTCCGACCTCAACCGATTGCGCCCGGTCGTTCCGGATGCGGACATCGGCTTCACCATTGAAGCGATCCGCCTCACCAAGCGCGCGCTCGGCGGAAAGCGGCCCCTGATCGGTTTCTCCGGCGCCCCCTTTACTCTCGCCTGCTACGCGATCGAAGGCGGATCCTCCCGCGACTTCGCGCGGGCGCGCGCCTTCATGTACGCAGATCCCGGCGCGTGGGCCGAGTTGATGACACGACTCGCGGAAGCCGTCGGCGATTATCTCGCCGCGCAAGTCGCCGCCGGCGCGGACGCCATCCAATTGTTCGACAGTTGGGCCGGCGTTCTGAGTCCAGCGGATTATGCGCGCTTCGTGCTGCCCTACTCGCGCATCGCCCTCGATCGCGCCGTGCAAGATCGGCTTGTGCCGCGCATCCACTTCGGCACCGGAACCGGCGGTTATCTGCATCTGTTGCGCGACGCCGGCTGCGAAGTGGTCGGCGTCGATTGGCGCGTGGACCTTGCCGATGCGTGGAGGAGCCTGGGGCGTCCCGCTGCCGTGCAGGGCAATCTCGACCCGGTGGTCCTGTTTGCGCCACCCGACGAAATTCGACGGCAGACACGGCGCATTCTGGATAGCGTGCATGGCCGCACCGGCCACATTTTCAACCTCGGACATGGCGTCCTTGAACACACGCCGGTCGAACACGTCCGCCTGCTCGTCGATTATGTCCATGAATACACTGCGCGCGGATCCTGAACCACGCGCGCGCATCGCCCGCCGCGCCCCGTGAAGCACGTCACCATCATCGGCGGCGGCATCACCGGATTGGCCGCCGCGTTCTACCTCCAACGCGAAGCGGCCGCGCGCAGCATCCCGCTTCGCTATACGCTGGCGGAGGCGAGCGCGCGATGGGGCGGCAAGCTGCTCACCGAGCGCGAGGGCGCGTTCACCATCGAGGCCGGACCGGATTCGTTTGTCGTCGAAAAAACTGCCGCCCTCCAGTTGTGCCACGATGTCGGACTTTCGGAGGCGTTGATCCCATCCAACGAAATCGAGAAACGGGTGTACGTGCTGCGCGACGGTCGCTTGATCCCGTTCCCGGCCGGCTTTCGCTTGACGATTCCGACCGCGGCGAAGCCCTTTCTGGCCACGCCGCTGTTCTCGGCGCTGGGCAAACTCCGGATGGCCGCCGATCTCGTGATCCCGCCCCGGCGCGACGACTCCGACGAATCGATCGCCGCGTTTGTCCGGCGGCGATTCGGACGCGAGTGCCTCGATCGAATCGCGGGCCCTTTGCTCGGCGGTATTTTCGTGAGCGATCCCGAGCGGTTGAGCTTGAAGGCGACCTTTCCTCGCTTGCAGGACATGGAGCGAAAGTACGGCAGCCTGATCCGCGCGGCGCGCGCCGCACGCCGTGCGCCGCATCCCGCAACGGGACCGCGCGCCGCCGGCCATGCCCTGTTCAACTCCCTGCGCGGCGGCATGGGATCGCTGGCGGACGCCATCGTTCAGCGCCTTGAAGGCGACCTGCGCCTGCAAACCGAAATCGAACGCATCGGGTGGATCGATCAACGACCCTATGTGTATCCCAAACGAGGCGCCGGTTGGCCGTCCGATGCGGTCATCGTCACGCTGCCCGCCAACCGGTCCGTCGACCTCCTCGACGACGCAGCCCCCGACCTCGCGCGCGAGTTGGCCTCCATACGGTTTGTCAGCACCGCCACGATCAGCCTCGCATATCGAATGCAGGATATCCCGTCCGATCGGCCGTTGGATGGATTCGGCGTCTTGATTCCGGCCATTGAGAACCGCGCGCTAATCGCCGTGACCTGGGCCTCCACAAAGTTTCCGCATCGCGCGCCGCCGGATCACGCCTTGTTGCGCGCTTTCGTCGGCGGCTACCGCGACGAGGAACGCGCGTTTGCGCCGGACGATGTGCTCGTTGAGACCGTGCGGCGCGAATTCCGCCAACTGTTCGGCATCCGCGCCGCCCCGACGCTCCATCGCATCTATCGCTGGCCGGATGCGAATCCGCAGTATGATGTGGGGCACCTCGATCGCGTCGCGCGAATCGAGACGCTGGCCTCCGCGCAACCGGGCCTTCATCTCGCGGGCAGCTCGTATCGGGGCGTCGGCATTCCGGACTGCATCCAAAGCGCTCGCTCGGCCGTCGAAAACGTGTTGAGCGGATAAAATTCGCCGCTATTCAGATGGCGCCGTGGGCGGCAAGGACTTTCCATGAAAGGCGAGAAAACGCTCCGCGTTCTCCCGCCCCATATATTTCACGAGCACGGCAGGATCCGTCTCCGTCAAGTCCACCAGGATCAACCCATCCAAGCAATAGCCGAAGGCCGGATCGATATTGAACCCGATCAGCCGCCCGCCCAAGCGGAGATACTGGCGCAACAGGATCGGCACGCCTTTGAGATCCGTCTCGAGATCAGAGATCAGCGCCTCGATCTCATCGAGATCGTTGACCACCGCGCGGTGGCGCTTCAAGTGCCATGTGTGCAGCGGATTCGTGCGGAGCGGCTTGCGCGCTTTCACCAACTTCGCAAGCTCCGGGCGAAAATTGTTTATCTTGAGGAACGAGACCAGGAGCTGGCGCGACGTCGATTGGTAGTCGTTATTCACGCTCACCGGCCCGAACATGATTTTGTAGCGCGGATTCCTCGCCACATAGTGCGCGAGCCCCTTCCATAACAACAACAGAGCAGAAAAACTCCGCTGATATTCCTCGCGCACAAACGAACGCCCCATCTCCAACGACGGTCCGATGCGCTGCAACAGGCGACGGCGATATCGGAACAGCGTGCTCGTGTAAAGCCCCCGCACGCCCAGCCGGCGCACGATTTCATCCGCATGGCCGAGGCGATAGGCCCCAACAATCTCCGACTTCGCGCGATTCCAGACGAACACGTGAATGTAATAATCGTCGAATCGATCCAGATCGAGCGCCTGCCCGGTCCCCTCGCCGACTCCGCGAAAGGTCGCTTCGCGGAGCCGCCCGATCTCCCGCATCAAGTGCGGCACACGCGCCGCGTCGGAATAATACACCGCGAATGGACCGCTCTCGATGAGCAGGTGGGACGGCGGCAGGTGCTCGATCTCCGCCTTCAACAAGCCCGGATCAACGGGCGGCGCAATATCCACCTTCTCCGGCTTCACCATCCGAATCGGAAATATCGCGCGTCGCACCGGCGACTTTTCTTCATCGCGACGGCGGCTCAGGTGATACGTCCGCATTCGCAGGTAATCCATCATCGCGCGATCGTCGCTCAATTCCGAGAGCCGTTTAAACGGAATCAACCCGCCAATACGCACCTCCAGCACCTTGTTGCTCTTGTTGACCAATTCGCGCGGCAACAGTCCGGTGCGCAGGCGCGGATGCACCAAGCCCAGCACCTGGAAAATCAAGCTGTTCGACCCCTTAAAGAATACGGGCAGCGCGGGCGACTGGGTCATCCGAATCAGCCGCGCAATCGTCGTGCTCCACTCCGGATCGCGAATGCCGCCGCGACGGAGATCGATGTGCGAAACCTCGCCCGCGGGAAACACCCCCAACACCCCGCCGCTCTTCAACCAGCGAACCGACTCCTTCAGCGGCTTGAGATTGACCCGCGCCGACTCCTCCCGGTCGAACGGATCGACGAAGATCATCGATTCGTGCAAATCGGGCACCGCCTTCAGGAGAAAATTCGCCATCAGCTTCACGTCCGGACGCACCGAGCGCAACAGCGCGCCCAAGATGATGCCCTCGATCCCGCCGAAGGGATGGTTGGCCACCACGACCAGCGGACCCGTTGCGGGTATGCGAGCCAAGTCGGCCTCCGCGACCGCCAATTCGATATTCATCACATCGAGCACGCGATCCAGAAAATCCCGATCGTCGCCGCGCGTAGCCGCCGCATAGTAGATTTGGTTGATCCGATCGATCGCAAGAGCCTTCTCCACTGCGCCGCCGACGACGGAGAAAAACTTCCGCTGGAGCGGATTCTTAAAAAAATTCCGCAACTGGATCAGATGTTCGGATTTTTCTTGCGATGACATGCTGATACCGGCCAACGCATGCATTAAACAAGTTCGGACTGAAATGTTAACCCGAAACGAATCGAGGAGCGAACGGAAATCGCTCGCTCCTCGATCGTGGTCAATCAGTATGGTATGGATTCGGCGTCTGCAACGCGGTATTTCCCGCTACATCGCCGCGGACTGCAATTCGCGCAGCGCATCGAGAACCTGTGCGTCGTGTGAGCCGGTGCGAATGTCCTCCATCACCCGGGCGATACGCCCCTCTGGCGAGATAATGAAGGTCACACGGCGCGCCATCCGTCCCATCAGCGTGCTCACGCCATACGCGCGCGAGACAGCCGCGTCTTCATCGGCCAGCAGGTCGAACGGCAATCGATGTTCGGCCTTGAACCGGTTTTGCGTTTCCAATTTATCCACACTCACGCCGAGGATTTTCGCGCCGGCCTCCGTGATCGGACCGAAGCCGTCCCGCAGCGAACAGCCTTGAGCGGTGCAGCCTGGGGTGAACGACTTGGGATAGAAATACAGCACCAGCCAAGACCCCGAAAAATCCGAGAGGCTCACGTCGGACCCTCCCGTGGATTTCGCCGTGAATGGCGGCGCGGAATCGCCCTCCTTTACGGCCCATGCCGCCGGAGAACACGCCAATGCGACGGCCGCTGCCATGCCAAATACAACTCGCTTCATGTTTTGACTCCTTCCACCGCCTAAGCGGGACACACACACATCGATACGCTCTGGAGATCGATGCACTCCACCGGACACACGTCCTTGCAGGCCCCGCATCGAATGCACTGCGCCTGATCGATGTAGAGCAAGTTGTAATCTTTCGCTCCTGTCGAGCGCGCGTAACCGGTGATTCGCCCCTGCGGGTCATAGGTCAACGCGCTGACTTTCACGATGCAATCTTCAACCGGCTTCACCTTCAAGCAACGATCGCAATAGATGCAGAGCTCATTGTCGATTTCGTATTTGTAGTGGCATAAATAACAGCGCTTCGCCTCTTTTTTTGCCGTTTCGAGATCGAAGCCGGTTTCCACTTCGTCTGTGGACCCGCGTGCATCGATCGGGAGAACCGGCATCGGATTCCGCGGCCAGGCATCCATGTCGCGCGTCCGCCCGGTGGTTTCCGCATCCTTGATGCGCACCGTCGAGCGAAACCGATCGCGTCCCATCAAACAGGCATCAGCCGCCCGCGCGGCGGCGCGACCGTCCGCAATCGCATCGATCAGCGATCGCGCGCCCGCCGCAAAATCGCCCGCGGCAAACACGCCCGGCTCGATCTCCATCCAGCCTGAGGGTGCGGCCTCCAGTTTCGCGCGCCAGGCGTCCGGCAGCCACGAGCGATCCGCCCGCTGGCCGGTCGCCAACAGCACGGCATCTGCCGGAATATCGAACGCGCTGTTTGAGATTGCCCGGAATGAGCGACGGCCATCCGCTCCCGCCGGACCCGCCTCCGTTCGCGCGAACCGGACACCGCGCACACGCCCGTTCTCCGAATAGAGTTCCAGCGGCATCGCCTGCGTAACAAAGGCAATGCCCTCGTGCGCCATTTCCTCCACCTCGCCCGGCGTGATGTACATGTCGGCCGCTGTGCGGCGATAATACATCCCGACCTCCTTCGCGCCGAGGCGGCGTGCCATCCGCGCGCAATCCACCGCTGTGAATCCGCCGCCGATCACCACGACGCGGTCCCCGATCGAAGATCGGCGTCCGGCATTGGCCTCCTTCAAAAATAGGAACCCGTGCTCAACACCCGCCGCATCGAGGCCCGGCAGATCGGGCCAGATCGGGGCGACCGTTCCGGCGGAGAGGATGACGGCGTCGAACTGTTCGCGAAGCGCCTCCAACGAAATATCGCGCCCGACCGCCGTCCCGCACTGAATCTCAACACCCAACCCCGTGATTTGCGCGATCTCCAGGCGAACGATGTCGCGCGGCAACCGAAACGCGGGAATGCCCTGTATCATCATCCCGCCGGGCTCCGCCTCTTTTTCAAACACCGTCACCCGATGTCCCCAGAGCGCCAGCTCGCGCGCCGCGGAAAGCCCGGCCGCCCCGGCGCCCGCGACCGCGACTTTTTTTACAGAGTCTGTAAAAACTTTTTCGAGCAGAACCGGTTCTTTGCGGGTCAGAAAATCTGCCGCCGAGCGCTTCGAGAAACAAATCGCGACCGGCTCGCCCAATCCTTTCCACCCGTGGCGGCACGCCGGCTCGCACGGGCGCGTACAAACGCGGCCGAGCACGGCGGGAAAAACGTTGTCGCGTAAATTGATCCGATAGGCGCCGGCAAAGTCGCCCTGCGCAATAGCGGCGAGGTATCCCGGAATATCCGTCTTCGCCGGACACGCCGCCTGGCAGGGAATATTCTTCTCGATCCAATCGAAATCTTTTGGCGCAGCCGCTTCCCCGCGCGCCGCGCTCAGAGCCCAGTGCGGCGCGCGCGCGGGGGGCTGTTTCTTTGATGAGGCTGAAGGCGGTGTCATGAACGTATGCGCGAGAGGTTTTGGTGTTCAGGCCGTTCCATAATGGATATTCTACAACGCTGATTCGTGAAATTGAAGATGGAATCCCGAACAGTATCTACGGATATGCCCCGCACCTACCACATTTGGACGATCGGTTGCCAGATGAACGAAGCGGACTCGCGCCGCCTCGCGCAGCAGCTTGAGTTCGCGGGCTTCCAACCCGTTGATCGCGCCGAGGCGGCGGAGGTCGTGGTGCTGAATACGTGCGTGGTCCGGCAACAGGCGGAGGACAAAGCCGTCGGACGCCTCGGCGCGCTCAAGGCGGTAAAAGCCGCGCGCCCGGACATGACCGTCGCCCTGATGGGATGCATGGTCGGGATGAAAGAGGCGCCCGCGCTCAAAAAGCGGTTCCCTTTTGTGGATGTGTTTATGCCGCCATCCGACACGGCGCCGCTGCTGGATTTCCTGCACGATCGGGGCTTGTTCGACGAAATCCGCCGCGCGGAGGCGGGCGCTCGTGCCTTGCGCGACGCCGTGCAGGACGAGGACTTGCCGCTGCCTATCCGCGAGCAGGGCGCCGTGACGGCCCACGTACCCGTGGTGCTCGGATGTTCGCACGCTTGCACGTTCTGCGTGATTCCCTACCGCCGCGGCGCGGAACGAAGCAGACCGATGCCCGACATTCTACGCGAAGTCGAATCCCTCGCCGCGCAGGGCGTTCGCGAGGTCATGCTGCTCGGCCAAATTGTGGACCGGTATGGAACGGATTTCGGCGGCGGGACCGACTTGAGCGCGCTGCTTCGCGCTGTCGCCGCGATCGACGGCATTCGCCGCGTCCGATTTCTCACAAGCCATCCGAACTACATGACGGACGAGATTCTGGAGACGGTCGCATCGTCCGATATCATCTGCCCGCAGATCGAGGTGCCCATCCAGGCCGGCAACGATGAGGTCCTCGATCGGATGAGGCGCGGCTACACAGTGGATCAATACCGCCGCCTCATCGCCCGGATCCGCTCGTTTATGCCGGATGCGGCCATCCACACGGATATCATCGTCGGCTTCCCCGGCGAGACACCCGAACAATTCGAGGATACGGTCAGACTCATCGAGGAATTGCGCCTCGAGAAGGTCCATTTGTCGAAATACTCCGAGCGCCCAAAGACAATCGCCGCGCGGCGGATGCCGGACGATGTCCCGGAGCAAGAGAAGCAAGAGCGATGGCAGCGCATTGAGGATCTTCAAACGCGCATTCTCGATGAGAAAAACAGGCGCCTGCGCGGCCAGACGGTTTCCGTGCTCGTCGAAGACCACTACAAGGGCAAGTGGCGCGGTCGCACTCCCCACGGCAAGCTCGTCTTCTTCGAAGATGCCCGCACACAGCGCGGCGACGAAACGCTGGTGAGAATCGATTGGACCGGCCCCTACTCGATGATCGGCGTTCCCGCGGATGCGCGGCGCGATCTTCCGCTGCTCGTCGTTTGAGGCCATGTTCTACACGACGCCCACCGGCGTGCCGCCGACCCGTCCGGACAAGAAGGCCATCCTGTATTCGGCGCTCATTTTTCCGGGGATCGGCCAGTATCATCAGAAACGCCTCCCCGCCGCGCTGCTTTACGGCGGCGTGGGCATGCTGGCGAGTCTGCTCTTTCTGCTGATGCTGGGTCGGCACGGCATGGATGCGTTCCGCGTCACGCGCGGCGCATGGACCTGGGGTGTCGATCCGGAAGAAGTCCGCGCCGTATTCATCCCGATCCTGAAGAGCGGCGGCTTCTTGCTCGGCGTCTATCTCGCGAGCCTTTACGACGTATGGTACGCATGGTATCGGGCCATGCGTGCATGGCAGGCCGCGGGTGGGACGGATCAAAAACGGTAGCGCAATTGTAGCGCGGGCAGCGCGTCATAGTCCGGCTGGAGCGAATAGCCCGCCATCAGCGCGGCCTCCGCGCGGGCGAGTCTGCGCCGGTTATAGCGATGACTCGCGTCGATGCCGCCATAGATGCTGCCGGAAAACCACGTGAGTTCAAAAAAGCTAATGGCGGCAAACGCGCCCCATTGATCGCGCTCCGCGGTTTCCACCATCCCCCAAATAAAGAGACTATTCAGGATCATCGAGCGTAGCGCGTTCGCGTACTCCCCCGCATACGCGTAGCCGAGTCCAGGCACGATCCCCAGCCACCCGCCCAATCGAGGCGATTTGTCAGCGCCCTGCCGATACGCCTGAACCGCGGCCTCGGCATCGGGTCCCGCGCGCTCTGCCGCCGCGTGCGCCCCGACCGCATCGCCGGCCCGAAGACGCGCCGCCGCCTCGCGGCGCGCGGTATAGGATTGCGCATCCGGTTCGGCGCGGCGCGAGGCCGATTCGAAATGAAAAGCGGCCTCTTCATGCGCGCGGCGCGCCAGCGCCAATTCCCCGCGCAGCACGCTGATCTGCCAGGCGGGCAGCGCATGCTCGTCCTCGGCCTTGTCCAGCAGGCGATCGGCAAACGCCGGGTCGCCCGCGCGCCACCGTTCGAATGCCGCGCTCCACGAGAACGCGGCGCGCGCCGCAGGCGCGTCGGCGGCCAGCGCGAGTCGTCTGAATTCAACGGAGGAGCCGGCAAAGTCGCCCTCCTCGCTCAACGTCCGTGCGAGTCGAAGCGTGATCTCGTCACCGAATGCCGCAGGCAGGCATACCGCCGCCCACGCGATGGCGAAGACAAGCGACCTCTTCATTGTTTGAACCATTCGGTGTGCTGCTCCAAGGGATCTCGATATCGTGTCCGTCCGTTTCGCTCCACCGGCATTTCGGCCGCGTTTACGACGCCGGGCTCGCGCACGAGGCGATCGCCGATCAGCGGAACGCCCATCCATCCGTGCGCACGACTTGCCTGCAAAAAATATTCCGAACAACTCGGCTCCAAGGAACAGCGGTGCCCAATCGCGGGCGAAATCTGACTGCGGTAGAAGCCGACGATCCAGTCCGCGCCGCGACCCCGGCGCGCAGGCTCTTTGGCGGGCCTCACCTCGTCGCGCAGGTCAACGGTCCACAAAGCTCGGCACGTTGCGAGCTGCTGAAGCAGTCCCGCGTCGTCCGCGCCAAGACTTTTGTCTTCCCGGCGCAGCAGGAAAAGTGCGCATCCGCTCCGAAGGAACAACGGGCGCGCCTCGGCCTTTCGAAAAGCGATCGCGAAATGGGTCCACGCCGACTCGCGATCGCCCGAGATCCAAAACGCGCGGCCGGCGAGATAGGCAGCGCGCGCTGATACCGCATTGTCCGGGCTCGTCGACGCCAGATGCGCCAGGACCCGGCGCGCACTTTCGTCGCGCGCATTCAGGTGAAATCCGATCTCCGCAGCAAGCAAAAGCGCGAAGTCGTCATGCGGCGCGGCGGACAACGTGCGGAGCGCCTCGCGTCGAGCAGCTTGCCAATCTCCGGATTCGGCCAGTTCCGCCGCAAACTTCAAATCCGCGGCGCCGGCGAGATTGAAAAAAAAAGAAACAGCATACCGGCAAGACGCGTCGGAATGCTGTTTCCTTCGAACACGCGCTGTGGTGGCTCAATAAAAAGCAGAGCCGTATTTCTTGGCGTAATCCGCCGTCCTTATGCCGTTTGCGCCGTCAATACCGTTCCAAATCGCAAACACGAAATTCACGTACGGAATCAGCATGACCCATTCACGCCAATGGATTTCCTTGCCTTCGTTATACTCGCCGGCAGCGCGAATGCCAAAGCAGCATCCGGCAATGAAACCCATGACACCCCCTCGGTTTTCATTGATTGCCAAGGAAGGCCCGGCACTTGTACACAAGATCCATGCGGCAAGGACGCATGCTATAATTTTTTTCATCCGTGATTCGCTCCTGATCAATAGAAGGCCGATCCATACTTTTTAGCGTAATCCGACGTCGTCAGCCCGCTGGCGCCATCGATGCCATCCCATACCGCAAAAACGAAGTTGGCAATGGGAACCAAACGGATCCATTCGCGCCAATGAATTTCTTTACCGGAGTTGTAGGCTCCAGCAGAGCGAACACCAAAAAGACAACCGGCAATGAATCCCATCAATCCGCCACGGCCTTCCGTCTCAGCGCGGGATACCGTCGCCGTTGTCAGCAACATCCCCGCCATTAGCAATGCGGCTATTCGTTTCATAGAAATATTTCTCCAATAAGTGAAGATTATGACATGCTGTGAGATAGCGCAAGCCGAAGTCCGCCCAAAAGTCACTTAAAATTGCTCTGCTGCAGCTTCGCCGCTCCGCCGGCGGACATCATGGCCTGTGCGCCCGCCATCGGAAACCCGCTCGCGGACTACACATTCATGGATAACTTTATACCGCGGCGAAGGTAGGTGGGGATATCGAGGTCCTCGCCGTTGATTAGCGTGGGCGTCGATTTTCCGAATGGGCCCCTGTCCTGCGGCTTCAAATCGCCGAGGCCGAGTTCGGGTTGCGTGTCGGACGCCCCTGCCTCGACACGCTCTGAGGGTGCCGGCATAGATTCAACACGTTCCTCCTGCCAGGTCTCGGCGGCCAACAGCGTGATCGCGACTCGATCGCGGCGCGCGGAATCGACGAGCGCCCCCATACTGATGTGCGCGTTTTCTCTCACGCTGGATGAGATTTGCCCCATGATGCCCTGCAAATCCGACAGCGTGAGATCGGGACCGCCCGCAATGTTCACCAGCACGCCGTGCGCGTCCGAGAGGAGGCGGCCGCGCTCCAACAACGGACTCTCGAGCAACGCCCGCAAGGCGCTCGCAACGCGGGCGGGGCCGGCGGCTTCCGCATAGGCGAAATTCAGGACCCCGCCGCTGCGCTCCGCCAGTTCCTGCAGATCGGCGAAGGTGAGATTGATGACCCCGGTGTTGGAGAGCAAATACCAGATCGCGTAAATGCCCTCTGCCAGCATGGCATCGGAAACGGCAAATGCCTCCTCCAGTGAGGCGTCTTTATCGGCAAGTTTCAACAGCCGGTCGTTGGGCTGCGCGACGACCGCCGATGCGTGGCGGCGCAACGCGCGCAGGCCCTCTTCCGCCACGCGCCTGCAACGATCGCCTTCGATCGAGAACGGCATCGCGACGAACGCGAATGTCAGAATCCCCAGATCGCGCGCGGCCTTGGCAATGACGGGCAACGCGCCCGTTCCGGTGCCGCGCCCGAGTCCGCCCACGAGGATCAGCAAGTCGCAGCCGGCAATCAGTTCCTGAATGACCGCAAGACTCTCTTCCGCCGCGAGGCGGCCCGAGGCAACGTCGCCCGCCGCGCCCAGTCCGCGCGTGGCCTTTTCGCCAATAAGAACCGTGCGCGGCGATTCGATCGCCGCAAGGGCCTGCGCGTCCGTGTTGATCGCGACCGCAGGCGGCCCCTCGCGCCAGGTCGAAACCATGCGCGCGACCGCATGGCATCCGGCCCCCCCCACCCCGGCCACCAGCACGCGGCTGCGCGGCTTGATTTCCGGGGGCGGGAAAAGCTGTCCTGTGCTGCGCGGCGGCATCAGCGGGTCCCCCACAGATTTTCGATCATGCTCTTCAGCCAGCCCCGCCGCCCTTGCCGCGCCGTGCGCAGCGCGTAGCGCAGCAAACCGATCGTGGTCGCGTATTCCGGCCCCTCGGTGGCGATCGCAAGTCCGCTGATGTCCTTCGGGCGTCCGAGCTGACACGGCAGGTTGAACACCTTCTCGGCCAGTTCGACGATGTTCTTCAAATACGCGCACCCGCCCGTCAACATGATGCCGCGTCCGAGATACGGAAGCAGGTCGCGGCGCTCGAGCTCGTTGCGAACGAGCGTCAATATCTCGTCCATCCGCGCGTGCGTAATGGTTTGCAAATCGCCGAGGCGTACGTAGCGCCCGCGCCCCGAAGACTCGCGAGTCAATTCGACATGCTGGCCGCGTTGCGTCAGGTCAATAATCGCGCTGCCGTACTCCTCCTTCAGATGCTCGGCTTGCGCGAGGGTGATTTTCAACCCGCGCGCGAGATCGTTGGTCACGTGGTCCCCGCCCACGGCGATTGCCCCCGCGGCGGCAATAGCCTGGCCGGCATAGGCGACGAAATTCGTGCTGCCGCCGCCGATGTCAATGACGGCCGCGCCCTGAGTTTTGTCCTCCTGCGACAGCACGGCCAGCGCGGCGCACAGGCCGGAGGCCGCGACGTCCTGGACATCCACGCCTGCGCTCTTCGCGACCTTGATGAGATTGCGAAGCCATGTGCGAGAAGCGTGCAAAATCAGCATGTCCACCGCCAACTTGCTGCCTTCGAGTCCCTCGGGATTCACGATGCCCTTTTGGTCATCCACTTCGAAGTGCTGGCAGATCGAATGCAGGATTTCATAGTCGCCCTGCAAGTTGACCGCGCGCGCAATGCTCATGGCGTGCTCGATATCGTCGCGCGTGATTTCCCCCGCGTCCACCAGCGGAATGCTGCCCCGGTTGACGAGCGAGCGGATATTCGCGCCGGACGCGAGCAGACAGACCTGCTTGATGGCGACATCGGCATTCGCCTCGGCCTGCGCGAGCGCCTCGCGCGCGCTCTCGAGCGCGGCGTCGAAGTCGATGATCTCGCTCTTGCGCACGCCGCGCGACGCGCATTCGCCGAGTCCGAGGATCATCAAATGCTGATCCTCGCGCGCCTCGCCCACGAGCGCGCGCGTCTTCGTCGTGCCCAATTCAAGGGCCACCACGATGGGTTGTTCGCGCAACGGCATGGTCAGCGCGCGCGCGCCTCCGCCGCGGGCCGGGTCCGCACGGGAAAATTGCGATCGACCGTGAGATCCGCGTATTCGATGTCCATCCCGAGCTCGCGATGCGTCATAATCAAATCCGCGAGTTTTTCCAGACGCCAGGCCAAACGGTCGCGGCCGAGGTCCACGCGCGCGCCGGATGCCAGGGCCAGGTCGAGATATTCCGGATGCTTGACTTGAATGGCTTGAATGCGAAGCAACGCGCCGAGTTTGGTCTGTTCGCACACGTCGAGCGCCTGCAGCGCGTCGAGTGTTTTCGCGTCGCGAATCACGCTGCCGGGCGCCAGACCGCTCTCGGCCAGCCCGGAGATGATCGGCAGACCGCGCCCGACGCTCGGCCCGAGCACAAATCCATCGCGATCGACCGCCATCGGGAGGCCTGTGGCGCCCTCCGCGATGCGCGCCAGCGCGGTGCGCTCTTGCACGCGGATCGTCAAGCGATCCGGCAGCACGCGCCGCACCTCGGCAGCGCGCACGCGCGGGGTGCGCTCGATGTTCCGCACAATCTGTTCGATATCGATCGCAAAGAGATTCTGGCCCTCGGTGACGCCGGCATATTCGCGCAAATTCGAAATCGGCAGCGTACCCGTGGTCGTCACCTCGATTTCGCGAATGGTGAACTTTTCGTTCTGCGCGAACAAGCGGTCGCCCGCGCGTGAAATGCCGGATTTCGCGGCCCACACGGCGCCGGCCGCCGCAACGGCGAGCAGGATCAGCGCGCCGATCTTGTGCATGCGGTCGCGCCCCTTGCCGGACGATGCGCGCGCGCTGACCATCAGGCTGGAACCGCGTGCGCGGTTCTTTCGATGATTCGACAGTCGATCATGATTCTTGCGAAACAACCCCATCCGATCCTCCTCAACAGGCGGCGAGATTGAGAATCTTGTCACACAACGCGGGAAACTCAAGACCCGCCGCGCGCGCGGCTTTCGGAAGCAAACTCGTTTCCGTAAAACCGGGAATGGTGTTCATCTCCAGCACATACGCATGCCCCTCCGGCGTCATTCGGATGTCCACGCGCCCCATCCCCCGACAGCCCAGTGCGGTAAATGTCCGCCATGCGAGCTCCTGGCACCGGCGTGTCTCTTCCGCCGCCAGCGGCGCGGGCACGAGATACTCGGTCAGGCCTTTTGTGTATTTGGCCTTGTAGTCATAGTAGCCGTCCGGCGCGCGTATCTCGACGACGGGCAACACCTGATCGCCGACGATCCCGACGGTCAGCTCCGCGCCGGGTATAAACGCCTCGACAAGGACCTCGCGGTCGTGGGCCAGCGCCGCTTCCACCGCAGGCGCCCACTGCTCCTCCTCGAACACCTTTGACAAGCCGATGCTCGATCCCTGTCGTGGCGGCTTGACAACGACCGGCAGCCGGAGCGTGCGACGCTGTCCGCGCGCCAGCACCTCGTACCGCGCGGTCGCGATGCCGAATTTCTCGAACACCCGTTTGCTCGCCGTCTTGTCGAACGCCGCGCGGCTCGCCGCCGAACCGGAGCCGGTGAACGGAATCCCGCGCGCCTCCAAAATGGCCTGAACCCCTCCGTCTTCACCAAAGGTGCCGTGCAACGCGATAAACACCGCCTCCACGTCCGCGGGCAGCTTCACTGCCGTATCGGCGACGTCCACTTCGGTGACGTCATACCCGCGCTCGCGCAGCGCACCGGCTACCGCCGCGCCGGATGCGAGAGAAACCTCGCGCTCCGCTGAAGGGCCGCCCTTCAGAACGGCCACTCGCTTGAATCGCCCACTCATCTATCCGAACGCCTCCGCCGCCCACGCGGCTATCACCTCGACATCGCCTGCGCCGATCACGAGCAATACGTCTCCGGCGCGCCAGTTGTCTCGAATCGTCTCCCACGCTTCAAGCAGCGATTGCGCTGTCTCGATCGGGCGGCCTTGCTGCCGGAAACATTCGGCCAGATCGATATGCGTGCCCCCTTCCACGGGCGATTCAGACGCTGCGTAAACAGGGGCGAGGATGAGGCGATCGACCCCATCGAACGCGGACGCGAAGTCGGGTCCCAGCGCCGCGGTACGCGAAAAGCGGTGCGGCTGAAACACCGCCACCAGCCGGCGGGCGTCAAACGCGCGCGCTTGCGCCAGCAGGGCGCGGATTTCAGTCGGATGATGGGCATAATCGGAAATCACGGCGGCATGCGGCGCATTCAGGGCGATTTCGAAGCGCCGACGAACGGGCCTGAATGAACGCAGGGCGGCCAGCGACTCCCCCCATCCCACACCGACCGCGCGAGCCGCACCTGCCGCCGCCAGCGCGTCGAGCAGGTTCGTTCTGCCCGGAACTGGCAGCCACAGATCGCCGATAGGCTCTCCAGTCCAATAGATCGCCGCTCGAATTTCCAGACCTTTCTCGGAAACCTCGATCGCGCGCAAATCACATGTCGAACCGAAGCCAAACGCGTATGCGTTCGGTCTTTTCTCGACAACACGCCGCGCGCCCGGATCGTCGCCGCAGAACCAGACCTCGCCGCGCGTGCGCGCGACAAACCGGCGGAAGCACGCCTCAAGCGCATCCGTGTCCGGGAAAAAATCGACATGATCCCACTCGATATTCGTGAGCACCGCATGTGCGGGTTCATACAGCGCAAGCGTCCCGTCGCTCTCGTCAGCTTCGAGAACCAGCGTGCCACCCGACTGCGCCTCCGCCACGGTCCCCTCACTATCCACTTCACCGCCTATTGCGAAACTCACCGGATGGCCCGCCACGCGCAGGATGTGCGCGAGCATGGCCGTCGTGGTCGTCTTGCCGTGGCTGCCGGCGATCGCGATGCTGGTCCGGTCTCGCGCGAGCGCCGGCAACACGACACCGCGCGAAAATACAGGCGCGCCGGATGCCGCAGCGGCGCGCCATTCAGGTTCTGTTTCGCGGACTGCCGGACTGCGCACCATAAACCGTTCCCGTCCGGTGAGGTGGTCGGGGTCGTGTCCGAACGACACGGGAATGCCCATTGACTCCAGACGCGCCGTCACGCGGCTTCGATGCGTGTCGCAGCCTGTGACCGTGTAACCGCGCCCGCGCAGCAGGATTGCAAGCGCGGCCATGCCGACCCCGCCGATACCCAGCATATGCACGAGCCCCGGCGGTTCGTTGAGCACGCGGCACGCCTCGCGATAGGCGGGCTCGAGACGGCTCCATCCCGGCGGATTCACGCGGCGGATCGCTCCACGAGATCGGCCAGCAATTGGGCGGCCCGATGCTGCGCCCGCCCGCGCGCGGCGCGGCTCATCTGCTCGCGCTTGGCGGGATCGCGCAGGCGGGCGAGCAGATACTCCAGCAGCCACCCGGCGCTCAAATCGGAATCGGCCACCACATCCGCCGCGCCGCATTTTTCCATCGCCGATGCATTCGCCCACTGATGATTGGCGATCGCATGCGGATACGGCGTCAGCAGGCTCGGCACTCCGAACACGGATAGTTCCGCACACGTGGCGGCGCCGGATCGGCAGATTGCGAAATCGGCCCGCGCGTAAATATCCGCCATATCCTGTGTGAAAGGGCGGACGTCGGCGGCCAAGCCGGCTTCTCGATATACGGCAGACACCGCGTCCTCATGGCCTCGCCCCGTCAGATGAATGATGCGCAATCCAGGTATCGCGCGCGAGGCCTCGATCAATGCGGGCGGCGCTTCGCGATTCAACCGCTGCGCGCCCGCGCTGCCGCCCATCACCAGCACCGTCGCGGCATCGGCGCGAAAGACGCGCTCCGGCATGGAGGCGGACGCCTCCACCAGCTCGCGTCGAATCGGCATGCCCGTCTGCACCATGCGAGCCGCGCGCAAATAGTAAGAAGTCCCTTCGAATGAAATGGCCACGGCTCGCGCTTTTCGCGCGAAGAGTCGAATGGCGCGCCCCGGCACCACATTGGCTTCGTGCAACACGACAGGCACCCGGAGGCGCAAGGCGGCCAGAACAGGGCCGACAGACGCGTAGCTTCCCATCGCAAGCAAAACAGCCGGCGGTTCCTCGCGCATTAGCCGGCGCCCCTCCGATCCTGCCTTCCACAGCGACCACGCGGCGCCCAGCGCCCGCAAGGTGACGCGCGAACCGAATCCCGTCGCGGCGAGCCGTATCTTCGGCCCGGACCATGAGGAAAGCGCGGCGGATTCCGTGCCCTTTCCCGCCAGCCACAGCGTCACCCGGTGCCCTCGCGCGACCAATTCCTCGGCCGTCGCCAACCCTGGAAAGATATGCCCGCCCGTGCCCCCGCACGCCACGCCGATGTTCATGGGCGCGACTCCACCTTGAGCAAGTAGGCCTTCCATCCCGGGCCCGCGGAGAAGCCGCCCATCCGGCCGTTCGACGCCGTCACCCGATGGCAAGGCACGAACAACGGAAGCGGATTCGTCGCGCAGGCTCGGCCCGCCGCGCGCGCGGCGCGCGGGCGTCCGGCTCGCCGCGCCAACTCGCCATAGCTCACACCAGCGCCCGGACGTATTCGGCGCATCTGCCGCCAACAGGCCGCTGTGAACGATCCGGCCTTCGGCTGAGCCAGTGCCGGCGGCGCGGACGGCTTTCCGCGCAAAACGGCGCGAATAAAACGTTCCGCTGCGCGCAAGGTCGGACGATCCCTGTCATGCGCGACGCGCAAGGACGCGCCGGCGAGCCGCGGCGGCGACGCCGAGTCCGCGCCCCGGAACGGCAGTTCGCACGCGACCACCGCCGCGTTGCGCACAGTGACAACAATGGGACCCCACGAGGTGCGCAACGTGAGTCGGCTGACGGATGCGATGCTCACCGCTAGAAGATCAAGTGATAAACGAGATAGCCCATCAGCAGAACGAAGATAAGCAGGAAAATCGCTTTATTGCGCTGAACGCGCCGCTCGCGTCCCAGCGGACGCGTCTTCACGAAACTGCCGCTGGCAAAATAATTGGCAAACCGCTTATCCTCAGACGGCTCTGCGCGGCGTCCGGAGGGCGCCGCCTCCTGCGGCCTCGGCATGGGATCCTGCGCGGGCGCGCGCGTCTCCGCAGGAACGCGCGAATCAAAAGGCTCCGACGCGCCGCGCTCCAAACGGCGAAGCTGCCGACTGACATTCTTCATATTCTGGCGAAGGCGGCGCTCTTCCTCCTCCAGCTCGCGCAGACGGCGCGCCAGCGCGCTCTCTCGTTCACGAGTGGGCATGAACTCAAACGTATCCGGCTACAACGGCAAAGAAGAACAACAGCCCAACGATCAGAATCGCGGCGGTGACCGGGAGGCTCACGGCGAAGCCGATCTTCATCCAATGCGAGAACGAGCGTTCCTCCTCGCCCGCCAATCCGCGTTCGTCGAAGATGACGGCGGGCTGCCCTGCAGGCGCGATCGGCGCGTCGGGCTTGACCGCCTCGATCTTCGCCATGGTCTTTCCGTACTCCATTCGAGCCTGCTCCAACACGCTCAAGCTCTTGGCCAGTTCGTCGCGAATGCGATCCTCGGGCCAGCCTTCTTCCTGCAACTCTTCCACAACCGCCAGCAACTCTTTGAACCGACTGCGAGACGCCGCCAAAAGTTCCACCATCCGCTGCGCATCGACCTCTTTTCGCTCCATCGTGGCCAGACTGCGCTTGAGCAGCTCGGTGATTTCCCGTTTGCCCCGCTCATACTCGTCTTGTCGCTTGCGGAGATCTTCCAGTTCGCGCTTTTCCTGCTCGAGCTGCTCCTGGCGTTTGCGCAGGCGCTCGAGTTCCTGGGCGGCCATCGCGGATTGCGTGTCCACTTCCTTGCGATGGCGGGCCAAACGCGTCAAATTGAAATCAGAGACGGGGCGGACCGGCACGTCGCCGCTGTCCATCGACTCGCTCACGTGCTCAACCGGCTCATCGCCAGGGCCCATCTTGATGCGTTTCGCGCTATCGCGTTGGCGAACCAGATCATCGTCAAAAAAATCCGTGCCGGCCATGCCAGGTCTCCTTCATCGTGCGCGTTATCAGTCCTGCTTGGGAATGATCAAAGTTTGCCCGACCCGAACACTTTGGGGTCCGCCCGGAAGCGAGGATCGATTGGCGTCATAAATCGGCTGCCACCTCTTCGAGTCGCCATACACACGGCCCGCGATCCGCGACAACGTATCGCCCGGTTGGACGACATACGTGCCCGCGTTCGCCGCCGAGACGGTCGGCGCCGGCGGGGCCGGCGAGGGCCTCGATGCAACGGGCGCGACGACCGGCGCGGCCGCCGGCGCTGGTTGCGGGGACGGAGCGGTCGGCAGGGCGCGGGACGGCGAAGACGGGGCAGTGGAGGACGGCGCTTGCGAAAGCGCGGTTACCTGTGCACGGAGAGCGGCGTTCTCCTCGCGCAGCATGCGGATCATTCGGACGGATTCGTTCGGCTGTTCCGGAAGCGAGGCCGCAAAATAAATCAGCGCATGGTTGATCAGACTGCGCACGTGCTCGCGCTCCGGCGCCTCGGGACGCAATTCGAGGTAGCGCTCATAGTGGTAAATAGCGCGGACATAGTCTTCAAATTGGTTGTCGTAGATCAGCGCGAGTTCGAGGTGCGCGCGCGCGAGCGTGGGGCGCTTGTCGATCACGCGTTTATACAGCTCGACCGCGCCCTCGATATCCTTCGCCGTATTTTTCTCTCTCGCGCGGCGCAGCAGCGGATCGCGATCTTCGCGCTTATCGCGCAGCGATCCCAGACCGCAACCCGGTGCAAAGGCCATGAGAAGCGCAAGTCCGATCCACATCAGATGAAATCGCCATTGCATGCCTCCCGATAGCACGCCGCCTCATGCGCGTCAACTGCGCATACGGAATCCTGGCCGTACGCCATTGACACATGGATCGTGAGTCCGATAGATTTGATTGTTCGATTCCGTTGCGGGGGGTTAGCTCAGTTGGTAGAGCGCGTGAATGGCATTCACGAGGTCGAGGGTTCGACTCCCTTACCCTCCACCATCCGGAACTTTTCGGCATGGCGGTGTATTTTCGAATCCGGTTTGAGAAAAGTTCCAATCGGTATGAGAATCAAGGGTCTGGGGACAGGTAGACCATGATGTTCCTATACGGGCGGGAGGCAGAGGCGCCATACCCTATGATCGTTGCTCCTGAAGCGTTCGTGGCAATCGAAGTGGTGAACACGGGGCCGTCGGCCGGGC
>CALGMT010000043.1 GCA_937958885.1 uncultured bacterium | reverse complement strand
ACTCGGTGATCAAGCAATATCGATTACTTTTATTGCCACCCTGCTGCATACACCCCCTCTCCCACCGGGAGAGGGCCGGGGTGAGGGCTCTTCCTCCCTCTCCCGCCCCGCGGGAGAGGGCCGGGGTGAGGGTCGGATTGAGGGCTTTCCTTCAGCACGGCTCATCCTCCGCTCGCGAATCATCTGCTCCGCTTTTTCCGCGATAGAGAAAAGAACCCCTTCGGGATTCTCACTAAATCGTGAATTCCAAATTCGCATAACTTCGATACCCTGTTCGCATAGATAGGCATCGCGTCTGAAATCCGCTGCTTGCCGATGCGGCTCCGCATGCCCGCCGCCATCCAATTCGAGCGCGAGTCCCGCTTCGGGGCAGAAGAAATCAAGAGTGTATTCGCCGACTGGTTCTTGTCGGCGAAACTTCAAGCCGCGCAGTTTTCGGTTTCGGAGCGCTTTCCAGAGCAGCCGCTCTGTATCAGTGGACTGCTTTCGAAGATAGCGGGCGCGGGAGATCGGGTCGGCGGGCAAGCCCTCACCCCAGCCCTCTCCCACCCGCCTGTCGGCGGTCGGGAGAGGGAGTTCCCTCTTCTCCCTCTCCCGCCCCGCGGGAGAGGGCTGGGGTGAGGGCCTTCTTCCTCCCGGCCCATTCACTTCCGGGCCATCTCTTTGAGCCGCGCGAGAGCACGCGCAATGACGTTGTGGTCCATTTCGTTAACCTCAAACGCCGCGCCAATTCCTTTTGGCATCGTCAGCGTGAGTTCGCCGCCAAGATGCTCCCGGAATTCGTGAAGACCTTGCAAAATATCGAGCTTGCCGTTGCGATCGCGGTCCAACAACTCGTGCCATAATTCGAATCCGGCCTCGCCCAACGCCTTGAACAACAGTTCAAATTCCTCCACGCCCAGCCAGCCCATGGCTACGGCATACGCGGCGTCGAGCGCGATGCCGATGGCAACCGCCTGACCATGGCTCACTTTGTAGTTCGACATGGCCTCCAACCGATGCGCAGACCAGTGGCCGTAATCGAGCGGTCGCGCAGCGCCTAGTTCGAACGGGTCGCCGTGCGCGCGGATGTGCTCCAGATGCAGCTCCGCGCATCGCCGCACCAGATGTTCCATCGCGGCCTCGTCGCGCGCGCGCAACGCCGACGCGTGCGCAGTCAGCCACGCGAAAAAGGCGCGGTCTTTAATGATGGCGACCTTGAACGCCTCCGCAATGCCGTCCGTCCATCCGCGTTCCGGCAACGATTTGAGCAAGTCAAAATCGTTCAACACCGCGAACGGTGGCGCGAACACACCGACGAGATTTTTGACGCCATTCAAGTTGATCGCGTTTTTCACCCCCACCCCGCCGTCGCACTGCGCGAGCACAGTGGTGGGCACGCGGACCAGACGCAGGCCCCGATGGACCAGCGCGGCGGCAAAACCGATCGCATCGAGCACTGCGCCGCCGCCAACTGCAATCACGTATGAATGGCGGCATAGCTTCCGCTCGACAAGATTGTTGATGATGCCCGCGAGCCCCATCAAATCGTTCTTCACGGCCTCCCCGCCCAGGACGATGCGCGGCGCTTGCACCCATTCCACGCGATCCGCGTGCGCATCGCCATACGCCTTGATCGAAGAAACGAGTTCGGGCATTGCGCGGGCAACGCCGCCATCGACAAAGATGATCGCGCGGTGCTTCCGCACTTCCGCCTTGCGGCAAAGGGTATCCGCCAGCAAAGGATTCTCCGGCTTGAACACGCCGCGCGCAAAGGAAACCGGGTACTCGAACGGAACGACGATTTGCTGCAGCACGGTGTCGGTCGTTGTCATGGGTAAGGCAGAGTGTACCATGCCACGCGCGATTTGCAGCATACACGATAGATGAAGCGAACACTCGAACCGGAGTTGATGGAGACGACTGCGCAGGCGCGCGCCTACGCGGAGGCCGATTTCGAAGCGCCGCACAGCCGTTTGGTCACCCTATTCCAAGAGCGTTTCCCGGAAGCGCCTCGTCATGCGCATGTGCTTGATCTCGGATGCGGTCCAGGCGACGTCGCCTTGCGCTTTGCGACCGCTTATCCCGGTTGGATGATTGACGGCGTTGAGGGCTCTGCCGCGATGCTGGCGGCAGCGGAGGTGTGTCACCGACGGCACCCCGGCCTTCGCGGTCGGGTCCGTTTGTTGCACGGGCTGCTGCCCGATTGCCGATTGCCGCGCGACCATTATGACGTCGTGCTCAGCAATAGTCTTCTGCACCACCTTCACGATCCGTCCGCATTGTGGAACAGCGTGTTGCGCTACGCGGCGCCGGGCGCACCGGTTTTTATCGCGGATTTGCGCCGCCCCGCAACCGAGACCGAGGCCCGGCGACTCACGGACGTTTACACGCGGGGCGAGCCGGACATTTTGCGACACGATTTCCATGCTTCGCTCCTGGCCGCATTTGAGCCGGATGAAATTGTATCGCAACTCGACGCGGCGGGTCTCGCGCATATGCGCGTGGAAATCGTCAGCGACCGGCACGTGCTCGTTTGGGGCCGTCGATGAAGCTGCGCGCCTGTCTGTTTGATCTCGACGGCACGCTGCTCGACACGCTGCGCGATCTGGCCGAGTCGATGAACAGCGTCTTGCAAGAGCGGGGGGTTCCGACCCACGCCATCGAGGCCTATCGCTATCTTATCGGCGATGGGGTGCGCATGTTGGTGACACGCGCCCTGCCGGACCACGCGCGTGACCCCGCAACCATCGATGCCGCGCTGGCCGACTATCGGCGCGCATACGCCGCGCACTGGAACGTGCATACGCGCCCGTATGACGGCATACCGGAGCTGCTCGATGCGTTGGTCGCGCGGGGCATCGTGCTCGGTATTTTGTCGAACAAGCCGCACGCAATGACCGTGAAATGTGTGGACGGTTTTCTTGCGCAGTGGCCGTTTGCGTGTGTGCTTGGCCAGCGCGACGATGTCGCGCGCAAACCGGATCCCGCGGGCGCGCTGGAGGCGGCCGCGCGGATGTGCGTCGCGCCGGCGGAGGTGCTTTATCTCGGGGACACCGCGACCGACATGATGACCGCGCGCGCGGCGGGCATGTTCGCCGTCGGCGCGACCTGGGGCTTTCGCCCGGAATCCGAACTTCTCGCCGCCGGCGCACAGGCGATCATCCATCGTCCGGTCGAAGTGTTGTCGCTACTTCACAGGCGTTCTTCGGGCGCAACGATACAAAGCTAGCGCGCCGAGCACCAGCAGAAGCGCCGTCTGCGGCTCCGGCACCGTGGAGTAGCCCCATTCAAGCTTATTGATTTCCGCAATGAGTTGCGGCGGACCTTGTGTGTTGTCATCGCCCGCGATCATGTCGGATGCAACTATGACACTGTACAGGTCCTGGGGCGGCGATGCCAGCCCCGAGATCACAAAATTGGTCGAGAAGGTGTACCGAACGCCGGAACTGTCGCTGATGGAGCCCGACATCGACAGCGAACCGCCGCCGCCCAACGCGAAATAGACGTCGTAATCGATAGACGCAACGCCAAACGCGTTCGTTTCAAAATCAAACGACCCTCCGATGTCAACCCCGACTAAACCGATGATATTCGGCGAGGCGCCGTCGCCCACCCATAATCGTATCAAATCCGAGCCCGCATCATCATCATTGCTGAGCGCGAAACCAAACGAGCTGTTGTTCGTGAGAAAAAATAATTGGCCCAGAGCTGAAGAGGGCTGCAACGCGTAACTTCCGGACAAGCGAAATAGATCGCCCACCAGAAGCGGCGCATTTGTCGTCATCGGGTCGAAATGAAATACAAACCGGTCGTAATAGGACGATAATGTCGCCGGCGCGGCTGTATTCCATGTCGCATTACTGCCGCCTCCGATATCTCCCCAGGATGAATCGCCCGATCCGACAAAATCGAGCGTGAATTCAGCGCGCCCTATCACCGGCGCAAGTGTTATGCCCAATATAGCAGCCAGAATACGTACAGCACTCATGACCATTTCCTCCTTGCAAAAAGTAGAGCAATAAATATGCCAACTCATCAAGGTTGACGGTCAAAATCAGCTTGCCCATTCGCGGACCGCATCAGCTATTTCGAGGAACGTGGAGGGGGAGCGCCCGAGCTGCAGCGAGCCGGCCCATGCGATGGGGGCGTCCGGGTCGACACGGCCGTGGGACCCTTTTATTTTCGCGGTGTCAAGGCTGACCGACAGCGGCGGCCAACCGAAAAATAGTTCGCAGGGGTCGTAACCGGGCTTGTTGTGGATGTCGATGTGCGTCGCGTAATCCGGCGCCTCGCGGCGGTCGGTCCACCACGGATACGCAAACCATGTCCCGCGCTTCGCCACAAGCACCAGATCGCCCGCGCGCCGATGGTCGAGTCCGGCTTGACGCCGCGTTTCACCCTCCAACGCGGTTTCGACGCCCGGCAACGTGGCGAGCGCACGCCGTGCGCGCTCCTTTGCATCCGCATCGCGGGTGAACACGTGGGCGACTTCATGATCGACAACGGCAAACGCGGGACTGTTGAAAAAGTCGGGATAGGCCATGCCCTTTACGGTGCGCGTCCAGAACAGGCCCGCCTCGCGAAGGGCGCGATTCGGAAATACGGCCGGGCCGATCACCGGTCCGATAGCGTAATCGCCGAATACGATCCAGTCGTAGCCGTTTGCCTCGGCGCACTCTTTCAACTTTTTTAGCAATTCGCTCAACACGGCCCGTGCGCGCGCAGCCTGCGAACTGTCTGGGCCGTGCCGCTGCAGGTCGTAATCGAGATGCGGCAAGTAGGTGAACAGCAGGTCGGGCGCAAGCGTCGCATCGGCCATCACCGCGCAGGTGGCGTCGGCGATCCACTCGCTGGATTTTCGCGACGCGAGCGGGCCCCAATAGTGCATCAGATTGAAGCGGCGTCCGATTTTGGCGCAGAGATGCGCGTAGAGGTCGGCCGGTTGCGAATAGCAGTCTTGAATCATCCCGCCCTCGTGTTTGTGGATCGGGCGCGGCGAGAGCACGAGGTCCACCGACTCACCGAGACTTTGCTGCCAGAACAGCATGCCGACTTTGCGCCCCCGCGCGCGCAACGGCTCCCAGATGCGCGGGCCTTCGACCAGGGCGGCGGATTGTTCCCAGAATAAAACTTTTTTCAGATCGGGGAACCATAAGCCGTTTCCGACAAGGCCATGCGTCGAGGGCCATGCGACCGTGCGGAAACTGGCCTGTGCGACGCAGGTGAGCGCGGGAAATACCGGCTCGGCCGGTTTGAAGGCAACGCCCTCGACCTGAATGCGACGCGCCTGATCCCACCCGAGTGCAGCAACGCTCACGACCAATAGCTTTGCGCGCGATTCCATCGGGAATTGTTCCAGGCCGCAGATGCCGCTCAGGCCTCGCTCGGCAACTTGCGATAGAGCGTCGCGAGGCTGATGCGGAGCGCTTTGGCGGTTTTTTCCTTGTCGCCGCCGTAGCTTTGAAGCACCTGCGACAAGTATTCGCGCTCTTTCGCGCGAAGAAAATGGCGAAGAGAATGGCCCTTCAAGTCGCCCGGTCCCGCGGAATCGGCGAGCAGCGCGGAGGTCGCGTTGATAACCTTGGCGGGCAGGTCTTCGCGCCGGATCCGCCCCCCGCTCGCGAAGGCGAGGGCGTGCCGCACCGCGTTCTGCAGCTCGCGCACGTTGCCCGGCCAGTCGTAGCGCTCGATGGCCAGCTCGGCGTCGGGCTCGAACACCGGCAAGTCCTTGTGGTCCCGGATTTCCGCGCGAACGAAATGGCGCACGAGCGGAAGAATGTCGTCCCGCCGTTCGCGCAGCGGCGCGATTTCAATCGGGATCACGCTCAACCGATAATAGAGGTCCTCGCGAAATTTCTGTTCGGCGATCAACGTTTCCAACTTGTCGTTGGTCGCCGCGATCACCCGCACGTCCACCGCCACGGATTCGTTGCTGCCGACCTTGCGGACTTGCCGGTCCTGCAGCACGCGGAGGAGTTTCGCCTGCACACCGGGGGGCATGGATCCTATTTCGTCGAGGAAGATTGTGCCGCCGCTCGCCGCCTCGAAGAGTCCCTCTTTGGTTGACGTCGCCCCCGTGAAGGCGCCCTTCACGTGGCCGAACATTTCGGACTCGAGCAGCGGCTCCGGCAGCGCGGCGCAGTTGATCGGCAGGAACTTCCGCCCCCGGCGCGCGCTGTGCGCATGGATGGCCTGCGCGACCAGCTCCTTGCCGGTTCCGCTCTCGCCGGTGATCAGAATCGTCGCATCCGTTCGCGCGACGCGACCGATGATTTCGCAGACCCGCCGCATGGCCGGACTTTCGGCCACGATGTTCTCGAACTGATAGCGCGCTTCGAGCTGTCGGCGAAGGTCGTCGTTTTCGTTCCGAACGCGCGTGAATTCCAAGGCGCGCTGCACGGTCATCAGCAGTTCATCGACCTTGAACGGCTTGGTGACGTAGTCGAACGCGCCCTCCTTCATCGCCGCAACGGCGGTTTCGACCGAGCCGTAGGCCGTCAACATGATGACCGCCATTTGGGGGCGTTCGCGATGCGCGATCTTGAGCAGTTGCATGCCGTCGAGCGGCGACATGCGGATGTCGCTGATCATCAAGTCGAACGACTCGGAGAGCAGGATATCCTGCGCCTTTACGCCGCCGCGCACGGCCACAGACTCGTGGCCCTCGGATTTCATCAACGTGCTCAACACGTTGAGAATGCTGGGCTCGTCATCGACGAGTAAAATTCGCGCCATCCGCGCTTCCCTCCACCTACAAAAGTACCGTTGTCTGCCCCTGATGTGGAAATATAGAGCAGGCCGGGCTGACCGTAAAGGCTGCCTTTCTCAATATTTCAAATACGAGGATGGCCGCGGGCAACGCGCGGGTGGGAAGAGACGCTGACAGCGGTAATGGAACCGACGCGCCGGGTTGCGGCGGGAAGGCGGCGGGTGCGGAGGCCCCGCCCTACCGATGGAGGATATCAAGAACGGCGCGCTGCCGAAGATGCCTCAACTTCTTTTTTTTCAGGGAGTTCCATAACGGTGCGCAGGCTGTTTTCTGAAAGGTCCGAGAAGGATAAAAAGCGCGCGATGATCTCATCCAGCCGATTCGATTCTTGCACGATCGATCGGCAGAGCGCATCTTGTTCACTCATGAGAAGGCGCATGCTCCGCGCATCCCCTTGCCGCGCCTTTTCACTCAAGATCCCCAACAACTGGGCCGACCCCGAAATGGCGGCGACAGGGTTTCGAACTTCATGCGCAATTTGGGTGGCCAGACAAGCAGCCGTCCGGATACACGCGCTTTCGGATTCCTCTCGAAACGCGGACATGATCTCGCCCGCATCCTGTAATAGCAGTAGATGCAGCGTCCGCCGCCCGACGCGCAAGGGCGCGAGTTCATAGCGAATTTCGGCAGCCGATCCATCCGGGCGGATAACCCCCCAGCGCGCGCCGACTTCGGACATTTCGTCCGTTCGCACCGCGGGTGTCCATCCGCCCAACAATGTTTGCCAGGCGCAACCGGACCAATCGCCTGCCGCAAGCCCGAGCAATTGACGTGCGCGCTCGTTGAGTCCGATCACTCTTCGCGCTTCATCCAGCATGACATAGGCCAGCGGCAGGCGATCGAGCTGGCGCAGGATGACCGTCGATTCATCGCTTGCGCCACGCTGCGCGGCGACCGCGCCCAGCAGAAAAACGCCCCCCGCAACCCCCGCAATCGCAAACGAGAGCGCGGCCGACTGCTGAAACAGCACCCACGCCACAACGGAGGTCAAGGCGAACAACAATCCCGCATATATGAACACGCGGCGTTCGTCGCGCGCGGAAACGGGAGCGCGGATGGATTTCATCATCCCGCCCTCGGTTGCCGACGCCCTGTCGCCATTCGCTTGCATCCAGTTCGAGTCCATGTTGTTACGTCATATTCGAGGCCTGCGTACGACGGCGACCCCAACACATGGCGCAACACGAAATGAATTTGAGCAAGAATGATGCCAGCTCGCGAAGCGAACTGGACTAGGCGCCCAGCAGACGGGCGGCGCAAGCGGCGAGGCGGCGCGATTCCGAGCGCGCGAAGCGCTGTGGAGCGCGGATCCGAGCGCGCATGAGGTCGAACTGCAGTCCGCCCGGCGCGCCCGAGTGCGTCTTCTTCATCGCCGCCTCGCGCGGATTCAGCGCGGTCAACTCGTGGAGATGGCCCTTAACGTGGTGATAGGCATCGCGGAACGGCATGCCTGACGCAACGAGTTCAAGCGCGCGATCCGTCGCGAAGACGTACGCCGTGAAGCCCTTCTGCAGCGCGTCGCGGTTGACGCGTGTGCCGGCGATCAATCCGTTCATGACGCGCAGACACGACCGCGTGACAGCCAGCCCCTCCATCAGCGGCTCCTTGGTCTCCTGCAAGTCCCGATTGTAGCCCGATGGGAGCCCGCGCATCAGGTCAAACACCGCCGACGCGGCGGCCCGGACGCGCGCGGCTTTTGCGCGCACAAGTTCGAGCACATCCGGATTGCGTTTCTGCGGCATGATGCTGCTGCCGGTGCAGTAGTCCGCGGGCAACGCGAAATAGCCGAACTCCGGCATCGTGAAGATCATCAAGTCCTGCGAAAGGCGCGACAGGATCAACATGATGTGGCTGAGTCCGTCGAGGATCAGCGATTCGAGCCGACCGCGGCCCTGATTCGCATACAGCACGTTGTGCGCCGCGCCGTCGAACCCCAGCAGCCGTGCGACGAGGGCGCGGTCGATCGGCAGCGGCACCCCATACCCCGCGGCCGACCCGAGCGGCGAGCGATTGTTGAGCCGATAGAGCGCGATCAGCAGCTCCATCGCATCCGCCAGTTCCTCGCTCCACGCAGACGCCCACAGACCGACCGAGCTCGGCATACCAGGCTGCATGTGCGTGCGGCCGACCATCGGCACATCCGCATGGCGTCGCGCGAAAACGAGCAGCGTCTCCGCCAGCGCCCCGCATTCCAAAAGGGCGCCGAGCAGTTGCTCGCGGGCATAAATCCGAAGGTCCAGCGCCACTTGGTCATTCCGGCTGCGCGCTGTGTGTACGCGTTTGCCGAGGTCGCCCAGCGCCTCCGTCAGGGTGCGCTCGACGGCGAGATGAACGTCCTGATCCTCCATGGTGATGACGAACGTTCCCGCTCGGGCGCGCTCGACGATACGCTTCAATTCGGCGATCACGCGCGCGGCATCCTCTTTCGTCAGAATCGGAGGACGCACCGGGATCCGGCTAAGCATCGTGACGTGCGCGGCGGTGCCGAGACAATCGGCTTCGATAAGCGCGCGGTCCAAGACCACGTCGCGCCCCGCTGTAAAGGCGAGCACTTCGGGGTCGATCGCCCCCACCGTTGTCACACGGGCTCTGGAAGAACCGGCCATGGACACAACGCTACCGAATCGCGGTTCCGTTGAGAATATATTCCTTCACGGGCCAGTGGATTGCTCGGCGCGCGGCCCTTGTATCCGGCTGCAGATGGCGTAAATATCCGCATATGAACCCCGTCCATCGCCCCGTCGTTCGTTGGCTCGACCTCATGTGCGCACTCATTTTGTTGATGGTCCTCGTCGGCGGCGTCACCCGGCTCACGGATTCGGGCCTCTCGATGGTCACGTGGGAGCCGATCCTCGGCGCGATTCCGCCCCGCACCGAGGCGGAATGGCAGATGCGCTTCGACCAATACCGCGCGCATCCGGAGTATCAATTCATCAACAAGGGTATGTCGCTAAGTGAATTCAAGGTCATATATTTTTGGGAATACATTCATCGTCTGCTGGGGCGCTTGATCGGTCTCGTTTATGCCGTGCCGCTGGGCTGGTTCCTCGTGAGCGGTGCGGTGCGCGGGCGGTTGGCCGTGTTGCTTGTGCTGGGCCTGCTGCTGGGCGGATTGCAAGGTTTCATCGGCTGGTGGATGGTCAAGAGCGGACTTGAACAGAATCCATATGTGAGTCCGTTCCGTCTAATGATCCATTTGAGCCTCGCGCTGTTTTTGCTCTCCATGCTCTGGTGGTTGAGGCTCGAACTCTCCGGATCACCGCGGGACTCCGCTCCGACGCTGCGCCGCGCTTCGCTCGTTTTTATCGTGATACTCGTCATCCAAATACTCTATGGCGCGCTCGTTGCGGGCCATAACGCGGGATTCATGTTCAATACCTTCCCGCTGATGCTCGGCCGTGTGTTCCCGCCGGGCATGATGACCTTCGAACCCGCGTGGGTAAATTTATTCGAGAACGCGACCACCGTTCAATGGATGCATCGAGCCCTCGCTTGGCTGGTGCTCACCGCCGCGATCATGCTCCGAATCTTCGTCCCGCGCTGGGCCGCGGCCGATCACCACGTTCGCGTACTGCGCGTGATCTTCGCATTGACCCTGCTGCAATTCGCGCTTGGCGTCGCTACGCTGTTGTTGAAGGTGCCCGTCTGGCTGGGTGTGGCGCATCAAATCAACGCTGTCTTGCTTTTGCTGGCGTCCGTCCGCCTAATTTATTCCGTACCCAGTCGTGCTTAGCATGCAGCGCATAGCATTGACCTGGCGAACAATGGGTATTGCGTATGGATGCAACTACATGGTTGACCTTCGAAAATCTTGCCGCGCTGGCAACGCTGACCTCGCTGGAAATCGTGCTCGGCATCGACAACATCGTCTTTCTGGCGATTTTGACGGGAAAATTGCCGGCTCATCAACAAACGCGCGCCCGACAAGTCGGCCTGCTGCTGGCAATGTGCATGCGGATCGCCTTGTTGCTGGGAATCAAGTGGATCATGGGCCTGACCGCCCCCCTTTTCGCCATCGCGGGTCATTCCATTTCCGGGCGAGACGCGATCTTAATGGGCGGCGGCCTCTTTCTGCTCGGCAAAGCGACGTTCGAGATTCATGAAAAGGTCGAGGGTGGTCAGCGCGCCCACGCGCACACTGGCGCGGGGGCGCGGTCCTTCGCCGCCATATTGATGCAAATCGTCGCGATCGATCTCGTGTTTTCGCTCGACTCGGTCATCACGGCGGTCGGCATGGCCAAGCACATCGAGATCATGGTGGCGGCGGTGGTGATCGCGGTGCTCGTCATGATGGTCTTTGCAGAAGGAGTCGCTCGCTTTGTGGAACGTCATCCGACGATCAAAATGCTCGCCCTTTCATTTCTGTTGATGATCGGCGTGATGCTGGTTGCCGAAGGCTTTCACAAGCATTTCGATCGCGGCTACGTGTACTTCGCCATGGCCTTCTCATTGTTTGTCGAGATGCTGAACATCCGCGCAAGCCGGCGCGCAACGGCGGCGAGCCGCTAAATACACGAACCGCATCAAACCGCCCATGGCGGCTGACACAATCGCTTCCAAACCGAAGACGGCTTCCGTCGCCCGGCCTTTCGAGTCAGGCCGATTCATCAGGCGTATGACCGTGGGAGGATCTGAATGCCGCGACGATTAAACTCGAGCCGGGGATCCTGGCTGAGCGCTGACGACGTGCACCGTTTGTGTCGGAAAGGCGAACGAAATGCCTTCCGCGTTGAATCCTTCCAGCAAGTTAAGGTTGAACCGCTCGTTGAACGCCTGGAACGCCCAGAAATCCGGTGGGTGGAACCAATAAATGACGAGGATGTTCAGCGCGGTGGCCGTGTAGTCGTTGAACACCACGCGCGGCGGCAGCTCCGGCTTCATCCCCTCGTGGTTCGCCAGCAGCTCTTTGATGATCTCCATCGCGCGGCGCACTTTCTCCGGCGGCGTGTCGTACGTGATCGCCACATTCATCACGCGGCGGATGTAGGGGCGTCGCCCGATGTTCTGGATCGTCTTGTTCGCCAGCTCCCCATTAGGGATCGCGACGAGGTGGCCCTCCAGCGTGCGGATCCGCGTCGAGCGGAAGCCGACCTGCTCGATCACGCCGTCCGTCCCATCCACCACCACCCGCTCGCCGACAAGGAATGGCTTGTCCGCGAAAATCACGAGCGAGCCGAAAAAGTTCTTCACCGTGTCCTGGGCGGCAAGCGCGATCGCAAGGCCACCGACGCCCAGCCCCGCGAGGATCGACGTCAGCGGCTTGTCGGTCAGCACCTGCGCGATCTGCAGCAGCGCCAGCACCACGATCGTGATGCGCAAGCTCGCGCGCACCATCGGGCGCACCATCTCGCCGAGGTTACCCGACTGCCGGCTGGTCATGCGCGTCAGCCAGTGGTCGATCACATCCACGAGGCAATACGCCATGTAGCCGACAGCCGCGCTGATCATCACGCTGATGGCGGTGGCCGCGGCGTGCGAAAAGCCCTCGCTTACGCGCAGGAACGCAAAGCCGATCTTGAAGCCGACGATAAAGCCGACAAACATAATCGCGCGCGCAATAGCGCTCAGCGCGACGCCTGCAAGTTCGCGCCCGCGATGCGCCAGCAGCCCCGAACTGCGTTGCGCCGCGTGTTGCGCCAGCCGTCCTCCGATCAACCCGGCCAATAGCGCGATAAAGAACGCGCAAATGCGCCACAGTTCGTTTCCCGCGATCACCGTCTCGCTGAATTTATTCCACCATTCCATCAACGCCTCCGTTGTGTCCATTCGTAGCAACCCTGATTCGCAAGATCAACCGGACAAAACCCGCCAACGCCGGCCGCTTCGATATCGAGCATCTGATGTTCTGGCCGCAGGACCGCGTGGCCGCCATAGTCGGCCGCCATCGCGCCGACATTGTTGTAGCTCCGGCGCTCTGCCGCCGAAGGTTTTTGGCCTTCACGTTCCGCCGGCGGAGCGGAGGAACGACAGACGGATGAACTTGCCTCGCGGGGCACGAAGCAACTAGAATTTGAGGCTATTTGAAGTCGAACGGGAGCGTGCCGGATGCGAACTCTAAAATATGTTGGACGACTGCTGGGCGAATTTTTCGAGTTCGCGTGGCAGAACAAAGCATGGTGGATCATCCCCATTGTGCTGGTGCTGCTCGTCCTGACAATCTTCATCGTCACCGGGTCAAGCGTCGCGCCCTTCATTTACACGCTTTTTTGAGCAGCGCCCCGCCAGTCGAGGTCCTCACGCTTGCGGTGGGGCCGTTCGAGTCCAACTGCCACCTCGTGCGCCCTGCAGGCGCGGACCGCGTGTGGGTGGTCGATCCCGGCGACGACGCGAACCGCATTGTCGCCGCGCTGCGCGATCGGAACTGGCAGGTCGAACACTATCTGCTCACGCACGGCCACATGGACCACGTCTGCGCCCTCGCCGACGTGCATGCGGTATTTCCCGCGCCTGTAGCGATGCATCCCATCGATGCCGAGTGGGCGTTCACCGACCGCAACACGATGCCGCCGTTCTACATGACGCCGCCTCGCGCCGTCCCTATTTTGCGCCTGCTTTCGGACGGTCAGCGCTGGAGCGAGTTGGGCTGCGAATACGAGGTCCTGCACACACCCGGCCACTCGCGCGGCAGTGTTAGCTTTCATTTCCCGGACCAGGGCCTGCTATTTTCGGGCGACGTGCTGTTCCGCGATTCGGTCGGCCGCACAGATCTCCCCGGCGGCGACACGCCCACACTCTTCCGCTCGCTGAAACGCCTGCTGGAGTTGCCGGATGAAACACGCGTATTTCCCGGCCATGGGCCCGCGACCACGATCGGCCGCGAGCGCATTCACAACCCCTTTCTATCCTGACGCATCAAATCCCCTCCTCAGTTGCCCACTCGTACGCGTTGCGAGAGAACTTCAGGTTAAGGCTTTTTTGGGGGCCAAGATCAGGGCCGGAAAACAACCCGCCCTTCGGGCACCCCTCCGGAGGAGGGGACTACTCTTATGGTCCCCTCCTGAGAGGGGTCCGCGCAGCGGGGGGTGGGTGTTTTGCCCCAGATCTGAACCGCTGTTTTCCGAACGAATCAAAAGATCGTGTATCAAAAGCCCGTTTGGGCAACAGTCCATTTGACAACGATCGACGAGAGCCATATCAGCGTCAACGTTTTCGCGACCGAAAATAACGGCGGGTCCGGAGGCCCCGCCCTACCGATTTGATTTTTGGTAGGGCGCGGCGTCCCGACGCGCCATCCCTCCCTCGCCCGCGTGCGGGCGAATGCCGGGGTGAGGGCTCCAATCAACGGCCCCGCTCGGCAAGCGCGGCCAATGCCGCGTTAATGACCGGCGGCGCCGGAAGCGCGGCGAGATCGACGCCTTGCCGAATGACGCGATGCATGCTGCCATACGGTCCGGTCCTGACCGGATCCGTCGGGCCGAACACGGCGACTGTCCGCGTACCCACTGCGGCGGCGATGTGCATCGGACCGGAATCCACCGTGACCATCAGATCGAGCGCACGCACCAGTCCGAGCAAATCGATCATCGATGTTCGCCCGCACCAATCATGCGCTCCCTCGCCGATCTCGCTGACGATGTGCCTGCATACCTCGGCATCGGCGGGGCTTCCAAGCAACAGCAGGGTCGCGCCCGATCGCGCACGGAGCGCGCGGCCGGTTTCGATGAAGCGCTCCGGCGGCCAGTTTTTTTCCGGTCGACGCGAACAGGGCAGCAACCCGACAATCGGCCGTGGAAAATCGATCGGATAATTATCCGTCCTCACCGGGAACTCTACCGGTGTATCGGGCAACCCGAGAAACCGCACGGTGTCGAGGCACTCCTCAACCGCGTGACGATTCTTGTTCGTCGGGCCGGCGACAGCGTCGTACAACAAACGCGCGCCCTCTCGGGGAAATGAAGGCCCGATACGCCACCGCGCGCGCGCGGCGCACGCAACCAACGCGCTTTTCAGCAATCCTTGCAAGTCGATCGCGAGGTCGTACTCGCGCTCGCGCAGCGCGCGCAGAAACGCGCGTCCGTCGCGCGCGAACGAACGGCGCGGAAACGCGATCGCGTTCGTCACCGGTTCGAACCGGCTCACCAGCTCGACGTAGATATCGTGGCAGGCCCAATCGATCTCCGCGCCAGTCGCGCGGCGTACGAGATGCACCGCCGGCAGCGCGTGAAACAGGTCGCCGAGCGAGCTTAACTTGACGATGAGGATGCGCTTCACGAATTGCGGCACGCATCCAGCAGGTGCAGCATGATCGCCTTCTGGATGTGCAGGCGGTTTTCGGCCTGATCGAACACCACGGATTGCGGCCCGTCGATGACGTCCGCCGTCTGCTCATAGCCGCGGACAGCAGGCAGGCAGTTCATGAAAATCGCGTCTTTCTTCGCGAGTTTCATCAGTTTCGCATTGACCTGAAATGGCGTGAACACCTTCACGCGCGAGTCCTGTTTGTGCTGCGGAATGTGATAGCTCATCCAAGAATCGGTGTACACGATGTCCGCGCCGCGAGCCGCCTCCGCCGCGTCCGCCGTAACCAGAACGGAAGCCCCGGTCTTCTTCGCAATCTTTCGCGCGGACGCGAGCACAGTGTCGAGCGGCTCATACTCCTCGCCTTTCGGACACCCGACACGGATATCCATGCCGAACTTCGCGCAGCCGAACAGCAGCGAGTGGGTCACATTGTTGTTGCCATCGCCAAGGTAGGCCAGGGCCAGACCCTTCAGCGCGCCCTTCTTTTCGCGAATGGTCTGGAGGTCGGCCAAAATCTGGCAGGGATGCTCGTAATTCGTGAGCGCGTTGATGACCGGCACCGACGCAAGCCGCGCCATTTCTTCGATGTGCGCCTGATCGAAGAGGCGGCCCATGATGATATCCACGTAGCGGCTCACGACGCGAACGAGGTCGGCGACATTCTCCTTGCCCGAACTCAGCGGCGAATGGGCGAGATCGTAGAAAATCGCGTGGCCGCCCATTTGTGTCGCTCCGGTCTCGAACGAGACGCGGGTGCGCAGCGAGGGTTTCTCGAAGATCATCAGCAGCGTCTTGCGGCGCATCGCGTCCCGATAGTCGGCCGGCGCGGCTTTGACGCGATCCGCGAGGTCGAGCAGCGCAGCGAGTTCTGCGGACGACCAGTTTTCCAGCGTAATGAGATGTTTCATGGCGGGTCCGGGTTGGGTTAACTCATCAGATCTTCATAGTATCGATCGATTTCGCGGTCGCGGTCGAAAATCATTGCGATTAACACCGCGCGGACCCACATACCGTTGCGGACTTGGCGCCAGTACTTTGCGCGCGGATCGGCGTCCACCTCCGGCGCGATTTCATGGCGGCGCGGGAGCGGGTGCATAATAATCGCATCCGGTTTCAACACCTGCAGGTGATCGGCGCGCAAATAATACCGCGACGTGTCTATAGCACGGCTTTCGCCCGCCTGGTCCCATTCGTCCTGGATGCGCGTCATGTACAACGCGTCCACCTCCGGCAGCACGGCGTCGAAGTCCGCTGTGACCTCGACCTCCACGCCGGACGCCGCGAGCTTGTCCAGAATATCCGCGCCGATCTGCAGCGATTCCGGCGCGACAAAGTACTGCTTGACGCCCGCGTAATGGCGGAGCAGCAGCGACAGCGAGCGAACCGTGCGCCCGCGCAGCAGGTCGCCGACAAACGCGATTTTCGCCCCCTCCAGCCCGCCGCGCCGCTTTTCGAGACTGCGCTGCAGCGTGTAAATGTCGAGCAGGGCCTGCGTCGGATGCTGATCCTTGCCCGAGCCGGCGTTGATGACCGGAACCGGACGATCCGTGCCGGACAGCATCCACGCGATCCGCTCGGCGAAACCGCCCTGCGGATGGCGCATGACGATCATGTCGAAATAAGAACTGAACGTGCGGACCGAGTCCTCCTGCGACTCGCCCTTGATTTCGCTGGAGGTATGCGCGTCCCGCACCTCGGCCGTCTGGATGCCGAGAATCTGGCACGCGGCGGAGAACGAAAGAAACGTGCGCGTGGACGGTTGCGCGAAATAGAGCATCGCGCGCTTTTCCGACAGCAGGTCCTGCAGAAACTTCATGCCCCCGCGCGTCTTCGCGATCTTGCGCATTTTTGTCGCGAGATCGCCGATGCGGTCTAGCATCGGGCGGTCGAACTGCTGTGCGATCAGCGCGTGGTAGGGCCGGCCGTTGAGATTCAACAGCGGGGCCTTCGCCTCCGCATCCATGGCGCGAAAGGCTTCCCACGACAGCGCGCGGAGTGGACTTTCCTTAAAGGCCATGCGTAGGCGATACGGGATGGCGGGCAGGGAGGCAACATCAAAAAGCATCGGGGAAACTCCTGCATTGCGCTCCGCCTCCGAATCGGCCTACCCTCCGCGTATGAGTTTCCATGTACCGGTCCGCGAAAACGCCAAGCTCAAGGCGCTGCTCGGGCGCATCCAAGCCGACGCCGAGCTGAACCAGCTCTGGAGAAGCGCCAACATCAACGCGGTCGATCGCAGCGGGATCAGCGACCACGGCGAAGTCCACATTCGCATCGTTGCCAACGCCGCGTTGAAGATTCTGCGCCTCCTGGTCGAAGGCGGCGTGGTCCCGAGCGTTGTTCAGCACCACAAGCTCGCGAACGACGACGCGGAAGTCATCGTTGTGCTCGCGGCCTGCCTGCACGATGTCGGCATCGGCGTCCACCGCGACGATCACGAAAAATACAGCTTGTGGATCGCGTATCCCAAGTGTCGCCAGTTGCTCGCCGGCATTTATGAAGAACCCGCGCTTACGATCGTCACACAGGAAATCCTCCACGCCATCATCGCGCACGACGCGGAGCAGCGGTGCCTGACGATTGAAGCCGGCGCGCTGAAAGTCGCCGACACGACCGACATGACACAGGGCCGTTCGCGCATCCCGTTTGAGGCGGGCCAGGTGAACATCCACTCGATCTCTGCCCTGGCGGTGAAGGACGTGAAGATTGAGAAGGGCGAGCAGCGTCCCGTCCGCATCGCCGTGACGCTTGCGAACTCGGCCGGCATTTTCCAACTCGACAATTTGCTCAAACACAAGCTGAAGAACTCAAGCATCGTCCACCTGGTGGAAGTCGTCGCCCAGATGGAGGAAGGCACGACGGAGAAGCGTCTGTTCGAAGTGTACACGCTGTAACCCAAAAGGGGTCAGTCCTTTATTCATGACGTCAAGAATAAAGGACTTCTCTGAAAGGCGATGTCAACAGATGCGACGTTGATGTTTTTATCCTCCTGTGCAGCGGCGAACGGCCCTCACGGCCCGTAGCCGCGTCCGCATTCATTCGCTTCTTTTCTTCATGTGTTCTTTCGATCTCTAGCTGGCTGCTGCTTGGACGTCCGTTCGGTCAGCTTCAAGATTCCGCGATCAGTCTTCTCTTCGCGCCTGAATGCGCCCTGTACCGTTAGATCCCCGGCTCTCTACTCTGACCCAAGACGCCAGCGCCGCCGCTTACGCGACCCGCTCCGTCCGTCCTTTCTGAGAGCAGCCGGGGAAACCCTTCTTCCACACACGCGCCTGATAGGCGCGCT
>CALGMT010000042.1 GCA_937958885.1 uncultured bacterium | reverse complement strand
CGAACCGTCCGCGGTAAAGCGGTCACGGTAAAGGGGTCAGGCGCTGAATTTTCTCATAGGGTGGTAAAGGGGGTAAAAGGGGTCAGGCGCTGAATTTTCTCATAGGGTGAAATAGGCGTGTATCTGATCGATGCCTGGTATGGATCTCTCCCGCGCGGCGGGAGAGGGGGGCGAGACGTTCCATGCTCTGTAAAAACTTTTTTTAAAAGTTCCATGCTCTGTAATTTCCGTAAGATGGAAAAACGCGGCACGAAGATGTTCACGTGAATGATCCGTCAACATTGCCCGTCTTCGCGCTCGCGTTGGCCGTGTGCCCCGGCGAGGTCGTGCCGCTGCACATTTTCGAGCCGCGCTACAAGGCCATGATCGCGCACTGTCGATCGTTGCAGGCCGAAGGAGGCGCCGGCGAATTTGTGATCGTGCACGGCGACGACCGCGAGTGGCGGCCGGTTGGATGCGTGATGCGGATTGCGAAGATATTGAAGACGTACGACGACGGGCGGCTCGACTTGGTGGCCGTGGGGCATCGCCGCTGCGCGGTGGCGTGGACCGAAAGCGCGGAGGCCTTCCCCGTCGGGCGCGTGACGCCGTACGAGGACGACGCGCGCGACTGGGACGAGGCGCTTGCGAACGATGTATTTCGGTATCATCGCCGGCTGTTGGCATTGGCGACCGGCAAGGAGCCGGAGCCGTCGGAATATGCCGGATTGAAATCGCTATCGTTCCACGTGATGCCGACCGCGGGGTTGGGGTTGGAGCGTAAGCAGGAGATTTTGGAATTGAGCGCCGAGAACGAGCGGTTACGCGCATTAGCAGGACATCTGAAGGAGGCGGGCGATACCTTGTTGCGCGCCCATCAGCTCGTCAACGCCGTTCAAACCGCCATACAAGCAGCCGCGCTTTTGCGGTGAATACGTGCTGACGCAGTCGACTGCCGTAAGCGCCTCCATTTTGCAAAACTTGACATAAGCAACTGCGGTTCGGATCCGGGCAAAACATCCTCACACCACGCTGCGAGGATCGAGGACCGCGGAGGATGGATCGCGCAACCGAAATAGCCAGTCCCCTCCTCCGGAGGGGTGGCCGAAGGCCGGGGTGGGTATTTCCGCAACGGGATGGCCGAAATGCGAGGGGGTTTTACCGGACATGATGCGGGCAACAGCCCGTTGATAACGAACCCTCGCTTGACGCGAGAGGCGTATTTTCATAAGTATCGTGGACCTTTCGCAAGGCGTGTAGCGAACGACGTCGAGAAATGTCATGATGCATAAACCGATTGCGCGTTTGGCCTCCCTGCTGGTCGCCGTTTCCTTGAGCGCGGAGGCGCCGGCATGGGCGCAGACGGTTGACCAAGAGTTCGAATTCGCTACGAAACTGGTTGAGCGCGGGTTCCCGGATTTCGCCAACAAGCTGATGGTGCAACTCGTCGAGCGCAACCCCGAGCTGCGGGGCCGCGCGCTGCTGATCAAGGCCGAGGGCTTCATTTCCCAGCGCAAATTCGCCGACGCGGAGGCGGTCATCAAGGAATTGCCCGCCGGCGATCCGAAGGCGGATGCGATCCGCCTGATGCTCGGGCGCGGGTATTTCCGCATCGGCGATATGGAGCGCGCCCGCGCGCTATATCAGGATTTCTTCAACCGCTTCAAGGATCTCCCAACCGATCCGGATTTGCTCAAGGCCTATCGCGATACGGCGTATCAGTTCGGCCAGATGCTGCAGCAGGCGGGCGATCTGCTGGGCGCGGCGGATGCGATGGGCAAGGTGATCGCGACCAAGCCCGGGCGCGAGATCGAGCGCTCGATGATGGCGGAACAGGCGCAGATGCTCGTCGATCACGCGGCAAAGCTATCCGGCGCGGAGCGCGACAAGGTGCTCGCGCAGGCCGCGAAGCTCTGCGCAGACATCCAATGGGGCGGCGTGGATCTCTGGTTCGGCCACTCGATCATCACGCTCGCGAACATCGAACTGGTGAAGGGCAACCGCGCGCGCGCGCAGGAGCTCATCACCCGCCAATACAAAGACATCCTTCGCGAGATCGATTCGCTGATCAAAGATCAGAATCTGTCGGGCGCGCTCAATCCGAATGCGGGGGCGCGCTTCCTGCTCGGCCAGATGTATGAGCAGGACGCCGAGGCGGCCGCCCGCGATCCGTCGAAGAAGGACGAGGTGGTGCAGGCGCTGGGCCGCGCGCTCAATGAGTATTTCAATGTCTTCGTCAAGTATGGCGACAGCGATTGGGGCCCGCGCGCGGGTATCCGCGCGAACGAGATCAAGACACGGCTCGAGGGCATGGGCCGCACGGTGAACGTGGATCTCGGCGCGCATGCGGAAAAAGCCGCCACGACGCAGCTCCGTCTCGCCGACAACCTGTTTCGCGAGCGGAAATTCGCGGAGGCCGCGGTGGAGTATCTGCGCGTCGTGAACGCCTATCCGACCGCCGAGGCCTCGATGCGCGCGATGGGCTTCATCATTCAATGCTATATCGAGCTGGGCGACAAACTCTTCGCGCGCGCGATGATTGAATTTACAGCCGAGCGCTTCGCCGGCCGGCCGGTTGCCGCGACCGCGCTGCTGTCCGCGGCCACTCTGGCGAACAACAAGAAGGACACCGCGTTCGCGGGCGAGATTTACGAGGCCTATCTTCGCGGGTTCCCGAAGCACGAACGCGCGGGCACCATCCTCTTCTTCCTCGGCAACGAGCGGCGCAAGGCGGGCGACAACGAGGGGGCCAATTTCTACTTCCAACGGATCGTGGACAACCTCCCGCAGGATCAGTACTACCCGCAGGCCCTTCGCCTCATCGCGCGCAGCTATTACGACCTCGGCGACTTCGAGAAGGCGGCCGCCGCCTATGAAAAACTCGTCGCCGACATCCCGCCCAGCGTCGATCGCGCCTCCGCTCAGTTCAGTTTGGCGGATGCCTACCTGCGGATGGGCAATTGGACGCGCGCGGCGGCCGAGTTTGAGACGCTGATTCGCTGGCTCTCGCCGCGCGACAATCCGTACGCGGCGACGGACGCGGATCGCGAACGCAACCGCGGCTTGCTTGAACGCGCGGTCTTCCAGCGCGCGAACGCCTTCGCGCGCATGACCGAGCCCGAGGACCAGATTCCCGCGTTCCGCGAAGCGGGCATGAAGGGCTACGAGCAGTTCATCCGCCTTTTCCCGCAATCCGAATTCGCGCCGCGCGCGCTGATGGGGCAGGGGCAGATTCAGTTGAGCCTCGGCCAGTTCGATGCCGCCGCGCGCACGTTCGAGCAGCTTTCGGCGCAGTATCCTCAATCGGAGGAGGGCCGGAATGCGCTGTTCTCGCTTGCGCGCAGCGCGATGGAAATCGGCCAGCACGAGCAAGCGCGGCTCGCATTCGAAAAAATGGCCGCGAACGCCGCGAGCTATTCGCCGGACGAATTCGCGCGCATTGGCCAGTTGATGATCGACGCGCAACTCTACGACCAGGCCCTGCAGGCGTTCCGCATCGTCAGCGAAAACAAGCAGGTGCAGGAGACGAAGGATACGCCCGCGTCGCGCGCCCTGCTCGAACGCGCGCTGTTCGGCGTCGGCCGCGCGAACTTTGCCCGCAAGAATTACGAGGAGGCCGTGAAAGCGCTCGAACGGCTGCTCGCGGAGTATCCGCGAAGCGGGCTGTTTTTCGATGCGCGCTTCATGCTGGGCGAGGCGTATGCCGAACTCGGCAATTTCCTCGCGTCCAGCCAGTCGCTCAGCGACATCTTCCGGTTCTCGAACGATCCGATCGAGATCAATCGCGCGAGCCTCAAGCTGGCGGAGGTCCAATTGCGCGCGCGCGACCAGACCGGCGCGCTCGCGTCATTCCAGCGTGTGGCGCTGCTGTCCGATCCAACCAAGCCGGAGCAGCGCCCATTTATTCAGGAGGCCCTGCTACGGAGTGTGCCGCTCGCGATGGAGCTTGGACGGTTCAAGGACGCCCTCGACAGTTGCGATCAATACTTGCAGCTCTTTCCGACCAGTGACAAAGTACCGGAGATGCGTCGCCTCCGGGCGGAGGCGGCGCTGCGCGCCAGCACGGCGGGTCAGCCGCCGGCGGCGGGCGCCCCGTGAGGAGTACGGACATGAAGCGGACAATCATACGATGGCTCGGTTTCACGGTGATGATCGGCGCCCTCGCGATCTGCACAACGGCGCAGGCGCAAAATCCCTTTGTGATCCTCGCGAACGGCGCGCGCGTCGAGGGCACGGACATTCGGTCCCGCGCCGACGGCACGATCATCCTGACCACGCCGCAGGGCCAGGTGACCTACCAGCGCGGCCAGTACCAGCGTGCGGAGGCGGCGCGCCCGGCCGATTTCGACCGCGCGCGTCAGCTCGCGCAGCAGCGCAATTTTGATGAGGCGCTTCGGCTACTGGATCAAATCGCGAACAATTTCCGATTCCTTCACTGGGACAATCAGGCCCGCATCCTTTCCGCGCAGATTTTGAGCAGCCGCGGCGATCACGCGGGCGCGGCGGCGATGTACGAGCGCCTGTTTCAGGCCGCGCCCGATCAGCGCCGCGAAAGCAGCGTCCTGTGGGGCTATTTGACGGCGCTCGCGGAATCCAAGCAATACGACAAGCTGAATCCGCAATTGGAGGAGCTCATCGCGCGCGGGTCCCGTGCCGACGCGGCGCGCGCGCAAGTACTTCGAGGCGATGTGAAGATGGCGCAGGGCCAGGTCGAGCCCGCGGTGATGGATTACCTCCGATCGGCGCTGCTCTTCGAAACGGAGCGCGCGGTTCTGCCGGAGGCGCTGTTCAAGGCGGCGGAAGGGCTCGAACGGCTGCGCGATCCGCGCAGCCGCGACCTGTATCGCCGGGTCGCGCAGGAGTTCGCCGGCACGCCGTTCGCGCAGCGCGCGCAGGGCAAATTTTAATTCGAGTCGCGGTAGATGAAGCACAAGAGGAGTACGCATATGTCGATGCTCAAACAGTGGATATTGAGAGTGGTGGTGGCGACGGTTTTGCTGGGCGCCGTCGCTACGGAGCGCGCGATCGCGCAAGAGCTCGAGCTCGCGCCGGAAGCGAAAGCGGCCGAGGCGGCGGCGAAGAAGTCGTCGCCGATGAGCTTTGTTAATGTAGTCGCCAGCGGCGGCTTCATGGGCGTCGTGCTCTGGCTCGCGCTGATCACCTGTTCGGTGGCGGGCTTCGCGCTGATTACGGATTCGTTCATCACCGTGCGCGAGAAAAAGATCGTCCCCGAAAGTCTCGTGCAGAAGGTGCGCGAGGCAATCGAACAGGGCGATGTGATGAAAGCGCTGAAGAACTGCGAGGAAGAGCCGGGTCCGCTGGCCAACATCCTCACGGCCGGCTTCAGCAACGTCCAGGAGGGCTTCGAGGCCGTGCAGGAAGCGGTCGGCGTGGCAGCCGATCTCGAGGGCGAAAAACTAATGCAGCGCGTCACCTATTTGAATGTCGTCGCGAACCTCTCCCCGATGCTGGGGCTGCTCGGTACGGTGCAGGGCATGATCTTTGCCTTCGCCAACCTGGCCACGATGCAGGCCGGCGCGGCCCAGCAACAGATGCTGGCCGTCAACATTGCGCAGGCGCTCTACACGACCGCCGGAGGGCTGGTGGCCGCCGTGCCGGCGGTCGGTTTCTTCTATTTCTTCCGCAACAAGGCGACCAAAATCATCCTCGGGATGGAAGCGCTCACGACCGACTTGGTGAAGTCGCTGCGCAATGTCGAAGTGGTGTCCGAATAGCACGGGCGGCGACGCGAGATGAAGAAACGAGCCGAAGAACCGGGACCGAACATGACACCGATGATCGACGTCGTGTTCCAGCTCATCATTTTCTTCGTCGTGACGGCCGACATGCAGCAGAAGGCGATCGACGAGAGCATCAAACTCGCGATGGCGCCGCACGCCAAGCCGGTCGAAGTGCGCGACCCGCGCGAGGTGGTGATCGAAGTGGACAACCAGGGCCGTATTTCAATCGCGCGCACCTACATGACGGCGGATTTCCTTTATACGGTCATGCGCAAAACCGTCGCCGATCATGGCCAGTCGGTGCCGGTGGTGATTCGCGCCGACGGCGGCACGCGCCACGAGGCCGTGCGCCAGGTGATGGATGCCTGTACGCGCGCCGGGCTGTGGAAGGTGAAGTTCTCCGCTGTCAAGGAAAAGGCGGGCTAAGCCCATGAAGCGGCGCAAGCGTCAGAGAGATACCAGCGGAGAATCCGGCGAGCTGAACATGACGGCGATGATCGACGTCGTCTTCCAGCTCCTGATCTTTTTCCTCGTGACCCAGAAGCCGATCGACACGATGGCGAATCTGGATGTTTCCCGCCCGTCGCCCGAGAGCCGGCAGGAGCAGATGCAGACCCCGCCGAAAATGATCCGCATCCAGATTTTCCCCGACGGCTTTACAATCAACGATCGGCCGGTTGGGCTGTCCGAAATGGAGGGCCTGCTCGTGCGCCTGGCGGGGATCGACCGCAATCAAACCATCATGATCATGTGCGCGGCCATGTCCCGCCATGAAGATCTCGTTCGGGTACTTGATTTATGCGCCAAAACGGGGTTAGTTAATCTATCGGTGATCAGCACGAATTAGCGAGGCCGCCATGGATGCCAAAGAACGCGAAGAATTCCTGCGCAAGTACAAACTCAAACGCTTGATGGAGCACCTGACCGGGCCTATCGGCTCGATCATTCTGCATGTCCTGGTGATCGTGCTGGCCATTCGCTTTATGGTCTTCGACGCCTCCGACAAGATGCCCGACATCGAGGTGATGGTGGTCGAGCCGGACGCGGTCGATCTGGAGGATTTCGAGCGCGAACTGGAGAAGATGGAGGACCTTCGGGACCTCACCGATATCGCGATGCCGACGGACGTTTCGTTCGAAATGGACTCCCCGACGCCGTCCGACTCGCCGAGTCCCTCCGACGATGTCTCGATGGATCTCGCGCAATTGAACATCATGGCCGACCAAAGTCCGCTTGTCATGAAAGGGCTCTTCGCCGGACGTTCAGCGGAGGGCCGCTCCAGCGGGCTGGGGCAGTATGCGGGCCGCTGGGCGCAGGCTGTTGATCGAGCCGTGATTCGTGCGCTCGAATGGCTCAAGCGCAATCAGGCGGCGGACGGCTCGTGGGGTCCCAACAAAGTCGGCATGACCGGACTTGGCCTGTTGACCTTCCTGGCGCACGGCGAGACTACGGCATCCAAAGATTACGGACAAACCGTGGAACGCGCGATTCGGTTTCTGCTTTCCCAGCAACGTGCAGACGGGTCATTCGGCGGAACGGAAAGCGGTCCCGCAGTATATGCGCACGCAATAGCGACTTATGCCATAAGCGAAGCATACGGACTTACGCGCATCCCCGACCTCAAGCCCGCAATGGATCGAGCGGTTGATGTTATTATAAAAGGTCAACAGCCCGGCGGATTATGGGATTACAAATATGACAAAGGCGCGAGGTGGGACACTTCCGTAGCGGGTTGGCAGGTGCAGGCGATCAAGGCCGCATACATAGCGGGTTCAGATGTGCCGGGCTTGAAAGAGGCGATGGATAAAGCCGTTTCCGGATTTGCCAGGTCGCAAAATATCGAAACAGGACGGTTCGGCTATTCTTCCGTCGGAAACGGGTCAGATGGCGTTACGGGTGTCGGTGTGCTCTGCATGCAACTGTTGGGCCAGCACCGAAGCCGCTCAGTTCAGGCCGGCTTGAATGCCATGCGCGAATTCAAGTGTGACTACCGCGATCCGCCTTCGTGGCCGATGTACGCGTGGTATTACATCACGCAGGCGAAGTTTCACAACGGCGGTCAGTTGTGGAACGCGTGGAACAATCAGTTCGCCCCAGAGCTCACAAAAAACCAAAATGAAGATGGCAGTTGGACCTCAGCCGGCCAGAATCTCAAGGGTGATTCGCATGGCAAAGAGGTGAACCATGGACCCGTCTATTCGACGACACTCGCCGCGCTTACCCTAACGGTCTATTACCGCTTCCTCCCGACCTATAAGCCGATCGCCGTCGAGAGTGAAGAAGACGCCAATAAAGACGACGTCACCATTCAGATCATCTGACGGGAATCGCGTTTCGCGCGGGTGTTACCTGTGATAGGCTCCGCGCATGTCGAGTGTGCCTGAAATCCGCGTCCTGCCGGATGCCGTCATTAATAAAATTGCCGCCGGGGAGGTTGTCGATCGCCCTGCCTCGGCCGTAAAGGAGCTGGTCGAAAACGCGCTGGATGCGGGCGCGCACGAGATTCGAGTGGACCTCATCGGCGGCGGCCGCCAGGCTGTGGTGGTGGCGGATGACGGCGTCGGTATGACCCGCGATGGCGCGCTGCTGTCCATTGAGCGCCACGCGACGAGCAAAATCCGCGATGTGCACGACATCGAGCATGTGGCCACGCTGGGCTTTCGAGGAGAGGCGCTTGCCGCACTTGCGGCCGTTTCGCGGTTTACGCTGACGACGCGCCCGCGCGATCAGGAGTCGGGCGTTGAAATCACCGTATCGGGCGGGCGCATTCTCGATGTGCGCGAAACCGGCTGTCCGCCCGGGACCATGGTTGCCGTGCGGAACCTCTTCTTCAACGTGCCCGCGCGCCGAAAGTTCTTGCGCGGCGAACAGACCGAACTCGCGCATGCGCGCCAGGCGTTCCTGGTCCATGCCTTGGCGCACCCGGGAGTCGCGTGGACGCTGCGCGTGGACGAACGCGAGGTGTATCGACTGCCTGGAGGATCCTCGCTCGACGAACGGGTCCGTCAGTTGTTCGGACCGGATTTTGCGACGGGCCTTCGCCCGGTGGAGGGGGAGCGGGAAGGCGTTCGCGTGCGCGGGCTGGCGAGCCTGCCTCAAGTCACGCGCGCGGATCGTTCCGAACAATACATTTTCGTGAATGGCCGGCCCGCATCGGCACCGGTGATCGGGTTCGCCATTCAGGAGGCCTATAAGGCCCTTATTCCGCGCGGTCGGCATCCGGTGCTCTTTCTTTTCATCGAGGTGCCGCCGGGGGAAGTGGATGTGAATGTCCACCCTACGAAAAAGGAGATCCGGTTTCGCCAGTCGGGCCGTGTGCGCGACGCGATCATGGAACAATTACGCGCCGCTCTCGCGCTTCGCGACGATCGCGCGACGCCGGGCGCGACACCGATTCCGGAGCTGCTCGCCGCATCCCGCGCCGCCCCCGCCTTGCGAGTGGTGGACCTTCCGGAATTGCCGGCCTTTTCATATCCGCGCCTCGATCCCGCGGGCGATGCGCCGCATACGGCATCCGCACCGCCGCCGTCCGACTCGACCGCTGCCGAGTCCGCCTCCAGCGGTGCGCGTACCCGTGGACCGTGGTCGTGGTGCCGCGTAATGGGGCAGGCCGGCGGGTTGTACGTGGTGTTGGAAACGGAGGACGGGCTGATCTTGATGGACCCGCATGCGGCGCACGAGCGAGTGCTGTTCGAACGCTTCATGGAGGGGCTGCTAAAACGCGATATTCGCAGCCAGGGACTCTTGACGCCCGAATCGGTGGATCTCGCGCCCTCGCGCGCGCAGCGGGTGCGCGACAACCTCGAGCGCTTGCGCGAAATGGGTTTCGGGCTGGCCGAATTCGGTGGCGATAGCTTCGTTGTGGATGCGCTGCCCGCTTTTCTCGGGCCCGTGTCGGCAGCGTCGGTCCTCGGCGAGATCGCGGGTTCGCTCGATCGCGGTGGGCCTCGAGCCGGGACGGAACGATGGGCGGAGGAACAGATTGCCATGGCGGCGTGCAAGGCCGCCGTGAAGGCCCGCGATCGATTGACGGTGCAGGAAATTGAGCGGCTGGTCCGCGATCTGGCCGAGTGCGAAATGCCCTACACCTGCCCGCATGGCCGCCCGACGCTGATCCATATGGGTTTCGACGAACTCCGCCGCAAGTTTGGACGGGAATAGCCTAGTCCAACGTGTCGATCTCCTCCTCACGATGCATGGGCGGCATCTTCCGGACGATGTGGTCCAGGAAGAGGATGATGCAGGTGAGAATCACCAGCGTGGCGAACATCCAGACTATGATGATGCCCATCGGCGGTTCCCCGGTTCGCGTGCCCTGCGATTGGTCGAGCGCCGTCAGGAAGCCGGCGATGAATAGCGTGACCAAAATCGCGTTGAGATAGCCCAGCGCCTCGGTAAACAACTCCCGCAACGGCGGCGGATTTTGCAGTTCCGTTCCCGCGAGAATGCGGCGGATGGGCGCAAGCAAAAGAATACCCATCAGTGCGACGGTGTTCATGCGTCCAGCCGTGAAGCCGAGTTCCGAGACGGTGTTCCAGATTAACACCGCCGCGAGAAGGACAAACCATCCCTGGAGCCCAATCAGGAGTGCCGGGAAAATCGAATCCATCCGCTGCGCGATCCATCGGCCCCAGCGGCTGACCGGCGGGCGCGCCTGCATGTCGCGCACGCTCCAGAGGAGCAGCAGGCCCGCCAGGCTCAGACCGGCATTCGCATAGAGACCCGGTCCGATACGCGGGAAATATGCCGTACCCAGCCACACGGCGAGCAACAGCGGAACCGCGCCGACAGCGAGTGTGCGCCGATAATACTGCGCGCATCGACGGTGGCGCGGGCGATGTTCGTCATAGTAGTTCGGATTCACGGCGGCATGTTCGCGATTGGCTCGACTCGTCCGTGATGATACAGGATACGAGCGCGCACCGCAGAACAATTTCGCCGATGTCCGACACTCCTTCACGCGATTGGCAGGATTCCGTTCAATTTGTGCGGGGAGTCGGCGCCGCGCGCGCCGCCCAACTCGCGCGAATGGATATCCACACCGTTCGCGACCTGCTGCTCACGTTGCCCCGCCGGTATGAGGATCGCCGGTTTCTCGCACCGCTGCGCGAGCTGCGCCCCGACGAGTGGTCCGCCGTGCAGGTCGAGATCGTCAAGGCGGAGTGGATGCAACCGCGTTTTGGAAAGGGGTATGTCGAAGCGGTTGTCGCCGATCGATCCGGCCGGGCGCGTTGCCGATGGTATAACGCCCAGTATGTGCGGGACCAGTTGGCGCCCGGCGAGCGCGTGATCCTGTTCGGCAAGCCCGTCCTGCGCAAAGGCGGACTCCTCTTCGAGCATCCGGAGATCGAGCGCATCCGCGAGGAGGATGACGCATTGCTTCACGCCGGTCGCATTGTGCCGGTGTATCCGCTTACCGAGAACCTCGGTCAACGCGCGATGCGCCGAATCGTCGCCGCGGCCCTTGAAACGTACGTGCCCTCCCTGTCCGATCCGCTGCCGGCCGCTACGCGCGAGCGCTGGAAAATGCCGGAGCTGCGCGAGGCGTTGCGGCAGGCCCATTTCCCCGCAGCCCGCGCGGATGCCGTGCGCGCGCGCGAGCGGCTGGTGTTCGAGGAGTTTCTCTGCATGCAACTGGTGCTCGCCGCGCGAAAGCATCAGACGGAACACGAAATCAAGGGACGATCCCTGCAGCCGACCGGCGCATTGCGCGAAAAGCTGCTCGCGGCGCTGCCGTTTGAGCTGACCGCGGCCCAGTGGGCCGCCCTCGCCGAAATACGAACCGATATGGCGCGTCCGCATCCGATGCACCGCCTGCTGCAGGGCGATGTCGGGTCCGGCAAGACCGTCGTCGCGGCATGCGCCGCGGCGGATGCGATCGAATGCGGGACGCAGGTCGCCGTGATGGCGCCGACGGAGCTGCTCGCGCGCCAACACGTGAAAACCTTGGAGACCTTTCTCAAGCCGATTGGCATTCGACTCGCCTTGCTGGTCGGCAGCCTCGATCCAAAGGAAAAAACCAGTATCCGCGCCGCCCTCTCCGACGGGCGCGTACAGCTCGTGGTTGGCACGCACGCCCTGATTCAGGAGCGGGTTGTCTTCAAGGACCTCGGCCTTGTCGTGATCGACGAGCAGCACAAATTTGGCGTCGAACAGCGCGGCCGGCTCTACGGGAAGGGGCCTCAACCCGATGTTCTGGTGATGACCGCCACGCCGATTCCGCGAACCCTCGCGATGACGTGGTACGGCGATTTGGATGTCACAACGATCCGCGAACTGCCGCGCGGACGCCAGCCGATCATTACACGAGTAATTGGCGAACGGCTGTTGCCCAAGGCCTATGACTTCATTCGCGCGCAGGTCGCAAAAGGCCGGCAGGCGTATCTCGTCTACCCGCTCGTATCGGAATCGGAGCAAAGCGACGTGAAAGCGGCCACGGCGATGATCGAGGAATTGCGCGCCGGGCCGCTCGCCGGGCTTCGCCTTGGACTCGTCCACGGACAAATGCCCGGCGACCTGCGCGATCGCACGATGGAGCGCTTTCGCGTGGGCGAGTACGACGTCCTTGTCTCAACCACCGTCATCGAGGTTGGCGTGGATGTCCCCAACGCCACCGTGATGCTGGTGGAAAATGCCGAGCGCTTCGGCCTCGCCCAGTTGCACCAGTTGCGCGGACGCATCGGCCGCGGTATGCACAAATCGTACTGCATTTTGCAGGGACACCCGAACACGCGCGACGCGTGGAAGCGCCTTAAAGTGCTGGAGGAAACGACGGACGGGTTCCGCATCGCGGAGGAAGATTTCAAGATTCGCGGCATGGGCAATTTGTTGGGCCGCGAGCAGAGCGGCGGTGTGGTGCTGCGCGTCGCCGATCCCTACCGCGATACTGCGATTTTGGAACAGGCGCGGCAGGAAGCGTTTCGTTTGATTGCTGCTGACCCCCGCCTGCGCGAATCCGACCACGCCGCCATTCGCGAGCAGGCCCGATCGCTCTTCCGCGCCGCATCGCCCTTCGTGAAGGTGGGGTAGCCGGATGCCATGGCTCTAGGGGAGCGATTGGTCGAAGGATGCGAATGGAGAGCAAACGCGAATGGGCTAACCGGCCGCGCCACGTCCCGCCATGTACCGCATAAGCAGGGAATATCAATTTAGATTCGAATCCATTTGTGTATTTGTCTATTGTCTAGGTCTGACACATATCAGTATCGAAGTACATGCTATTTGCAAATAGGGCGGACGCCCCACCGGCAGGGTTTTTCAGCGCAACCATTATTCAAGGGCTGACCCTGCCCCGGGGAAGCCGGGCCAGCCAGATCCCCTTAATCAGATAAAGAAATAATATCAAAAGCAATTATCGACAAACCGGATCTCATTGTGTCTTTCAATATCGTGCTATAGCTAATATAAATACGCTTATCCAATACAAACAAACGAAAGGTGTTTGCAATCGCTGGTCGAGCCTTCTGGCTATAACCCCACATCATTCGGCCGTCATGCGAATAGGCTTCGAGAATAAGATCGTAATCCATAGCCTTATCTCTGTTCTTCGGGGGGATCGTTCCTGCTATAAGCAAGATATTCTTATCAAATGTCGAAGCCTGAAGAGAGCTAAACGATGTGTCGTCGCTCCACTCATGCAATGGCACTTCAAATGAGGGTGTGTCGTTGCTAAAGATGCTTCGAAGGAGCATTGAGCGATGCTTCAGCTTGTGGCTCCTGTCATAGACCGCTAGAATTTGAGAGCCGGCACGTAATAAAATGGCATTACGCCCCGGGAATGCCTCCTCAGTAATAATATCTCCGGCATGATTACACTTAAGCACCCTCACATCAGATATAGGCCCTGAGTCGAGAAATGTGTATTCACCTGAATTAAAAGCTATGACGAGACTATCATCTTGATGGATAGACGAGGTCGGTGTGCTTTGTGGGCCCAAATCGTACGAATGGCTCCACTGAATAGTGGCCGGTGAAGCAATGCTGACAACGATAGAGTCGACACCTTTGCCCGCTTTCTTTTTTCTCGACCCAAAGAGTAGAAAATTGTCACTATCTATTCGGACTATGCTCGATAATTGCATTTGTGAATAAAATGGATTCAAGATCGATGGCTGCTTGTCGGAATCATGCTCGTGAGCGAGAATAGCCGCCTCGATATCATAGCGGTTAAGAACATCCCCGGCGTGGTTTATGTGATACAGCCACGGTCTATAGTTGTCGCCTGCGGTCAGCAGGAAGAATTCGTCTTTCGACAGCTCGGCGATGCCGCGCGGCATGGGTAATTTACCGCCATATGGGGCCAACTGGTTCGGTATGCTACTATCCACGCTAAAGAGCCTCTGCGTTGATCCGTCGGGCGTTATCCGCAGGCACTCAAAGATATCATTACCCGTTCTGTTTCCATTATGGTCGCGCGGTGTGCGGACGCATGCAACAAGCAAGTTGTCATTGGTTGAAGGCACAATCGCAAAATCAGTGGATTTTGTGTTGTCAAGATGTACGGTCCATACCGGCGATACAGTTGTGTCATGGCGCGCCAGCAATGCATCCGATGAATAAACAGCGCGTGAAAAACAGATAAGGATTCCGAATGCACCTAAAATAATTTGTAAATAATCAGTCATAATTAGTTTATCCGCAATATGCGCATCCTTCAAGTTGTCCGTTTTCATATGCATCATCGGCTGGCGGCGTTCGTATGCCGCCCTTAAATGCTTCGCCCCGCATGCGGCACTGGCTACGAGCATAGTCATCGTCCGAGCTGAAGGATCAGCCCTCGAATAATGAATATAGCTTTACTCGCCATCGCGCGACGCTCGCGTCCCCGTGCATTTTCCTGATCATCACGCTCACCGCCAATCCGGTTCGCAGGCTCAAAAACCTGGCGATGTAATGCCCACCTCTTCCCCGTCACTTTCTTGTCCGCCTCCTCCACTTCTGAAACCGACTGCCAATCGCGAGTGTGGCGAA
>CALGMT010000041.1 GCA_937958885.1 uncultured bacterium | reverse complement strand
ACTGGCGCAACGTACAAAGCATTCTCAAACGCATGGAGCAAATCTCGCGAACGGTCATGCTCAAAACCCTGCCTGATACCAATCGTCGCAAACCATTATCAAAGAAGGTTATGGGCCTTAACTAAGCGCCATTCAGGTCTGGCCCGAATGGCCCCCTTGACGGGCTAAGGGCCTCTCTCCCCGCATTCGACCGATTGCAGGCTTGTCTATTGTCTAGTGTCTAGGTCTGACCCAAATGGCCGACCTCCATAGCCTCTTCTTGGGTGTCAAACTTTTGAGGCAACAGGCTCGTTCAAGAGCCGGCAAAAAGTGAGCGCGGGCGGAACCGCGGTCTGCTATTTTTTATCCGTAAATGCCGACAGCCTGCACAGTGGATTTGGCGAAGTGGCTGGTCGTGGATCTGGAAACAGATTTGGACGGACATGTTCACCGGCTGGCCGCTGTTCGTGGAGATCGACGAATTTCGCAGGCAGGTCCCGATTGTCTCGCGCGGGCGCACGCGGCCCTCGACGACATGGCGGAAGGCGCACTCGGAGTCGGGGGGCATAACATCGTCGATCATGATCTGCCGATCTTGCGCCGACTGGCGCCGGAGTTGCGTCTATTGACGCTGCCTGTTGCGGATACGTTGTTGTATTCGCCCATCTGTTTTCCCGAGAATCCTTACCACCGGCTGGTGAAGGATTACAAGCTGGTCCCCCAGTCGCGGAACGATCCCCTGCTCGACGCGGAATTGTCCGCCGTGCTCCTAGCCGACGAGCGCGCCGCGTTGTCCGCTCTCGCGCAGACCGCCCCGGATATTTTCGCTGTCCTCTCCGCGCTCTTGACGAGCAGTCGGGATCGCCGCCTGGCGGCGGGCTGGCAGCACGTCACGGGGGTGATCGAGGAACAGCCCGTCGCGGAAATCGAGTTTCCCGCTTCGCTGCGCGACCGCGTGTGCGCAACCGCGCTGGCGCGCGGATTAGAGCCGGTGCGGACCGATGAACAGCGCTGGGCGCTCGCGTATGCGCTGATGTGGTTGCGCGTGAGCGGCGCGCGTTCTGTTCTGCCGCCCTGGGTGCGCCGCCGTTTTCCCGCGACGGTTGAGATTTTGCGCGCGCTGCGCGACACGCCATGCGATTCTTCGACCTGCGCCTATTGCCGCGCGGCGTTCGACCCCGAGGCGCTGCTCAACCGATTCTTCGGGTTCCCGGCGTTTCGCCCCGAGCCGCGCGCGGCGGACGGCAGCAGTCTTCAACGCGCGGTGATTTGCGCAGGATTGCGGGGCGAATCGATGCTCGCCATTCTGCCGACCGGCGGGGGCAAATCGCTCTGCTTCCAGTTGCCCGCGCTGGCGCGGAATGTTCGCCTCGGCCAGTTGACCGTGGTGGTCTCCCCGCTGCAGGCGTTAATGAAGGACCAGGTGGACGGTCTCGTGCGTCGCACCGGAATCGATAACGCGGCCGCGCTATACGGGATGCTCACCATGCCGGAGCGGGGCGATGTGCTGCGGCGCACGGCGATGGGCGATCTGGCGATTCTCTATTTGTCGCCGGAGCAACTGCGCAATCGGTCCGTAAAAAAGGCGCTGGAGAATCGCGAAATCGGATGCTGGGTGATGGATGAGGCCCACTGCCTCTCCAAGTGGGGGCACGATTTCCGGCCCGATTACCTCTATGTCGGCCGCTTTATCCGCCAACTGGCGAAAGATCGGCAAATGCCGGTGCCGCCGATCGCCTGCTTCACCGCGACAGCGAAGCCGGCAGTGCTGGAGGAAATCGCAGAGTACTTTCAGCGCGAAACAGGCGTGACGCTCGCGCGTTACGTCGGCAGTGTCGAGCGCGCCAATCTGCGGTTCGAGGTCCAGACGGTCAGTGCGCACGGGCGCCTGCCGCGCATCGATGAGTTGCTCCGCGATCGGCTAGGCAACCCGGACGGTCCGAACGGATGCGCGGTCGTTTTCCGCGCCACGCGGGAGACCGCTCACGCGACCGCCGCATACCTGCGCGAAAGAGGATGGCGCGCAGAGGCGTTTCACGCGGGATTGCCGCCGCTGGAAAAGCGGCAAATTCAGGATGCGTTTCTCGGCGGCAGCGCGCACGTCATCTGCGCGACCAATGCCTTCGGCATGGGGATCGACAAGGACGATGTGCGCGTGGTGATTCACGGCGATATGCCCGGATCGCTCGAAAACTACCTGCAGGAGGCCGGCCGCGCGGGCCGCGATCGCCGCGCGGCGGACTGCATCCTGCTGTATAGCGAAGAAGATTGCGAACAGCAGTTCCGCCTGGGCGCCTATTCGGAACTCACGCGGCAGGATATTGCGTCTCTGCTGCGCGCGCTGCGCCGCGCGGCGAGCCGACAGCGAACCGATGAGGTCGTCGTGACTACCGGCGAACTGCTGCGCGACGAGGAAACCGCGATCCGCATCGACGCCGCCGAGGTGATGGCGGACACAAAAGTGCGGACGGCAATCGCCTGGCTGGAGCGCGCGGGCCTGATCGAGCGCAACGAAAATCGCACCTATGTGATACAGGCGCGCCCGCTCGTGCGGTCGATGGAAGAGGCCGAGCAAAAAATCGCCGCGCTTGCCCTGAGCCCCGTGGAGGCCGGGCTGTGGATCGCCATCCTGCGCGAACTGATGGACCCGGAGCGGTGCGATAGTATCACGGTCGACGAAATCGCGCTGTTGCCGGAGTTTCGATCATACGCCGCGATGCGGGTCGATTCGCCGGAGGCCGCGGTGCATGAACGTCCGAGCCCCGAATTCGTCAGCGCGAAGGCGCTGCGCATCCTGGACAGCATGACCAAGGTCGGGCTGCTGAAAAAGGACATGCTGCTCAGCGCCTATGTGCGCTACAAAGTGGCGGATCATTCCGGCGTGCGGCTCGCCGGCGTAATCGAGGCCGAGCGCCAGTTGATCGATCTGCTGCGCGAGCTGGAGCCGGATCCGGAAGGTTGGCTGTCGCTGAACGGGCGGCTGCTGAGCGCCGAGTTGGAACAGCGCGGGATCGAGTCGTCGACTGAACTCATCCGCAAGCTGCTGCGGAGCATCGCAGAAGACGGGCGCGGTTTTGCCGGACAGACGGGCAGCCTCGATGTGCGCCCGATTGCGCGCGAGCAGTATCGCGTGCGCGTGAAGCGAAGCTGGGACCCGCTCGCGGAGCTGGCCGAGCGGCGTCGGCGCATCGCGCGCGTGCTCTTGGACGCGCTGCTCGCAAAGGTTCCGCGCGACGCGATGCCGCAGAAGGATTTGCTCGTGTCGTTTTCGTTCGAGGATCTGCGCGGGGCGCTGGATCGCGATCCCGCGCTGCGCGCGGAGGTGAAAGATCCGCTGGCGGCGGTGGAGCGGGGGTTGATGTACCTGCACGAACAAGGCGTGATCGTCCTGCACCAAGGACTGTCTGTGTTCCGCTCCGCGATGGCGATCAAGGTGTTGCCGGAGATGAGCGGCCAGCGGTACACGAAGGAAAATCACGAGGCGCTAGACCTGCACTATCGCGAGCGCATCTTCCAAGTGCACGTGATGAACGAATACGCGCTGGCTGCGATGCGCCGCATCGACGAAGCGCTTCGGCTGGTCGTGTCTTACTTCACCATCTCGAAAGAGCGCTTCATCGAGCTGTATTTTCGGGGCCAGCAAAAACTGCTGGAGATCGCGACCACCGAGCGCGCGTACCGCGCCATTGTCGATGCGCTGGCCAACAAGCAGCAGATGCGCATTGTCACCGCGCCCTTGTCGCGGAACATGATCGTGCTGGCCTGCCCCGGATCCGGCAAGACGCGCGTCATCGTGCATCGCGTCGCCTATCTGTTGCGCGTCCGCCGGGTGAAGCCGCACGCCATTTTGGTTTGTTGCTTCAATCATAAGTCGGCGATTGAACTGCGGCGCCGCTTGGTCGCCTTGGCGGGGGCGGATGCGCGCGGTGTGACGATTCTCACCTACCACGCCCTCGCGCTCCGGCTGCTGGGCCGGTCTTCCATTCTCGAGAAGACAGGGACGGGGCCGGACGAGCCGTCCTTCGACCGTCTCATCGAAGACGCGACCGCGCTCCTGCGGGGAGAGCGCGCCGTGCCGGGCATTGAGTCCGACGAAGTGCGCGACCGCTTGCTGGCGGGTTTCGCGTTCATCCTGGTGGACGAGTATCAGGACATCGACGCGCCGCAATACGAACTCATTGCCGCGCTGGCGGGGCGCCGCGAGCACGACGAGGATCGAAAGCTCGCCATTCTCGCCGTCGGGGACGACGATCAAAACATCTACACCTTCCGCGGCGCAAATGTGGAGTTCATCCGGCGTTTCCAGACGGATTATGGCGCCGAAGCCGCCTATTTGGTGGAAAATTATCGCTCGACCCGCGCCATCATCGAGGCGGCGGAGCGGCTCATTGCGCGAAATCGAGATCGGATGAAAAGCGGGCATCCGACCCGAATCGATCAGGCGCGCGAACTCATGCCATACGGCGGACTGTTCGGCGCCATCGATACCGAAACGCGCGGAAAGGTGCGGATACTCAATGTTCCGGACCTCGCCGGGCAGGCGGTCGCGGTCGTGAACGAAATCTGCCGGCTGCGCGCGCTGGGCTCAAACCCATGGAACGCCATCGCCGTTCTGTCGCGCCACTATCGCGATCTTGCCTTCATCCGCGCGGCAGCCGAGGCCAACGGAATTCCTGTAGGATGGCCGCTCGATCGAACGAAGGTGCCGCCCTTGCACCGAATCCGCGAAATCCGGGCCTTTTTGGACCTCCTGCGCGCGCGGCGCGCCGAGGCGCTGACGGCGGAGGGGGCGCGCGCGCTGGCGCCTAATGAGCCGAATAATCCGTGGATTCGATTGCTCGGCGAGCTGCTGGATGCGTGGGCCGTGGAGAGCGGTGGCGAGGTCGCGCCCTGCGCGGCGCTGGAGGACTTCCTGTACGAGAGCCTGGCGCAGCGGCGACGGGACGAAACGTGGGGCGAAGGGGTGGTGTTGCAGACGGTGCATTCCGCGAAAGGCGCTGAGTATGCGCATGTATTGCTGTGCGGCGATTGGAGCGTTCGGAGCGCGCGCGAGCACGAGGAAGAGCGCCGCTTGTTTTATGTCGGCATGACCCGCGCGCGCGAAACCTTGTGCATCTTCAATCGTGAAGATACGCGGCACGCGTTTGCCGACGAGGTGAAGGGTCCCGGCGTGCTGACGGGCCGCGAGGAGCCGCCGAATGCAAGGCGCGCGGAGTTGTCGAATTGGTCGCTGCTGGGGTACGAAGACCTCTTTCTGGACTTTGCCGGGCGGCATGCGCCGGACCACGCCGTACACCGCGCCTTGCGCGCCATTCGGCCGGGCGACGAAGTGATGCTCCGCCAGACGGGAGCAGGCATCGGGTTGTTGACGCGCGACGGCGTGCAAATTGGGCGGCTATCCGAACGCGCAGCTTCCGAATGGCGCGAGCGGTTGATCGCCGTGCGCGGCGCACGCGTGCTCGGCTTGATGGAGCGCCGGGCGGAGGACGTCCTGGAAGACGACTTTCGAAAACGGCTGGCGTGCGATCGCTGGGAAATTCCCTGGGTCGAAATTTGCCACGCGCGCTGACGCGCGTTGGAGTGGGCTGCCATGTCCCCGCGATCGAGTGACCCGTAGAGAATTCCGCGCGGCAGGGCAGGGTGTACTACCCAGGCTCGAGACATTCATTTCTATACGAACAAATAGGGTGCCGATAATGGTGGGCGTGTCTAAAAGCCCGTTTGGGCAATAGCCCGAAATAGAACGCATCCACTCTCTTCGCGGTGAAATCAAAGCCCTTGGAATTCAAACGGCTCAGCGTTGATGAAATGCTCAAGCGCATTGCCTGCATAGACCTGTCCCGCGTCTAACGGGAGCTTCTTCACCGATTGTCCCGCCGAGAAATCCACATCGCTAATGTTCACCCAAACGACATTCGGCGTCAGCACATTCTCGAAGAAGTACACCTTGCGCTTTTGATCCGCGACCACCCGCCAGCGCGTGCTGGAGATGTGCGGCTGTCCTTCCGTCGATATTCCGTAGGGCACCGACACATTCCGAATGACGCTGAAGACGCCGGCTACGGCGATCAGCGGATCGCTGGTTTGGGGAATCGCGCGGATGTAGTACGATGCACGGACAAATCGATCTGAGGCCCGGTTGCTGCCCGGAAGAAAAATTGTGCCCGGAATAGTCTCCCAATATTTCTTAATCGCCAGTTGATCCTCGAATTTCGGATCATTGGTCATCACGTGATAGGCGGGATCGTGGTGAATCACCAGCCTCCCATTAATGTATTCAAAAATGGCGCTGTCGCCGGTGGCGTCAGAGATCGAGAGATGCACGGTCGTAAATTTGTCCGTCCCGGGGATAAAGTCGGTGACCACTACGAACTCTTCTTTTCGCAAGGAGTCGACGGCCTCCTGAACCGTGGCGAAGTTGTCGAGCACATATTGAGCCCATGCCGCGATGGTCAATCCTCTTCGTCCGCTTTCCTTATCAAAGGAAGGATATTCCGATTGAACCAGCCAGAGCAGGTTGGCGACCAGCCCTTTTTCGTTCATGCCGTCTGTCGTCGCAATGTCCCACGAACTGGCCGCGATGCTGCCATAACGCGACACCCATGTTAGAGAATTCGGCCCCACGCATCCGTGGCGCTCCATGCCCCGGGGGAATAACCAGAGATTGGCGGGAATATCGATCGAAAAATCCATCGATCTTCCAGTCAGAACGGTTTGTTCGGGGCCCAGGTACACGACCCGCGTGCACGCGTGTGCTTCTACGGCAAAGGCGAAACCGACAGCGGCTATTATGCGTAGTAATGATATTTTTCTCATATAACTCCTCATTTCTAATATAAGATTCATGGACGGGTCTGTTTCAATGCGTCAAAAACGCGTGAACGCAGCGAATTAAATCCTGTCGGACCGGTAAAACGCAGGCTTGCGCGCGGAAAGGGTGGGCCGAATGCGCGCGCTGGCGCAGTGCCCGGCATTAATACCGCGGCGCTCTCCATGCATACCATTAGCTTATAGTATCGCGACACAGCCGGGTGGGTAAAGCGTGATGAACGAATGATGGTCTGAATTGAACGCGGCGAGGCCGGGTCCGGCCTCCCTCGGGACGCTATGGCGCAAGGGTGCATGGCGGTGGAGGCCGCCTGAAGGGACGGCTTTTCCACCTGGAGCGGATGCGTTTCGAGGGCGGGAAGACCGTTTGGGGTCAAAGCCGCTCGCGCACGAGATGAAGCATCAAAAATAATTATCGATTTTGTATTGACCTGCGGTGGGGAAAAGTGGGACAAAGTGGGGCAGAAAGTAGCCGTATGGGTGACAAGTCACAGAATAAGGGCGGGAATGAGGCCGAAACGCTGCAGGGCGTGTTTGTCGGAAATTTCCATCACCTGCTGGACCCCAAACGGCGGCTCACGATCCCGTCGCAATGGCGCGAGCAGGTTGGGCGGCCGGAACAAGTGTTTGTCCTGCCGGGCATAGAACTGCCGTGCTTGAGCGTGTTTCCCGCCCGCGAAATGGCGCGGCGACTGGAGCGAATTCGCAGTCTGCCGATCGGGGACGGGAAGGGGCGGAATTTCATGCGGACGCTGGCCTCGCGCTCGGAGTTGCTGCCGTGGGATGCGCAGGGCCGTATCCGCGTGAAGGATGAGTTGTTGGACTACGCCGGCCTGAAGTCGGACGTGGTGTTGGTAGGCGCATTCGAGTGCTTCGAACTATGGAGTCCGGAAAAATGGAAGCTACAGCAGGAATCCTCCGACACATCCACGAGCTTGGGCGAAGCGGCCCAGTACGTTGGGTTCTAGACCGCGTCGCGGACGCGCCGCATCGCGTGAATCGCGCCGCCGCGCCCGTCCCGGCGCCGGGCGAGCGGTGGCAGGATCTCTTTTGGGAGCATGCGGCCCATGCGCCGGCGGCGCGGATGCAGGCGTCGGCGGCGGCGCAGCAGGATTTGTTCGGATGGCTCGCCCCGGAAGCGCCGGCGGCGCGCGCGCCCGCTGCGCGGCCGGTGGTCGAACCGCGGCCGGCCGCGCAGGCGCCCGCTTCGCGCGCGACCGCGCTGGCGAAACCCGCGCCCGCAGCGTCGGTGCGCAAGCTGCGGATGTCCGCCGCGCCCGCGCGGTATGCGGATCGCCGCCGGACGGTGAACGGCGCCGCGTTGGCCCGGTTGCTGGAGGTGACGCGCGGCGTGCTCGGCGTTGAGCGCACGCCGGAGTTCGCGCTGCCGCGCGGGCGTTTCTCCGCGCAGCTTGATTTATGGAAAGGCCGTTCGGTGGGCACCCCATTCGTGATGGGGAATTGAGGCGGTCGGCGGAACGGTGAAGTTGGGATGAGGATGTGCATGCGCCGGTATTGCTGGAGGAGGTGCTCGAAGGCCTGGCGATAACGCCGGGTGGAACATACGTCGACGGAACGCTGGGAGGAGGCGGTCATGCGGAGGCGATATTGGAGCGGGTCGGACCGGAGGGCCGGTTGCTGGGGATCGATCGCGATCCTGCTGCGCTGGCCCTCGCGCGCGAACGGCTCGTGCGATTTCCCGGCGCGATCCTGGTGCGGGGGGCCTACGCGGACATGATCTCACTCGCGCGCCAGAACGGAATCGACTCGGCGGACGGCGTACTGCTCGACATCGGGGTCTCGTCGATGCAGCTCGATACGTCGGAGCGCGGGTTCAGTTTCCAGCGCGATGCGGCGCTCGACATGCGAATGGATCCCGACCTGCCGCGCACGGCGGCGGACTGGGTGAACGAGACGCCGGAATCGGACTTGGCGGATGTGTTGTGGCGATACGGCGAGGAGCGCGCGTCCCGCCGTATCGCCCGGTTCATCGCGAAGGCGCGCGCGCGGGCGCCGATCCGCACGACGGGCGCGCTCGCGGAGCTGGTCGCGCGGGCGAAAGGCGGCGCGCGCGGACGGATTCACCCGGCGACGCAGACATTTCAGGCGCTGCGGATCGCGGTGAACGACGAATTGGGTCAGTTGGAGCGGGGACTGGAGTCCGCGTTATTGCTGCTGAAGACCGGCGGACGGCTGGCGGTGATTTCCTTCCATAGTTTGGAGGACCGGATCGTGAAGCGCCGTCTGAGCGAGCATGTCGGGCGGCGCGAATCGCTCGAGGCGGGCGGCGAGCGTTGGATCGCGACGTCGCCGCGCGCGCGATGGGTGGTGAAGAGCCCGCGGATGGCGGGCGAGGACGAGGTGAAGCGAAATCCGCGGGCGCGTTCGGCGCGCCTGCGCGTGGTGGAAAGGATCGACTGAAATGGCACGGCGGCGAAATCGAAATTACCGCAAGAATGCGCGCAGCTCTTCGCTGCCGGGCGTGGTCTTGCTCGTCGTCTTTGCCGCCGGCTGCCTCGGGTTCGGCTGGCTGTGGCTGCACAACCGCTGCGAATTGCTTGCGGCGCGCATCAAGGATCTGGAGCAGGAAAAGACGGCGCTGCGCCGCCGGGTGACCAACGAAGAGTTCAAGTGGTCCAGTCTCACGACCTACGAAAACATGATGAAGCTCCTGCGGGAGCACCGCATCGAAATGAACTGGCCGAACGAGCGCCAGATCGTGCGCGTCCGCCGGGCGGCGGGCGCGGCGGATGCGGAAACCGGGTTTGTCCGCAACTGATGGAACGCCATGACCGAAAAGAGCCATCGTTGGAGGGTGACGCTGATCGTCGTCGCGATGTCCGCCGTTTGGATCGGTCTAGGGGTGCGGTTGTCGCATCTCCACCTCGGCGATCATCCGCGGCTGCTCGCGAAGATTGAGAAAACGCGGCAAGTCAGCGCGCAGATCCTGGTCGGGCGCGGCCGCGTGCTGGACCGAAACGGCAACGTCCTCGCCGCGGATGTGACGACGCGCGAGATCTCGGTCGATCCCACCTTCACCCGGCAGCACGGCTATCCGCTTTTCACCGCGCAGCAGCTCGCGCGGCTGCTCGAACTGGATCCGGCGATGGTTTTCGCGCGGATCGAGCGCCCGACGAAATACGAATTGCTCAAACGCCAGGTGCCGGATGACATCGCGCGGCAAATCCAGTCGATGGGCATGCCCGGCGTCCGCTGCGACGAGGCGATGACGCGCCTCTATCCGCACGCGGCCCTGATGGCCCACGTCGTCGGCTTCGCCAACGCCGAGGGCGTCGGCAGTGCGGGCGTCGAAATGCGCTACGACCGATATTTGCGCGGCGTGCCGGGACTTCGCGAAATGGAGGTGGATGGACGCCGCCGCGAGGTGCGGAACCGGCGTCGGCTCGAAATCCCGCCGCAACCGGGCGGCGATGTATATTTGACGCTCGACCAGAACCTCCAGTTCTTTGTCGAGCAGGCGCTTGACGATGCGCTCGCGACGAACGGCGCGATCGGTGCGTGGGCCATCGTGCAGCGCGTGAAGACCGGCGAGATTCTGGCGATGGCGTCCCGCCCTGCGTTCGACCTGAACGCGTTCAACACCGCGCCGACGGACCACCTGATGAATCGCGCGATCGGTTATGTGTATGAGCCCGGTTCGATCTTCAAGATCATCGTGTACGCCGCGGCGCTGAACGAGGGGCTGTTGCGGCCCGACGAAATCATCGACTGCGAGAACGGCCTGTGGTTCCACGCGGGCAAGCCGCTCCGCGATTTTCACCCCTACGGACGGCTCACCGCGACCGACGCGCTGAAGAAGTCCAGCAATATCGCCGCCGCGAAAATCGCGCTTCGGCTCGGCGAGGAGCGGCTGCACAAATATCTGCAGGCCTTCGGCATCGGACGCCGGAGCGGCATCGAATTGCCGGGCGAGGAGGGGGGCATCCTGCATCCTCGCTCGCACTGGAACAAGTTGAGCATCTCCCGCATCCCGATGGGCCATGAGGTCGCCGTGACCGGTCTGCAAATGGTCAATGCCCTCAATGCGATCGCGAACGATGGCCAGTTGATGCGCCCGCGCGTGATCGAGCGCGTCGCGACCGCGCGCGGCCAGACGATTCAGCGTTCCGAGACCGAGGTCGTCGGCCGCCCGATCCGCCCGGACGTTGCGCGGACGCTGACCGAGATGCTCGTGCAGGTCACCGAGGAGGGCACGGGCAAGCGCGCGCGCATCGAGGGGTACACCGTGGCCGGCAAGACCGGCACGGCGGAAAAAGCCGGGCCCGGCGGTTATGACCGCTCGCGAAATCTTGCCTCCTTCATCGGCTTCCTGCCGGCCGAGCGGCCCGAATTGAGCATCCTCGTCACGTTTGACGAGCCGCAGGGCCTTCGACAGGGCGGGCAGGTCGCCGCGCCCGTTTTTCGCGCCATCGCGGAAAAAGCGGTGCGCTACCTCGATATTCCGCCAATCGACGAAGCGCGCTTTATCGATCTGGACTCCGAAATCACCCCGCTATGAGGAGGGACACCCGCCATGATTCTCGGTAAATTATGTATGGAAACCATGAGACTCGAATCCATCACCCGCATCGTGCAGCCCATCCAGGTCCGCGGCCCGCTGCATTTCAATATCGAGGGCATCGCGTACGATTCGCGGCAGGTGAAGGAGAACTATTTGTTCGTCGCACTTCGCGGGCAGCGCGAGGACGGCGCCGCCTACATTGAGGACGCGCTCCGCCGCGGCGCGGTTGCCATTGTCTCGGAGGAGGATCGCTGGCCGCGCCGGAACGTCGCCCACATCCTCGTCGAAGACGCGCGCCGCGCGCTCGCCGAGATCGCGTGCGCGTTCTACGACCATCCTTCGCAGAAGATTCCGCTCGTCGGCATCACCGGCACGAACGGCAAGACCACCACCTCGTTCATGGTGCGCGAGGCGCTCGCCGCCGAGGGGCGGCAGCCCGGCCTAATCGGCACCGTGCGCTACGAAATCGGCTCCCGCGTGATCCCCGCGAGCCGCACGACGCCGGAGGCGCCGGACATCCAGTTCATGCTCGATCAGATGCTCCGCGTCGGCTGCCGCAGCGCGGTGATGGAGGTCTCGTCGCATGCGCTGGCGCAGCGCCGCGTGTGGGGCGTCGATTTCGATGTCGGGGTCTTCACCAACCTCACGCGCGACCATCTCGATTTTCACGGCACGATGGAGGACTATTTCATCGCGAAGATGCAGTTGTTCCGCGGACTCGGCCTTCAACACAAGCGCGCGACGGCCGTCGTCAATCTCGACAACGAATGGGGAATGGAACTCATCCGGACCAACGGTCTCTGCGCGCGGTTGATCACGTTCGGCGAGCATCCGGGCGCGGACGTGCGCGCCGAGGATATTGAGCTCGACGCGCACGGCACCCGCTTCTTGGTCCGCACGCCGTGGGGCGCGACCGACGCGCATCTGCGGCTGCTCGGACGCTTCAACGTCAGCAACGCGCTCGCTGCGATCGCGACCTGCGGCGCGCTCGGCATCGCGCCCGCCCGCACCGCTGCCGTGCTTGCCGGGATGCAGGCCGTGCCCGGACGCCTGGAGCGCATTGAGACCGGCCGTGGATTTAATGTCTTCGTCGATTACGCGCATACCGACGACGCCCTGGCGCACGTGCTCGACACGCTGCGCGAACTGCGCCCGCGCCGACTCATCGCGGTGTTCGGCTGCGGCGGCGATCGCGATCGCAGCAAGCGCGCGTTGATGGGCGCCGCCGCGCATGCGCGCGCCGATTATACGATCCTTACGAGCGACAACCCGCGCCGCGAAAAGCCTGAATCCATCATCGCCGATATCGAACAAGGCATGCCGACGCCGGATCGGCACGAGGTCGCGCTTGACCGCGAAGAGGCCATCGCCCGCGCGCTCGCGATGGCGAAGCCCGGCGATATCGTGCTTGTCGCCGGAAAGGGCCACGAAACCGTGCAGGAGTTCGCCAGCACCGTGGTCCCGTTCGACGACCGCGAAGTGGTTCGCCGCCTGCTGGGCTGAGCGGCGACGGACGACGGATGCCGCGAGAATATTCCTTCGATTCGGTCGACCTGGCCGCGTGGAGCGGCGGGCGCTGGCGCAGCGCGCCGGCCTCCGCGGTCACCGGTTTCGCCATTGACTCGCGCGCGGTAGAGCCCGGCGACTGCTTCGTCGCGCTCCCCGGCGCCCGCGCGGATGGCCACGCATTCCTGAACTCGGCGCGGGAACGCGGCGCGGCCTGCGCGCTCGTGCGCGAGGATGTGCCCATCGCGGCTTCGCTTCACGAATTCCCATTGCTCGCCGTGCCCGACCCCAAGCGCGCGCTTGAAGCGATTGCGGCCGGGCACCGCGCGCGCGCGCGCGGCCGAATCGTAGCCGTCACCGGCAGCAGCGGAAAAACCAGCGTGAAGGAGATGATCGCCGATCTGCTTTCGCTCGCCGGCCCCACCGCGCGCACGAGGGGAAATTGGAACAACGACATCGGTCTCCCGCTGAGTATGCTAACCATGCGGCCCGACGACGCCTACGGCGTCTTCGAGGTCGGCATGAATCATCCCGGCGAGCTCGAACCGCTTTGCGCGCTGCTGAAACCGCATATTTCCGTGGTGACCTGCGTGGGCCCGGTGCACTTGGAATTCTTCGAGAATGAAGAAGGGATCGCGCGGGAGAAGGCGGCCGTCGTCCGCGCGCTCGATGAAAACGGGATCGCCGTCCTTCCGGCGGACGACCCGTGGTTCGGTGTGCTGAAGTCCGACGCGCGCGCAGGAATCAAAACGGTGTCGCTGACGATGGATGCGGATTACCGCATCGAACTCGGCGCGCCGCCGCGCTTTGCCGTCACCGAGTGGCGGACAGGCGAAAGCGCGATATTCGATGCTCCGTTGCCCGGCCGACATGTGATCGCGAACGCAGGGCTCGCGATTGCCGTCGCGCGGCAGTTCGGCATCGACTGGGGCGCGCTGGCCGAGCGCCTGCGCGCGTTCCGCCCGCCGGGGATGCGCTGGCAGGAAATCGAGCGCGACGGGGTGCGCTACATCAACGACGCATACAACGCCAATCCGATGAGCATGCGCGCCGCGCTCGATGCGTTCGCCACTGTCGCCGTCGAGGGCCGCCGGTGGCTGGTGCTCGGCGCGATGCGCGAGCTGGGCGCGGCGGCGCGCGAATATCACGCCGAGCTCGGCCGCGCGCTTGCCGGCGGTCCGTGGGCCGGCGCGATTCTAGTGGGCGAGGAGGGGCGCTGGATCCGCGAGGGCGCTGTCGCGGCGGGATTTGATCGCGTGCGCGTCGTGGACGACGCGCCCGCGGCTGCGCGCGTGTTGAAGGATTTGATTCGGCCCGGCGATACCGTATTGCTCAAAGCCTCCCGCGGGGTGGAGCTGGAGCGGGTGTTGGGCTGAAAGTTCCATGCTCTGTAAAAAATTAATTTTTGACTTCCATGCTCTGTAAAAAATTAATGAGGCCCTCGCCGAGGGGTTGAGGCCGACGACGGGTATTTTCAATGCTGTATTTCCTTCATGAACTGACCGAATTCTGGGCGCCGCTTCGGCTGTTCCGCTACATCACGTTCCGCGCGCTGATGGGGGCGGGGACGGCGTTTCTGCTCTCGCTGTTGTTCGGGCCGCTGATCATTCGTTGGCTGCAGGCGCTCAAGATCAAACAATATGTGCGGGACGACGCGGTGCTCGAACACCAGCGGCGCAAGAAGTCCGGCACGCCGACGATGGGCGGGGTGTTGATCATCGCGACGGTGCTCGTCTCGACGGGGCTGTGGGCGGATGTGCGGAATGTCTACGTGTGGCTCGCGCTGGGCACGATGACGGCGATGGGGGCGATCGGGTTCTGGGACGATTATCTCAAGGTGTCGAAGAAAAACGCGAAAGGACTGCCGGGCCGAATCAAACTGGCGCTGGAAATCGGCTGGACGTTGCTCGTGGTGGCCGCGCTGTATGCGTGGGAGCCGTCGCGGGCGCATGTCGCGAAGTTGATGCTGCCGTTTCTGAAGGACCCGGTCGTCGCGAACATGGGCGTCATCGGCGTCGCGCTGTTTTTCACGATCGTGCTGGTGGGCTCAGCGAATGCGGTGAACCTGACGGACGGACTGGACGGGCTCGCGATCGGGTGCACGAATTCGGCGGCGGCGGCGTATCTCGCGCTGGCGTATGTGGCGGGGAACAGCGTGGCGGCAGGCTATCTGCTGGTGCCATTCGTGCCGGGCAGCGGCGAGCTGGCGGTCTTCTGCGGATGCCTGCTGGGGGCAGGTCTCGGATTTCTCTGGTTCAACTGTCATCCCGCGCGCGTATTCATGGGCGACACGGGCAGTCTCGCGCTGGGCGGCGCGATCGGGATGGTGGCGATTGCGATCAAGCAGGAATTGCTGCTGATGATTGTCGGCGGCATTTTCGTGATGGAGGCGGTGAGCGTGATGCTGCAGGTGGCGAGTTTCAAACTGACCGGGCGCCGCATTTTCCGCGTCGCGCCGATTCACCATCATTTCGAGCAGATCGAGAAAGAGCGCGCCGCGATTGAGGGGCGCGACGTCGAGGTGGTCGAGACGATGGTGACGATTCGATTTTGGATCCTCGGCATCATCTTCGCGCTGATTGGCGTCGCCACGCTGAAGATTCGATGATGTCGCGCATGAGCACACCCCACCATGCCGTCATTCTGGGCGCGGGCGAGAGCGGGACGCACGCGGCGGCGCTGCTGCTGCGCGAGGGCGCGCGCGTGACGATCTTCGACCGCGCGCTTGCGCCGGCCGATGCGGACGCCTGGCGCGCGCGCGGCGCAGATGCGCGGACGGCGTCGCCGGAGGAAGCGTTTCCCACCGATTGCGATCTGGTGGTGGCGAGTCCGGGCATACCGGTCGAGCACCCATGGCTGGCGCAGGCGCGCGCGCGGGGCATGGCGATCGTGCCGGAGTTCGAGCTGGGGTGGAGCCGCTTTCGCGGGCGCGTGATCGCGATTACCGGTACGAACGGGAAGAGCACGATCGCGAAGTGGCTGGCGGAATCGCTGCGGGCAGCGGGTTTTCGCGCCGCGCCGGTGGGGAACTACGGGCCGAGCGTATGTCGCGCGATGCTGGAGACGCCGGACCTCGAGTGGCTGGTGATCGAGGCGAGTTCGTTTCAGTTGGAGCTCGCGCGCCATTTTCGCGCGGACATGTCCATTCTGCTGAACATCGCGCCGAATCATCTGGACCGGCATCCGTCGATGGCGGCGTACGTCGCCGCGAAGGCGAAATTGTTTGCGAACGCGCGCGGGCGCGATCTCTGTGTGACGCCGGCGGCGTGGCGCGCGCGCATGCAGGCGGAAGCGGATGGGCGCGGGGTGTGGCTGACCTTCGGCGACGCGGAGACGGATGACTTTCAGTGGCGCGACGGCCGCGTGTGGGATCGCGGCGCGGCGCTGCTGGATTTGCGCGGAACCTACTTCGACAATCCGGTGCTCGGTCCGCACGCGGCGGCTGCGGCGGCCGCGCTGCACGCGGCGGAGCTGCCGCTCGAGACCGCGGCGGCGGCCGCGCGCGCGTTTGAGCCGCTGCCGCATCGGATGCAGCGCGTGGCGGAGGTGAACGGCGTGGCTTTCATCGACGACTCGAAGGCGACGACGCTGGCCGCGCTGGGCGCGGCGCTCGCGATGGCGGGCCGGCCGGTCCGTTTGATCGCGGGCGGTCGATTGAAGGAACTCGATCTCGATACGGTCAAAGAAATGCTCGCACAACACGCGAGAGGGGTCTACCTTATTGGGGAAGCTGCTGAAAAAATGGCAGATTGCTGGTGTTCTTCGGTGCCGTGTGTGCGGAGCGGATCGTTGGACGCAGCCGTGCGGGCGGCGTGGCGGGATGCGCAACAAGGCGAAGCGATTATATTGTCGCCGGGCTGCTCAAGTTTCGATCAGTTTGCGGATTACAAGGAACGTGGTACAACATTTCAGCGGATCGCAACTGCGATCGCTGTGGAGCAGGATACATGAACAACAAGCAAGACTGGAGTATGAGCATGTTAGCGTCGGACGAACGTCGCGGCCGGGTGCGTGGCCCCGTGCTGGCGGGAGTGATCGCCGGTCTTCACGTGGCGGCGATTTCCGGTTTCTTGATGATACAGGGGTGCGGCACCAAGCAACCGGCTGTGGAGCCGCCGCCTGCGCCGGTCATGCCGCCGCGCGCCGACGTCAGCGCGCCGGCGCTGGTGATGCCGCGGCCGTCGTTTCAGCCGCCGGTCGGCGTTGAACCCGCGCCCGCCACGCTCGAAGGCGTGCAGACGCACACGGTCGCCGCGGGCGAATCGCTCTCCCGGATCGCCGCGCGCTACGGCGTATCCGTCCGCGAGTTGCAGCAGCTAAATGAGATCAAGGATCCAAATCGCGTTCGGATCGGTCAGAAATTAAAGTTGCCCGCCTACGCGGAGAGCGCGCCGTCGGCCGCGCCCGCCGCGCCGAAGAAGGAAACGAAGCCCGCGCGGCCTGTTGTCGCCGCCCAGGGCGAGTACGTGGTGCAGTCCGGCGACAGTCTGTCGCGTATCGCCGCTCGTCACGGCACGACGGTCGCAGCCTTGAAGGAAGCGAACGGCTTGAAGTCGGATGTGATTCGCATCGGCCAAAAGCTCAAGATTCCCGCCGGCGCGTCGAAGCCTGCTTCCGCTCCTGCCCGCGCATCCGCGCCCGCGCCCGCGCCTGAACCCGCGCCTGCGTCAGCCGTCCCAGCGCCATCCGTTTCCACTCCGGCCGCAGAAGCTGCTCCCGCCCCAATCGTCGCTCCGCGTAGCGCGCCGGCCGGCGCGCTGATCGATCCGGCGATGATGCCATTCGAATACACCGTTCGTCCGAATGAGACGATCGACGACATCGCGCGAAACTTCGCGGTGCTGCGCTCGGAAATTCTCGCGCTCAACGGCTTGTCCGAGGGCGCGGAGGTGCGCGCCGGACAGAAGATCAAGATTCCGATGTCCGCGCCTTGAGCGCGGACGGCGCGCGGTGCGCATGATCGGCATCATCGTCCGCTGCCGGCGCGGCGGCGTGTGGCGTCGTTTGCCGAAACGCGATGTGGAAAACCACGGGCATATTGCTGGCGACAGTGTTGATCCTCGTCGTCTTGGGACTGGTGATGCTGGCCAGCACCAGTTCGATTCACGGGGCGTCGCTGTTTAACGACCCGCACTATTTCGTCAAGCGCCAAGTCGCGGCCCTGATCCTGGGCGCGCTGGCCGCGGCGGCGGCGGCGCGCATCGATTACACCGTTTGGAAAAAAGCCGCGCCCTTCCTTGCGATCGCCAGTCTGGCGATGCTGTTGTTGGTGCTGGTGCCCGGCATCGGGATTTCCGTCAAGGGCAGCCGCCGTTGGATTTCGCTCGGCTTCACGACGATGCAGCCGTCAGAAGTCGCGAAGGTCGGACTGGTGCTGTTGCTCGCGTGGTGGATGAGCCGGGTCAAGCGGCGCGCCTCGGAGCTCGGTCCCGGTTTGATTGTGCCCGGGGTGATGATGGCGGCGCTCATCCTGCCGGTGCTGAAGGAGCCTGACTTCGGCACGTCGATCCTGATGGGGTTGGTCGGGTTCGCGATCTTGTGGGCCGGCGGCGCGCGGTTCAGCCATCTGCTTGTTTCCGGCGCCGCCGCCGCGGCTGCGATGACGGTGAAGATCATGCAGGACGAGGTGCGTTACCGGCGCATTGTCGCCTTTCGCGATCCCGAAGCGCACGCGGAGCGCGAGGCGTTCCAGTTGCTCAACGCCATCTATGCATTCGTCATGGGCGGCACGGGCGGCGTCGGCTTGGGCAATAGTTTGCAAAAAAGGTATTATCTGCCGGAGGCGCACAACGACTTCATTTTTGCGATTATCGGCGAGGAGCTGGGGTTGGCAGCCTCGCTGGGCGTGGTGGTGCTTTTTGCGGTGCTGTTTTTCTGCGGGTTGCGCATTGCCGCGCGCGCGCCGGACTCATTTGGCCGTCTCGTGGCGATCGGATTGACGTGCATGATTTCGTTCCAAGCCGCGATTAATTTTGGCGTTGTCACCGGCAGCTTGCCGACAAAAGGGCTTCCGCTTCCGTTCATCAGCTATGGCGGAACGAGCCTGGCCATCACATTGGGGATGATCGGCATGCTGATCGGCATCGCGCGCCAGTCGGGTCCGGACGATTCCGCGCTGAATGTGGTCAAGGACCGCGCGCGCCGGTTGTAGCCTGCCGGCGCCGCGCGCACACCGAATTCGACTGAGGGGGTTAGCCCTTGTGCGCGGCGGCGAGCGAGGTGCCGCGATGTTCGAGATACCAGGCGATCGTTCGTTTGAGGCCTTCGTCGAAGGGGACCTCGGCGCGGAACCCGAATTTCGCGAATGCAGCGGTCGTATCAAGACAACGCCGCGGCTGGCCGTCGGGCTTGGTGGTGTCCCATACCAGCGCGCCCTCGAAGCCGCAGAGGCGCGCGATCTTCTCCGAGAGCTCGCGGATGCTGATCTCCATGCCGCTGCCGAGGTTCACGGGATCGGGGTCGTTGTAGGATTCCGTCGCCAGCGCAATCGCGCGCGCGCAATCTTCGACGTAAAGAAATTCGCGCGTCGCGCGGCCGGTGCCCCAACACACCATCTCCCGCGCGCCGGCCTCCTTCGCCTCCAGCGCCTTTCGAATCAGCGCAGGAATCACGTGCGAACTGCTCGGATCGAAATTGTCGCGCGGCCCGTACAAGTTCACCGGCAGCAGGAAGATCGAATTGAACCCGTACTCCTGCCGATACGCCTGCCCTTGCACGAGCATCATCTTCTTCGCCAGCCCGTAGGGCGCGTTGGTCTCCTCGGGATAGCCGTTCCACAACTCGGACTCGCGGAACGGGACCGGTGTGAACTTGGGATAAGCGCAGATGGTGCCGAGGTTCGTCATTTTTTCCACGCCGATCAGCCGCGCCTCTTCGATCAGGTGGATGCCCATCGCCGCGTTGTCGAAGAAAAACCGGCCCGGGTGCGCGCGATTCGCGCCGATCCCGCCCACGACCGCCGCCAGGTGGATCACGATGTGCGGACGGATGTCGTGCAGGCATGCGCGCACGGCATCGGGCCTGCGGAGATCATAGTCGCGGCTGCGCGGCGCGTGGATGTCCGCCGCCCCTCGCGCGCGAATCGCTTCAATCACATGATGGCCCAAAAAACCCGATCCGCCGGTGACCAGCACCCGTTTTCCGATCCAGAAACTCATCCGCGCTCTCCTTCGGGCTCCTCGCTAAAAACACAGCGTTGTTATACTAGTCTGTTTCCGCTTTCATGGCAGCAGTTTTCTCGCATGAAGATCAGCATCGTCACCCCCAACTTCAACGGCGGCCGACATCTCGATGCGTGTCTGAAGAGCCTGCACGCGCAGCGCGCGGACGGAATCGAGCTCGAACACATCGTGGTGGATGGCGGCAGCCGGGACGATTCGCACGCGATCATCGAGCGCCGGCGCGCGCAACTGGCGCGCGTGCTGATCGAGCCGGATCGCGGCCCCGCCGACGCGATCAACAAGGGGCTTCGCCTTGCGTCCGGCGAACTCGTCGGCTGGTTGAACGCCGACGATCTTCTCTATCCCGGCGCGCTGGCCCGCGCCGCCGAAACCGCGCGCCGCCGCCCCGATGCGGCGCTGTATTTCGGACGCTGCCGGATTATTGACGAAGATGACCGAGAGATCCGCCGCGGCATCACGCGCTTCAAAGAGGCGTTCTTTCCGATCTCGAGCCGGTTCGTCTTCCAGTGCATCAACTACATCTCACAGCCCGCTACACTCTTCCGGCGGACGGCCGTCGAGGCCGCCGGCCCGCTGCGCGAAGACCTGAAGGCGGCGTTCGATTATGAGTTTTTTCTGCGCCTCTGGCGGCAGGGCGGCGCGGTGCGCGTGCCCGGCGAACCGTTGGCCGCGTTTCGCTGGCACGCGGCGTCGATCAGCGGACAACATTTTGCGCGCCAGTTCCGCGAGGAGTACGAGGCGGCGCGCGCGGATGCGGGCCGCTTTTCGCCGCAGACGCTGATCCACCTCGGCGTGCGATGGGGGATCGTCGGCTGCTACACATTGATGACCCGCGCGCATCGCGCGGGGCGCGCCCGATGAAGGCGGCGGTCAACACCCTGTTCCTGATCCCCGGCGAGGTCGGCGGCTCGGAGACGTATCTCATCGAAACGCTGCGCGCGCTCGCAGGGCGGCACCCGGACGATCATCTGATGCTCGTGACCAATCGCGAGAACGACACCTATTTTCGCGAGCGCTTCAAGGAATGCCCCGGTATTTCTTTTCACGCGCTGCCGCTCGCCGCGTCGAATCGGTATGCGCGAATCATCGCCGAGCAGACTGCGCTGCCGCGCCTGCTGCGCCGCCTTCGCCCGGACGTGCTGTGGTCCCCCGGCTACACGATGCCTGCGTGGGCGCCCTGCCCGCAAGTGGTGTCGGTCCTGGACATGCAGTACCGGACGCATCCGGACGATCTCTCGCTGCTCGCGCGCTGGACCACGCACGCGCTGGTGTCGATGGCGGTCCGCCGCGCGCAGCGGATTCTGGCGATCTCCGAATTTTCGCGCGACGAAATCGTCCGCGAGACGCGGATTCCCGGCGACCGCATCCGCGTGACGCCGCTCGGCGTCGATCCGGCGTTCGGCGCGCCGGTCGGCGCGCTGCGCCGGGCGGAGGCGCGCCGCCGATTTGTCGGCGACGATGCGCCTTTTTTGTTTTCCGTGGCGCACTCGTATCCGCATAAAAATCTTGCGCTGCTGGTCAACGCATTTCGTCTGATCGCGGACGATATTCCGCACCGCTTGTTGATCGTCGGCAAGCCGAGGCGCGGCGAATCGGCGCTGCGGCAGGCGATGGACGCCGCGCCGGAGGGCCGCGTCCGGCGGGTCGAATCCGTGTCGCGCGAGGAACTGATTGCGCTCTATCAAGCCTGTTCGGGTTTCGTGTTTCCATCGCTGTACGAGGGATTCGGGCTCCCGCTGCTGGAAGCGCTGGCATCGGGTGCGCCATCGCTGGCGACGGGCGCCGGCGCGACGCGCGAAGTCGGCGGCGACGCGGCGCTGTATGCCGATGGCCGCGACGTGCGCGCGTGGTCGCGCGCGATGCTGGACCTGGCGCGCCTCCCGTCCGAAGAGCGGCAGGCGCGCGTCGAGGCCGGTCGCGCGCAGGCGTCGCGTTTTGTGTGGAGCGCCACCGCTGAGCTGACGCGCGCGGCGTTCGGCGAAATCGCCGCGCGCTGAAGACGCTGCCGCTGCGGTTTGGCGGGCGATGGATGGGATGGCGCCCGCGAGGGGCTCCCGATCGAAATGCAGCGGCGGCACGAGACGCGAGAAGGCGCGGCAACCGGACTTGGCGGACGCGCGATCCCCTGCTAGCGTGTAGCGACTTCATGAAGACCGTTTCCGTCATTGTGCCCTTTCTGAACGAACGGGAAAATCTGCCGGTCCTCTATGAGCGCGTGGCCGCCGCGCTGGACCGGGAGCCGGAGGCGTGGGAACTCGTGTTGGTGGATGACGGCAGCACGGACGGCTCCGCCGAGTGGGCCGAGCAGCAGGCTGCGAGGGACCCGCGCGTCAAGCTGATCCAATTGTCCCGCAACTTCGGGCACCAGATCGCGATCACCGCCGGCATGGATTACTCCCGCGGCGATGCCGTGGTGATTATTGACGCGGATCTGCAGGATCCGCCCGAGGTGATTCCCGAACTGCTCGCGCGCTGGCGCGAAGGCCATGAGGTCGTCTATGCCGTCCGCAAGAGCCGGGAAGGGGAGACGTGGCTCAAGAAGTTTCTCGCGGCGTCGTTCTATCGGATCTTTCACAAGATGTCCCGCGTCAAGGTGCCGATGGACACGGGCGACTTTCGGTTGGTGGATCGCCGGGTGATTGAGGCGCTTCGCAATGTGCGCGAGCTGCACCGCTTCATGCGCGGGCTGACCTGCTGGGTCGGATTCCGCCAGTGCGCGGTCTATTACGAGCGCGCCTCGCGCCACGCCGGCGTCACCAAATATCCGGTGTGGAAATCGATCAACCTCGCGTGGGATGGCCTCACTTCCTTTTCCGGCGCGCCGCTGCGATGGGTGACCGGAATCGGGTTGATTTTCAGCCTCGCGGGGCTGCTTTTCGCGTTGCGCGTGGTGATGGGGCATTTGCTCGGTTGGAGCGATACCGTGCGCGGTTGGACCTCACTGATGGCCGTTGTGCTTGTGCTGGGCGGCGTGCAGTTGATGTGCATGGGGTTGCTCGGCCAGTACATCAGCCGCATCTTCGAGGAATCCAAGAAACGCCCGCTGTACTTTGTACGGTCGGTTATCGGGTTTCCATCTGCCGCCGACTCCGGTGCGGAGCGTTGATCCGATGGCGACGCCGCGTTATCTCGTCACCGGCGGATGCGGCTTCATTGGCTCGCATCTGGTCGAACGCCTGCTGGCGGCGGGGCATCGCGTCCGCGTGCTGGACAACCTGTCGACCGGCACCCTCGCAAATCTCGCCTCAGGGCGAGACGCCGTCGAGTTTCTCGAGGGCGATATTACCGATCCGGCCGCGATCGCCGAGGCGTGCCGCGGCGTGGACGGTGTCTTTCACCTCGCCGCGCTGGTCTCCGTCGCCGATTCCGTCGCGCGCCCGATGGACAACCACCTCATCAACGCCACGGGCACATTGCATGTGCTGCTGGCCGCGCGAGAGGCCGGCGCGCGGCGTGTGGTGCTGGCCAGCACGGCCGCCGTTTATGGCAATGACCCCGTGCTGCCCAAGCGCGAAGAGATGACGCCCGCTCCCGCTTCGCCCTATGCCGCCGCGAAGATCGCCGGCGAGCATTACATGAGAATTTTTCATTTGTTGTACGGGCTGGAAACCGTGTCGCTGCGGTTCTTTAATGTATATGGGCCCCGGCAGGATCCGCGGTCGCCGTATTCCGGTGTCATCTCGCGCTTTTTCGCCGCCGCACGCGAGGGCCGTCCGGTTGTCGTGTTCGGGGACGGACGGCAAAGCCGCGATTTCATCCACGTCCGCGACGTGGTCCGCGCGCTCGACGCGGCGATGCAATCCGCGAATGCCGCCGACGGCGCAGCCATTAATGTCGCGACGGGCCGCGCGACGGACCTGCTGCGACTGATTGAGTTGCTCGGCGATCGTGCGGGTCGCAATCTTGAACCGCGCTTCGAACCTGCGCGCGCGGGAGATGTGCGCCACTCGCTGGCCGATATTTCGCGCGCCCGCGAGCGGCTTTCATTTGAACCGCGCATCACACTGGAAGAAGGTCTTAAAGAACTGTGGGAGAATCCAACATGAAACCGGCGCTCGTAATTATGGCTGCCGGCATGGGCAGCCGCTACGGCGGACTCAAGCAAATCGATCCCGTCGGTCCTTGCGGCGAAATCATGATCGATTATTCGGTGTATGACGCCTTGCGCGCAGGATTCGGCCGGGTGGTCTTTATCATCCGCCGCGACATCGAAGAGGCTTTCCGCGCGGTGATCGACCGCCAAATCGCCCGGCACGCCGATGTTCATTATGTGTTTCAGGCGTTGGACGACCTGCCCGCCGGATTCACGCCGCCCGAGGGCCGCGCCAAGCCGTGGGGAACGGGGCACGCCATACGCGCTGCGCGCCATGAAATCCGCGAGCCGTTCGCGGTCATCAATGCAGACGATTTTTACGGGCGCCCCGCCTACGAGGGCATGGCGGCCGCGCTGTCGAACGCCGCCGTCGATTCGACGGAGTTCTACCTGGCCGGCTACAACGTCAACGACACGCTCTCCGACCACGGCGCCGTTTCGCGAGGCGTTTGCGAGGTCGGCGCGAATGGACTGCTCCAGCGCGTGGTCGAGCGCACGCACATCGAGCGGCGCGACGGCGGGGTGGTGGCACAATCGGATGCCGGCCTGATTCCGATTGCGCCGGAGACGACCGTGTCGATGAATTTCTGGGGATTCACCCCGGCGCTCTTCCCGCACTTGGAACGCGCGTTCGTGGAATTTCTGAAGGCGAACGCGGCGAATCCGAAATCGGAACTGGCTATTCCCACGATCGTCGATGGGCTCATCGCCGACGGCACGGCCACCGTGCGCGTCGTGCCCACCTCCGCCCGCTGGCTCGGCATGACCTATCCGGAAGACAAACCGCTGGTCCGGGAGGGGATCCGAAACTTGATCGACGCCGGCGTCTATCCGGCGCCGTTGTGGGGATGAGGTCCACGTCTCACCGCGCGGCGCGGGCGGGCCGCCAACCATGAACCATTCCGCCCGCGACGCGCATCGCGCCGTGCGGCGATGCTGCCATCTGGCCATGTTCATTCAGGCGATGGTCATAAACCTCACGCCCCTTTTCTTTATTCCACTGCGCGCCGAATTCGGACTGACCTTCGAGCAACTCGGCCGTCTGGTTCTGATCAACTTTTTCGCACAAATGGCGGTGGACTTGATCTGTACGGCGATTGTGGACCGATTCGGCCTGGTCAAGCCGCTGACCGTTGCCTCACAGGCGCTGGCCGCCGCGGGTCTCTGTATCTTCGCTGTTGCGCCCTTCCTGTTTCCTGCATCGCCCTACGCCGGTCTGATCGCGGGGACCGTCGTGTTCTCGATGGGATGCGGGCTGCTCGAGGTGTTGATCAGCCCGATCATCAATGCCGTTCCGTCTGATCGAAAAGAGGCGGACATGGTCTTTCTTCACGCGTTCTATCCGATCGGCAAAGTGACGGTGATCGGCGCGACCGCGCTGGCGCTGCATGTATTCGGGCATCGGGCATGGGCATGGATCGCCCTCGCGTGGGCGGTGGTGCCGATGGTGAATCTGTTTGGGTTCATCAAGACTCGCCTTCCTCCTCTCGTGCATGAATCGCAGCGGGAGCGAACCCGGACCATGGCCCGCACGCGCTACTTCTGGCTCGCGCTGATCGGCATCCTCCTCGCCGGCGCCGCGGAGGTCACGCTCGCCCAATGGACATCGGCGTATGCGCAAACGGTATTCGGACTCTCGCAAATGGTGTCGGATGGAATCGGATTCGGTCTGTTCGCCGTAATGATGATGATCGGTCGTCTATGGTTCGGCTTGTGCGGCAAAAACCAGCCTTTGCGTCAATTGCTCGTGCACGGCGCCGCGCTGACGGCGTTCTGCTACGCGACTATGGCGTTGTCCCCGTTCCCGGCGGTTGCGCTGGCCGCCTGTATTTTGGGCGGCCTGTTTGTCAGCATGTTGTGGCCCGGGATCGTCGCGTTGAGCGCGGCGGCCTTCCCGCGCGCCGGCATTTCGTTGTTCGCGCTGCTCGCGGCATTCGGCGACACCGGGTGCGGGGTGGGACCCTGGCTGGTCGGGCTGACCGCCGATGGGGTGGGGCGCGCGATGGAAGATGGCCGCGCATGGATCTTTTCCGATCTCGAACCCGCGCAGGCCGGCCTGCGCACAGGATTCCTGATCGCCGCCCTGTTCCCGCTCGCGCTCGCGCCCGTCTTGATCGGCATGCGAAACCGCCGTGCGGCTTGATCGCCGCTCACGCCGATTTCAGCGCCTTTACGAACGCCGCCGCGAAGACCGGCAGATCGATCGGCGTTCGCGAGCTGATGAGGTTGCCGTCCACCACCAGCGGAGAATCTTCCCACAGTGCGCCCGCATTCCGCATGTCGTCGCGAATTCCGACGGTGCTGGTCGCGCGGCGGCCGCGCAAAATGTCCGCGGAAATCAAAATCCATCCGGCATGGCAGATAAACGCGATCGGGCGTTTCGCCTCGTGCATGACGCGAACAATGTTCAAGACGTTCGCGTCGCGCCGCAGCTTGTCCGGCGCAAAGCCGCCCGGCACCATCAGCCCGTCGTAGGCGAGGGAATCTTCCACATCGCCGATGTCGATATCGGCCTTGCAGGGATACCCGTGCTTGCCCTTGTAAATTGTCCCCGATTTCGGTCCGGCGACGACGACCTTCCAGCCCTCCTCCTCGAGACGAAGTCGGGGATACCAAAGTTCAAGATCCTCATAAATATCGTCCACGAGCGCGAGGATTGTTTTCATGCATCGTCTCCCGTTTGGGCCAAAACGTACTTCTTCGCCGTGCGCCGATCAAGGCGAGCCCGCCGAGCAACTTCCTCATACGATCCGAACCGATCGTACAGCCGGCGACAGTAGGCCGCGAGGACGTCCGTCGCGGTCCACACGCCGTCGCGCCAGCCGACCGGCATGCGCGCTGAGTCCGACTCATCGCCGCGATTCGGCCGCGGCGCATACGCGCCGGCAAGCAAGGTTTGCCGAACGGCCTGCTCCAGTTCGCGCACGTTGCCCGGCCACGTGTAGGCGCGCCCCGGATGCTTGGCGAGGCGGGCGAGCACATCCTCCGCGAGGTCCGGCGCCTCGCCGCCGGTGATCCGCACCAGGATCTCGCGCACGAGCGTCGGCAGTTCCTCCGCATGCTCCGCGATCCGCTCGCGCAGCGTCGGGACGACGATGACATCCGAACAGAGCCGATAGTAGAAATCGTCGCGAAAGCGCCCCGCGCGGCGCAGGGCGTCGAGCGGACGGTTGGTCGCCGCGATCACGCGCCCGCTAAACCGATGCGTCTCGCGACTGCCGACAGGGGAAAAACGCCGCTCCTGCAGGACTTGCAGCAGCTTGACCTGCACCGGCTCGGCCACCTCGCCGATTTCATCGAGGAAAATTGCGCCGTGCGGCGAGCAGCGCGCAAAAACGCCCTCGTGCCGCTCTGTCGCGCCGGTGAAGGCGCCCCTTCGATGGCCGAACAACTCCGATTCAATCAGCGTTTCGGGGAATTGCGACAAGTTCAGCGCGTTGAACGCGCGGGTGAAGCTCTCCTTAAACCGGCCCGCGCGCGCATCGTACGGAATGTACCCCGACCGCCCGATGGCCGCCGCAGCCGCGCCCTTTCCTGTGCCGGTCTCGCCAAGCAACAACGTCGAAAAATCCTCCATCCGATCCGACAAATAACGGTCATACCAGCGGACGTCGCGCGTGAACACATTCTGCCAAAGCCGCTCGCGGAACGCGCGCATGCTCGGACTCGCGCCGATCAATTCGCGCGCAATGAAATAATAGGCGCGGCGCAGTTGGAAAAAGACCCCCGCATAGCGCACGCTCGCTTCCGATGAAAAGCCGCGCCGCGCCAGCCAGTCGACCGCCTCGCGCGCAAATGGCGCGGGAATCGGATCCGGCCCCGCGCGGATCTGATCCTCGATATGCCGATCCATCGGGACAAGAAAGCGGTGGAACGCGTCGAACAAGAACACCACCCGCATCAGCTCCAGCGTTTCGCCGTCGTATCGCCGCAAATTCGCCAGGCCCTCGCCCTCGAGCGCGGCCACTTCGCGCGCTACCGCGGCGATCATCCCCTCGACGGCGCTGCGCGCCGCGCGGCCCTCTTCCGCGCCCGCCAGTGCGCGGTCCAAGGCGCTGCGCTCCGCGCCGAACGGATTCGCGAACGCCGCGCGCGCCACATCGCGAAAGAAAGTGAAGCGGCGCTCGATGGATTTCAAACTAGGCATAAAATGTACAGTATGTGTGCATAATATGTAATTCAAATGAATTTTTCGAATACAGATGCTTTTACAATCATGTGCGGCGTAGCGAGAAACAAACGGTGGACTCATTGGCACGCGACTGGCTTCTACAACGTTCACACCATGAAAAACCGCAACGCATGGATCCGCGGAGAAATCGAGGCATGGCAGCGCGAGGGGTTGATTCCATCCGCGCTGGCCGATTGTCTGCTGGCGCGTTACCCGGTCACAGCGCCCGGGAGTCGATCCGCGCTGCAGATCGGGTTTGCCGTGCTCGGCGCGCTCTTGATCGGCGGCGGCATCATCTTGCTGCTGGCGCATAACTGGGCCGATCTAAGCCGACCGATGCGAACCGCGATTGCGCTTGCGCCTCTGTTGATGGCCCAAATCCTTGCGTTGTTCGGCGCGGCGCGCGGGTGGATCGCCGCGGGTTGGCGTGAAGGGGTGGGCGTGTTCTGGACGCTGAGCATCGGCGCCGCGGTGGCGTTGGTGAGCCAGATTTATCATCTCTCCGGCTCGTACGATTCATTCATGCTGACGTGGGTGCTGCTTGCGCTGCCGGTGGTGTACGTCATGCGCAGCGCCATCGCGGCGACGCTCTATTTGGCCGGCGTCCTATCGTGGTGCGCGAGTGTGATAGAGGAAGAATGGCCAATCGCGCTCGGCGTCTGGCCGATGATCGCGGCCGTGGTCCCCTTCCTGTTGCGCGCAAGCCGGCGCGGGGTATTCACGCCGGGACTGGCCCTGATGCGTTGGGCCGTGACCGTGGCCGTGATCGCGGCGGTAAGCATGACGCTCGCGGGCGAGATGACCGGCCTCTGGGTCCCGCTCTTCGGAACGCTGTTCAGTCTTTTCTGGCTGGTGGACGAACGCTTCCTGCGACATGCGCCGTCATGGCGGCATCGTCCGATGCGCATCGCGGGTACGGCTGGATTTGTTCTATGGGCGCTCATCCTCACCTTCGAGTGGCCGTGGCGTGAAATCGCGCATGCGGAATCGGTCTGGATGAACAGCGAGGCGCGCGTCGTGGCGGCCGGCGCCGCACTCCTCGCGATGATGGGCGTGGCGATGGTGTTGTTGATCGGCGCCCGCACGCGTTTGAGCGGACCGGATTGGATCCCCGCGGCCGGTTTTCTAGCGATTTTCGCCGCATACGCAGGGGTCGCGCAGGTTGGCGCTGATTCGCTTGTGCCGTTGAGTTTTTCGGCGCTGGTCTTCGCGCAGGGTCTGTTGGTGGTGATGCGCGCAATGCGGCGGGAGTCGATGAGCGGCGTCAATGCCGGATTGGCGCTGTTGGCGGCGGTGCTCGGGCTCCGGTTTTTCGACAGCGACTTGCCGCTGGTGGCGCGCGGTTTGGCCTTCGTCGCGATCGGCAGTGCATTTCTCGCAGCGAACGCCGTATTGTCCCGCCGCTTACGGAGGCGCGCATGAATCGCAAATCGACTGCGTTGATCGTGTTGATCGCCGTTGTTCAACTCGCTGTGCCGGCCGTTATGATTCGCGCTCGCGAACGTACACTCCGCGAAGGCCAGTCCTTTCGCTTTGCGTGCGAGCCGGTCGACCCTTACGACGCCTTTCGCGGCCGCTACATCCGCATCGCGGTGGATACGCAACGAGTGCCGTGGACGGATCATGAACCAAACACCCGTCGGTCTCGCGCGATGTATGCGATCCTTGAAACGGGCGGCGACGGCTACGCACGCGTAGCGTCTGTGACCAACCGACGGCCGTCGGACGCCGCGTTTGTTCGGGCGAAGATATGGGCGCTGGACCCCGCATCCGGCGAGGCGCAGGTCAGGTTGCCGATTGATCGCTTCTACCTGCCGGACCATGAAGCGCCGGAGGCGGAACGCGCCTACATGCGCAGCTTGAGCGGGGGCAGCCGAGCGGCGGATGTCGTCGTGCGCGTGCGCAACGGCGACCTCGTCGTCGAAGACCTCCTGATTGAAGGCACGCCCATTCGGGTTTTCCTCCGCCGGCCGCCGCCGGACTCGCCGGAAGCGTTCGAGGGCGCGCGATGATGATCAAACTCCTGATCGCCGGCATAGCCGGCGTCGTCACGGCGCGCGCGGCCTATCCCGCGTGGACCCGCATGCGCGCGGCGCAGCGCGAGGCCGGCGAGTCGTTCGACGCGGAGGGCGTGCGCGCAGGCATGCAGGCGTTCCACGTGGGCGAGGGTCGCGTTGCGCTGATTCTCCTCCACGGGTTTGCGTCCGGCCCGTCCGTGTTTCGATTTCTCGCGCCGGTCCTCGCCGAGGCCGGCTTCGCATGCCGCGTCCCTCGCTTGCCCGGCTTCGGCGAACGCGTCGCGCGCATGTGCGCGGTGCACGAGGGCGACTGGCGGCTCGCGGCGCTCGCGGAAATCGAACGCGCACGCGCCGAAAGCGACGCCGTTTGGCTCGTCGGGCACTCGATGGGCGGCACGCTCGCGCTCGACCTCGCGCAGACGCATCCCGGCCTGTTGGACGGCCTGATACTGCTCGCGCCGCTGATTGAGGTCTCCGCGCGCCGCAGCATGGGCCTCCCGCCCGAGCGGATGTTTCATGCCGTGTCGCGCGTGCTGACCGGAGACACGATTCTCGGCACGGCGTTCCCGGTCGATCTGCACGCGCGCGCGGATGGCGTGGATGAGCTCCGCGACCGATTTCTCCCGATGTCCATGTATGCGGCCATGTTTCGGCTCGCTTCCGCTGTGCGCGCGCGCCCGCGCGCACTGCCGATCCCCGTACTCATGGTCGTGCCCGGCGGAGACAAAGTGGTTAGCCGTCGCGCGAGCCGGGAATACTTTGATTCGCTGGCCGCCCCGCGTAAACTCTGTATGGAGGATGTCAACGCCGGCCATGTCCTTCCGCTCGACTACGGGTGGAGGGATATCGCGACTGCGATGATCCATTTTGTTCGCGGCGAAACGGAAAACGGAAGTCGGAAAACGGAATCATGATCGCGAAATTCGGCCGTTCTTTTGCCTGGCTCAATGCGACGCAGTTTCTCGGCGCATTGAACGATAATATCTTCAAGCTGCTCTCGTTTTTCTTCGTGATCGGCCTGCTGGGCGCGGAACAGGCGAGCATGTGGGTTTCGCTCGGCGGCGCGATCTTTGTCATTCCCTTCTTGCTGTTCACCCCGGCGGCTGGGGTGCTGGCCGATCGATTAAGCAAGCGGACCATCACCGTGTGCGTCAAGTTTCTCGAAATCGTCGTGATGGCGTTGGCCGCGCTGGCGTTTTCGATGAAATGGGCGCCGGGCGCGTATATCGTGCTCTTCCTCATGTCCGCGCAGAGCGCGCTGTTCGGGCCGAGCAAATACGGCATCATTCCCGAGCTGGTCCGGCGCGACCAGATTTCGGCAGCGAACGGCGCGCTGGTGATGCTGACGTATCTGGCGATTATCCTCGGCAGCGCGCTGGGGCCTTGGCTCGGCGAGCAAGTAGACGGGCGCTTTGAGCTCGCCGCGCTGGTCTGCATCGGTATTGCGATTGCGGGCACGGCGACCAGTTTCGGCATCGAAAAAACGCCCGCCGCGGGTTCCCGCGCCCGCCCCTCGCTGTTTGTCGTCGGCGATGTGTGGCGCACGCTATCGAGCTTGCGCGGCGATAAGGATTTGCTGATGGCGGTCGTTGCGTCAGCATATTTCTCGCTGATCGGATCGTTCATGCAGTTAAACCTGATCCCGTTCGGCATGGGCCATTTGGACCTCACGGATACACAGGCGGGCTACCTCTTCTTCTTCGCCGCCGTCGGCATCGGCATCGGCGCGTGGCTGGCAGGCCGTCTCTCGGGGCGGAATGTTGAGTTCGGCATTGTCCCCATCGGCGCGCTGTTGCTGGCGGCGACGACGATTGGTATCGGGTCTGACGCCTTTTCACTCAACGGGGTGCGCGGACTTATTCTATTGGCCGGGGTGGGGGCGGGTTTGTTCCTGATCCCGCTCGAATCGTTCATCCAGTTTCGGAGTCCGCGCGAGCGGCTGGGTTCGATCCTCGCCGCGAGCAGTTTTCTGAGCTGGACCGGCGTTCTCATCGGATCGGTGCTGGTCTTTCTTTTCAATGTTGCGCTCGGCCTTACGCCCGCGCACGGTTTCATCATCGTGGGCGCGCTGACGGTCGTGTTGGGGCTCGTGGCCGTTTATGTGTTGCCGGATTTTCTGATCCGCTTCTTCGCGATGCTGCTCACGCGCGTGTGCTACCGCCTGCGCGCATACGGGATCGAGAACCTGCCCATCGAGGGCGGCGCGCTGCTCGTGGCCAACCACGTCTCGTGGATGGATGCGCTGCAGATTCTCGCGGTCCAGCAGCGCCGCATCCGTTTCCTGATGCATCGCTCCATCTACGAGCGCCACCCGTTGCGCCCGATCTTTCGCCTGATGCGCATGATTCCGGTCGCGGTGGAAGACTCGCCGAAAAAGATCGTCGAATCGCTCCGCGCCGCGCGCCAGGCGCTCGATGACGGCTACCTCGTCTGCATCTTCGCCGAGGGCGCGCTGACGCGCACCGGCCTGATGCGCGGTTTCAAACCCGGCCTCGAGCGCATCGTGCGCGGCAGCGAACACCCGATCATCCCGATCTACATCGGCGGAACCTGGGGCAGCATCTTCAGCCACTACTACGGCCCGCGCCGCCTGCGCATCCCCACGCAGTTCCCCTATCCGGCCACGGTCATGATCGGCAAGCCGATGCCGCCGACCTCCTCCGCGAACGAGGTCCGGCAGGCCGTGATGGAACTGTCCTGCGATTACTTCGAGACGCGCAAACCGCTGCACCGCTCGCTCGGCGCGCTGTTCGCTCAGATGGCGCGCCGCAAGTGGCGCAAGCCCGCGCTGGACGACACCTCCGGGCGCGCGCTAACGTGGGGACAGGCGCTGATTGGCGCGATCGCCCTTGCGCGCGTGTTGAAGCGCCGCACCGAGGGACAGCAGCAGGTCGGCGTCCTGCTGCCGCCCAGCGTCGGCGGGTTTCTCGTCAATGTCGCCCTCGCCTTGCTGCGCAAGACCTCGGTGAACCTCAATTTCACCGCCTCGGACGAGGCATTCCGCTCCGCGCTGCAGCAGGCCGATATCCGCACCATCATCACCGCGAGGGCCTTTTTGGAAAAGTTCCCGCGGTTTGCAGAGCTGCCCGGCCTGCTGCTCGCCGAGGACCTGCGCGCGGAGATCGGTACCGCCGCCAAGCTGCGCGCGTTGCTCGCCGCGCGATTTGCGCCGCTGCGCCGGATCACCCCGCTGCGCGGCGCGTCGGCGGACGACGTCGCCACGATCATCTTTTCCTCCGGCACCACCGGCGCGCCGAAAGGCGTCATGCTGACGCACCACAACATCGCGTCGAATATCGAGTCGTTCACGCTGGTGTTTCGACCCGACGAGAAGGACCGCCTTTGCGCATCGCTCCCGCTGTTCCACTCGTTCGGATTCACGTGCGGGCTCTGGTTTCCCGCCGTCACCGGCATTGCCGCGAGTTTCCACGTCAGCCCGCTCGACGGCGCGAAGATCGCCGAGGTCGTCCGCGAACGGAAGTGCACCGCGCTCTTCGCGACGCCGACCTTCCTGCTCGCCTATCTCCGCAAAGCGCAACGCGAGGATTTTGCGCCGCTCCGGCTGGTGGTGGCCGGCGCGGAGAAATTGAAGACTCGTCTCGCCGATGCGTTCGAAGAGCGATTCGGCATCCGCCCCCTCGAAGGCTACGGCGCGACTGAGCTCTCGCCCGTCGCCGCATTAAGCCTGCCGGATGTGGATGTGGACGGAGTCTATCAGGCAGGCCGCAAGGAGGGCGCCGTCGGCCAGCCCGTGCCCGGCGTGGCCGCCCGGATCGTCGATCCCGACAGCGGCCTCCCGCTGTCGACGGGGCAGTCCGGACTGCTGCTGATAAAAGGGCCCAATGTGATGAAAGGCTATCTGCATCGTCCAGACCTGACGGCCGAAGCGATTGTCGATGGCTGGTATCGCACGGGCGACATGGCGACAATCGATGACGAGGGGTTCATCACCATCACGGATCGCCTCGCTCGCTTCAGCAAGATCGGCGGCGAAATGGTGCCGCACCTCGCGGTCGAGGAAGTCTATCTCCAACGGCTCAACACCACCGAAGCGGTTCTCGCGGTGACCTCGGTCGCCTGCGACCAGAAAGGCGAGCGGCTCGTCGTGCTGCATACCGTTGCCGCGGGAGACGCGGCGCTATTGCACGAGATCATGCAGAACAGCGAGCTGCCGAACTTGTGGAAGCCCGGACGCGACGCCTACTATGTTATAGACGCCCTGCCGCTCACCGGCAGCGGCAAGCTCGATGTCAAAGAACTCCGCCGCATCGCCGCCGCGCGTGCCGGGCAATAACTTTAGGCACAGTGGCCGAAGGCCGAAGTCAGCACCCTCTGGGTGGGGCCGCAGGCCGGGATGGGTCTCTTCGTAGCCAAATGACTTGTCAAATGGCTGTTCGATTATCAGAAATCATGATCATCGAACACCATTGAAATGTCGAATGTCGAGACGTGACCCCAAAATCGCCTCATTCACCGGCGGGGCAAGCCCGCCGGGGTCTTGAATAACGCGCCCGTGGTGGGTTGTCACGCCCCCGTCCGGCTTGTCCGGACGGAGCGAAAGATCTGCCAGCTAGCCAGCGGCCGCATTCACCTGCGTGGCGAGCCCGCCGGGGTCTTGGGCAACGCACGCCCGTGGTGGGTTTTCACGCCCCCGTCCGGCTTGCCCGGACGGAGCGGAAGTTCCGTCCGCTATCCCGACGGCCGCATTCAAATGTCGAATGTCGATTGCGCTGAAAAACCCTGCCGGTGGGGCGTCCGCCCTATTTGCAAATAGCATGTACTTCGATTTTGTGAATATATCACAATGTATTTTATCCATCACTCGCGGTGTGGGTCACCCGCCCATTGCGTTTTACGAAACAGAGGGGTTTTTCAGCAGAATCGAATGTCGAGACGTGACCCCAAAATCGCAACCCAAAATCGCGACGTGATACCAAATTCGTGACCCCACACACTCTGTAACCCCGCATTGTGTGGGGCGCGGGAAATAACTCTATTGTTCCGGTGAGGCAGCAGGCGCCGTTATCGAAACGCGTATTTTACCCCTATGCCGATGCCGTAATTGTCCAACGGAAACTCGCCGACCGCAAAAGGCGTGCGGGACGCGTCCTTGCTGTAATATGCCTTCGCATCTAGCGTCGCGTTCAACACCGCGCGGGCATAGAGATTAATCGAGAAGCGCTCCGAAACCGAAATGTCGCAGCCGAGCCCGATGACGAACGCAACGGTATCGTCGATGTCCATCACGCGTCGGCCGAATGGACCCGCGTCTTCCCACGCCGGATCCGGATCGTATGAAGCGCCGAAAATCCCCGCGCCCAATTCCGCGAATGGCGTGTACTTTTCTCCCGGCAGCCGGCCGACCGCGTACACGATCGGGCCGTCCATCGTCAGAATACCGTCCGATTTGAACTCGTCGCGCGTGTCCACTTCCACGCGGTCATAGGAAATCCCAAACCCGATGTTGGTGTTGATGAAATACTGCACGTAGAGGCGGATCGGCAGATAGCCCTGCTCCACGTCCAGCGTGTTGATCGTGCCGAGAAATCGGTCTGTGTACGAGGTGGGCCGGGCCGGGTCTCTGCCGGGAATCAAATTGCCGTTGCGAGAATCTTCGTCGAGCACGACATACAACACGCGCGTGCCGATTTCGAGTTGCGCATAGGCAGAACCAATTCCCGTGGTCATGCTCGCCAACGCCAGCGCCGCTAAACACCTGCGAATGTCCATACAATCTTCCTCTCCTTGGTAGTCGGCGAGTACCCCCCCCGAAGTTTTCGTCACGCTACGCGTTGACCCTGAGCGAGACAACAGCAAAGATGATGCGGTATATTACGCAAGTGCACCGCATGCCGGAATCCGAATGGCGGGCCCGAAAAGAGCGACATCTGGTCCGTCTTGCGCCGATTGTCGAGCCGCACGTCGCCCGACAATCGCGCCGAGAGTCGCATCCGGTCCATGATTTTCTCTTTCGCTATTATCCCTTTCGCGCAAGCTGGCTGATGCGGTGGGGGCCCGGCGCGGGTGTGCTGCTTGAGGGCGGCGCCGCCCGCGCATTCCTGGCGTTCGAGCACTACGAGACGCGCGGCGACGGAATTGCGCTCGCGCCATTGCGGCTTTCGCCTGAACGGCGCGCATCCGCCGAGTGGATTTTACGTCTTCTGGAGATCACCGCTGACCGCGAACCGCGGTTCGGCTGCTACGGTCTGCATGAATGGGCGATGGTCTATCGCGCCCCAAGTCGGCGTCACGCCGCGACGCCGCTTCGAATGCCGGACGACGAACTTGCGCGCGTCGTCGAATCGCAGCGGATCGCCTGTTCGCACTTTGATGCATTCCGCTTCTTTACGCCTGCCGCTCGTCCGCTGAACGTCCTGCAGCCCGCGCGCCCCGCGATTCACGATCTCGAGCAGCGCGGATGCTTGCACGCGAACATGGACCTGTACAAGTGGGCGACGAAGTTTTGGCCGTGGATTGGATCGGACCTCATCGCCGACGCCTTCCTGCTCGCGGTTGAAATCCGTGAACTCGACATGCGCGCCAGTCCCTACGATTTGCGCGCGTATGGCTACACGCCGGTTCCGATCGAGACGGCGGAGGGCCGAGCGGAGTATCAGCGCATGCAAATCGAACTTGCCGCCCGCGCGCAGCCGATTCGGTTGCGATTGATCGAAACCTATCGCGCGCTGATATCCAGCGCCGGGTAGGGCGGGATCTCCGAGCCCGCCGGGCTGTTGAATTGTTGCCCTCACCCCAATCCTCTACCGCGGGGCAGGAGAGGGAGCGGCCGAAGACGCGGCTTATCGGGCGACGATTCGAACATACAGCGTCGGCTCCGCAAGGTCCCGGCTGACGCGCAGCAGGAAACGATTTTCGCCCGGAACGAGCACGGTGTTCATCGCGTCCTCGTCGCGCTCGGGATTGCGATGGACCTCGCGCGCGCCGATCAACTTCTCGTTGTGCCACACGTGCAGCGCGTCGCCGCTGCCGGCGAGCACGCGCACGCGCTGGCGCACGTGCGAGTCGAGCGTCGTGCGCACGTACGCCGTCGCAAAGCCCTCGCGGCCGAGCGCAGAACCTAGATCGATGCGGCCGTCCGCGTCGGCGCGAACGGCCGCCCATCGGCGCGGTTGCCCGTCGGAGCCCGCCGCCATCTGCTTCGGATGCGGGCGCACACCGTCGAACGGCTGCGCCGAGCCCACTCCGCCGGGCAGCCAGCCCAGCGCGTCCCAGTGCAGGGCGGCGGCGATGGACGCGGGCGGCGGATCGTCGGGCCGGATCGGGCCGCGCGGCACATCCGCGAACAGGCCGCGCCATGCCCGCGCGGCCTCGGCGCGCGCATACACCGGCATCCGCGCGAGCGGCGCATCCACGATCCGACGGGTCGGTCCGGTCACCGCGGCGCCGTTCCACAGATCGATCCATGCGCCGGACGGGAAGTACACTTCGCGCGCGGGATTCGTCGTCAACACGGGCGCGATGAGCAGGTCGGGGCCGAGCATGAACTGATCGTCGATGCGATGCGCGTCGGGCTCGTCCGAAAAGGCCCATGGGAGGGGACGCCATATCGGATTTCCTTCGGTGCGCGCTTCCTCGGCGAGTGCGGCGAGATACGGCAGCATGCGCTCGCGCGCGCGGAAATAGCCGCGCGCGATTTCGCGTGCCTCCGCGCCGAATCGCCACGGCTCGCGCGATCCCATGCCATGCAACTGGAACAGCGGCGAAAACGCGCCAAGCTGGAGCCAGCGCGCGTAGAGCTCCGGCGTCGGCGTGCCGGTGTAGCCGCCGACGTCATGCGCCCAGAAAAAATGGCCTGACCATGCGGCGGAGAGTCCCGCGCGCACGACGGCGGCGAGGTTCGACCACGCGGCATGCTGGTCGCCGCCCCAGAATGCGGCATTTCCCGCGGTGAGGGGATTGCCCGAGCGCGCGAAGGAAAGGCCGGGCGCGCCCTCCGCGTCGAATGCATCGAGCGTCGCGCGCTGGTAGTGGAACGGATGCGCATTGTGGAACCACGGGTCGGGCATGTGTTCGCCGCCGTCGGTCTTGAATCCCGCGACGCCCATCCGGATCAGCGGGCGGTGCAGATCGCGCCACCATGCGCGCGCGGCCTCGTGCCGGAAATCGATCTTGCGCCCGTTCTCGAGCCAGCGCGTCACGTACTCCGACCCGTCGTCATTCAAGACGAGCCATCCGTTGTCGCGCGCCTCCGCGTAGGCGGCGGACGAGGTCCACACGCTGGGCGTGATCCAGCAGACGACCTTCACGCCGTCCCGGCTGAGCTGTCGAATCCAACGCGCTGGATCGGGATAGCGGCGCTCCTCGAAGCGGAAGTTGTGCAGTTGCTCCGCCCACGCCTCAAGCACGACCGCGCCGAAGCGAAACCCATGCCGCGCGCCGATCTCGAGCGCGCGATCGATTTCGTAGGCACCCAAATACGAGTTCCGCGAGAGCCACGGTTTGAGCGCCCAATCGGGCAGCGCGCGCGGCCGCCCGACAAGCGCGGTGTATTCCGCAAGCATTTCGCGCGCCGCGCCGCGGAAGATCCACACCTCCGCGCCCGGCTCGGGAATCGCGATGGCCATTTCTTCGCGATTCGACGCCCCGATGTCGGCGCGCAAACGGCCGGCGCTGTTGACGAAAATTGCGTAGCCGTCGGAGCTGATGAACCACGGTACGGCGAGGTACGAGGTATCCCAGCGGTTCCACCCGTCCTCCGCCCAGATATCGAACGCGCGCCTGCGCAGGTCGAACGCGTCGAGCCGCTGGCCGCCGCCCCAGATCGCCTCGCCGGGCTTCAGCGCAACGCGGACGACGGCTTCGTGATCCCTCAGCTCAACGCGAAGCCGCCCGTCGAGATCGTCCGCTGCGAGCGGCGTCGCGGACCGGCCGGGCAGCGCGTAGGTGTGGCGCGGCGCGCCGGCGGTCAGCATCGCGGGCTCCGCCGCCGCGCCGCCCGCCAGCGCGCAGGCGAGGAACAAATTTTTTACAGAGCATGGAAGTTTTAAAAACATTTTTTACAGAGCATGGAACTTTTGAGCCGGGCGCGGGCGCCCGACGCGCGCGCCCCGGCTCACGTCTTCCACACCCGCTGCGGCGCGCCGCAGAATTTCCATGTCGCGCGACGGAGGCGGACGGGGCGTCCGTTGAACTCGACGCGGGCGAAGGTGTCGTAGAGGACGAAGCGGATCCGTCCGATGCCGAATCCGTCGGCGAGGGTTTCGGTGGTTAGATGCAGGACGCCGCGCTCGATGCGGGCGTCGATGCGCACGGCGCTGCGCTTGCCGGTCTGGTAGTCGAGCGTGTCGCCGTCGTCGCAGGCGTACACGGTGGATGCGGCGGCGCCGCGGCGGTTGCGAAGGAAAACGTGCGCCTCGATGTCGAGCGGGTTCCAACGGTTGTCGTCGGGCTCGCCGGGGGTCATCGGGACGATGGACCCTTCGCGGATGTAAAGCGGGGTCTGCTCTTCATTTGGCGCGGCCTTCACGCGGCGCGGGCCGGCGATCCAGCGGCCGTCGAGCGCGGACCACCATGCGGCGGGACCGGGGAGGACGAGCGAGCGGCTGCGGTTTTTTTCGTCGAGGATCGGGGCCTGGAGGATCGCGGGGCCGACCATGAACTGATCTTCAATGCGATCGAGTTCGAGGCCGGGACTGGACTCGAAGTCGTAAAACAGCGGGCGCAGGATTGCGTCGCCGGTTTCCGCGTGGCGGATGAAGAGGTTGTAGAGGTAGTGGCGCAGTTTGTAGCGGAGCCGGATGTAGTGGCGCACGACGCGGAGGGTCTTGGCGTCGAAGGCCCAGGGTTCCTGGCGGCGCGTGCCGGTCGCGGAGTGATTGCGGCAGAAGGGGAATAGGAAGCAGGCCTTTTGCCAGTCGCGCAGGAGTTGCGCGTTGGCATCGCATGCGAATCCGCCGATGTCGGGTCCGTTGAAAGGGACGCCGGAGAGCGCGAGGTTGAGCGAGCAAGGAATTGCGAGGCGGAGGTAGTGGTAGTTCGAGACGTTGTCGCCGGTCCAGATGGCGGCATGCCGTCCGATGCCGGTGTAGCCGGAGCGGCTGATGACGAAGGGCCGCTTGCCGGGATGCGCGGCGGCGAAGCCTTCGCGCGTGGCGATGGCCATGCCGAGCGCGTATTGGTTGTGAAAGGCGTCGTGCTCGTCGCGTCCGCGGCGAAAGCGCATGGCGTCGTTTTGCACGACACCGGTGGAGGGATCGTTCATGTCGATCCACGCGCCTCGTATGCCGGGCGCGGCGAATGTTGCGACCCACCGGGCCCACCATGCGCGGCCTTCAGGAAGCGCGTAGTCCGGGAATACGGTGTCGCCGGGCCAGACCTGGCCGACGAATTCACCGCCTTGCGGGTTGCGGCAAAAAATGTCGTGTTTGCGGCCGTCCTCGTACACCGCATAGCCGGGTTCTTGTTTCACGCCGGGGTCGAGGATCGGGATGAGCTTTCGCCCGCGCGCATTGAGATGGGCGATTGTCTCTGCGAGGTCGGGGAAGTGATTTTTATTGAAGGTGAAAACTTTGAAGTCGTCCATGTAGTCGATATCGATCCACAGGCCGTCGCACGGGATGCCGAGCTCGCGGAATCGGCGGTCCAGATCCAGCATATCCGCCGCGGACTGATAGCCCCAGCGGCATTGGTGGTAGCCGAGCGCCCACGCGGGCGGAAGGGGCGTGCAGCCGATGAGGCTGTGCAGTTTGCGGGTCAGCGCGGGCAGGCTGTCGGCCGGGATGATGTAGAGGTCGGAGGCGCCGTTTTCAGCGCCGAGCGCGATTACGCGGCGGGCATCTTTGCCGAGGTCCATTTGCCCGCCGCCGATTTTGATGTTCGCGCCGGTGGAGATGAACGTCGCGTGCGGGTTGTCGAGCAGCAGGCCGATCCAGTGCGCGCCCCGCCGGACAATGAGATAGGGGAACGACGCGTAATAAGGATCCGGTCGGTCCTCGAGGACTTCCTTCCAATGGAAATCGGCGAAGACATCCGTGTTCCAGAACTTCGACTGTTTGCCGGAGAGTTCGAGGCCGAGGAGTTTCTCTCCCATGCCGTAGAACCGGTCGTTCTCGTCGAGGTGGAACAGAAAGAGCGACGCCTTGCCGCTGACGCCGAATGCGCGGCCGGCCGGAGCGGAGAAGACAATTGTTCCGTCGTCCGCGGCGATCGTCAGCGCGCCGCTCCGATCCCATTCGGCGCGGTAGCGCGCCGGCGCGCCGACGTTCCGCGGCGGCGGCGGGATGCCGGCAAGGCTGGGATTGGCGGGCCAGGGGCCTGTTGCGCGTATGCGGACGATATCCTCTCTGTAGCGTTCGAACTGTAATCGCACCGGGGTGCGACCGGCGCGCGCGCGGCCGTTCGCATCCAGCGCACGAACAAAATCGAAATTCGAGGGGTGCGGAAATTTTCGGAAATACATGAGGTGGCCGGGGTGGGTGGGTGAGCTAAAACGCCAAAGCGATAGGTTCCCGAGCCGCCGAAATCAACCATATAATGAGCTTGCGAAAACGGGGCGCAATGGGTATGTATTTTATGGCTATGGAGGGTCGAGAGGTGGTTCGCAGAGAAGCATGGAGGCAATCCGACGGTCGGCGGAATGTCCGGCACACCACGGCCATGCCTGTCTGCGTTCGGAGAGGCCGTGAAAGCGGTCCGTTCCAGACCCGCCTTCGCGATATCGGGCAGGGCGGTCTCGGACTTGCGGTGGCAGAACCCATTCAGCCCGGCGAGACCTGCGAGATTCAATTTCCTCTTCTGAATTATCCCGAGTCGGTCCGAGGCAAGGTGGTCTGGTGCCGCCCGGATGCCGACGGCTATGCGGCGGGCGTCCAGTTTCTCGAAGATCATCCGTACAGCCATGCGCGTCTGGTGGTGGATATTTGCCAAGTCGAATACTACCGCCGCGACCAGCGCCAGCGGCATGGTCGCGAGCTGGACCACGCATCCGCCGTTCAAGAGTGGCGCGAACGCCACGCGCAGACTCCGCTGTCCTGACCCGGCGCGCCGCTACTTTGCGCCCAGCATCGCGCGAAACGCCGCCTCGTCCAGCGTTGCTACGCCGAGCTTCCGCGCCTTGTCCAGTTTCGAGCCGGCATCCGCGCCGACCACCAGATAGTCGGTCTTTCCGCTCACGCTATCGACGACTTTTGCGCCCGCGCTGCGGAGCGCGGCTTGCGCCTCGGCCCGGCTGAATCCTTGCAGGGCGCCGGTGACGACCACGGTCTTGCCCGCGAACGGCCCGCTCACGGGCGTGGCGGTGTTGGGCGCGCCGCCTTGCGGATCGATTCCGAGCGCGCGCAGTTCGCACAGCAATTCGCGCCCAGCCGCGGATTTCATGAAGTCCATCACGTCGCGCGCGATGACCGGCCCGATGCCGTCGAGTGCGAATTGTTTGATGGCAGCCGCGACCTCCTTGCGCCGCGCCAGTGCGGTGGCGCGCTGAACCGCGAGTTGCTGTTTCTCTGTCGGCGAACGGTCGCGGTTGGCGCGGGATTTCGGATTCAGCCGCTTGATGGTCTCGTCGAGTTCAACCAGCTCCAGGATCAGCGGAAGTTTGTCCGAATGTGCGAGTTCGTCGAAGGAACGGTGGGTCTCCGCGAGTTTGATCGCAATCGTTTCGCCGACGCCGGGGAGGCCGAGCGCGTGCAGCCATTTGGCGAGCGGCGCGGTGCGGGCGGCGGCGAGCGCGTCGCAGATGCGGCGTGCGATTTTCTCGCCGAGCAATCGCGGCTCGTCGTCCGTTCCGAGATTGAGCGACGCCAGACGCGCCGCGTCGAGCCGGAACAGGTCGAAAACCGAGCGCGCCAGTCCGCGCTCGACCAGTTTATCGGCCACGATCTCGCCGATGCCCTCGATATTGAGCGCGGCGCGGCTCGCGAAGTATTCGATGCGCCGCGCCTGTTGCGCGGGGCAGTCGGGATTTTCGCAGCGCAACGCGACCTCCGTGCGGCCGCCGTCGGAGAGGGCGCGTCGCACAACCGGGCCGCCGCATGCGGGGCAGCGATTCGGCATTGCGAACGCGTGTTCGGTTCCGTTGCGCGCATCGTCCACGACGCGGACGATCGCGGGGATCACGCGGCCGGCGCGCTTGATGACGACCGTGTCGCCGATTCGGATGTCCTTGCGCTTAATCTCGTCCGCATTGTGCAGGGTGATGCGGGAGATGGTGGTGCCGTCGAGGAAGACCGGCGCGACTTCGGCGACCGGCGTCAGCACGCCGGTGCGGCCGACCTGCACGACGATGCGCTCCACCGTGGTCTGCGCTTCATTGAACCACTCGGGCCGCTTGTAGGCCACCGCGTAAGCGGGGACGTTCGTTTTGAGGCCGAGCGCGCGGCAGGCGGCGTTGTCGTTGACCTTGATCACCGCGCCGTCGATTTCGTAGGGCAGTTCGCCCTCGCGTTCCTTGAGTTCGCGGGCGGCGGCCTCGGCCTCGGCGATGGAATGCGCACGCCGCCAGAGCGTCGGCGTGGCCAGTCCGTAGGCGCGAAGGGCATTTAGCTCGTCGGCATGCGTGGCAAATGCGGCGCCCTCGGTATAGCCGAGCGCATAGAAGACCGCGCGGATCGGGCGCTGCGCGACGACGCGCGGATCGAGCTGCTTGAGCGATCCAGCGGTCGCGTTGCGCGTGTTGGCAAAGGTTTTTTCGCCGCGCGCGCGGAGGGCCTCGTTGAGCGCGATGCGGTCGGCCTCGCGCATGTAGGCCTCGCCTCGCGCTTCGAGGTGCGGCGGCGGATCGTCGGTGTCGAGGCGCAGCGGGATGTCGCGCAGCGTTCGCAGGTTCGCGGTGATGTCGTCCCCGTATTCCCCGTCGCCGCGCGTGACGCCCTGTTGGAGAACACCGTTGACGTAATGGAGAGAAATGGAAACGCCGTCCACTTTCGGTTCCACTACATAGTCCGGCTGAAACGTCGGGATTTTTTTGAGGATTTCCCTCTCGAAGAGTTCCAGCTCGCGGAGGTCCTCTTTTTTTTCGAGCGAGAGCATCGGCGCGCGATGGCGTACCCGCGCGAATCCCTCGATCGGCGCGCCGCCGACCCGCTGGGTGGGCGAGTCCGGCGTGACGAGGGCGGGGTATTCCGCTTCGAGCGCGCGGAGCTCATCGAAGAGGCGGTCGTAGTCCCGATCGGAGATTTCGGGCGCAGCGTCGATATAGTAGAGGCGATTATGCCGTTCGATCTCGCGCCGCAAGGCATCGACCCGCGCGCGTGCTTGCTGAGGTGTCATGCGCTGCAAGATAGCGTGCTGCAGCCTCCATCTCAATCTCCCTGCGCCCGCCGGCGGAATCGGAAGCGGCGGGAATGCGCAGGGCTGCGCGTGCGTCAACCGGCGATGGCTTGTTCATAGACCGCGCGCGTTGCGGCGGCGGTCTTCTTCCAGGAAAAAAGTCTGGCTCGCACGCGGCCCTGATCGGCGAGCTTGTGGCGGAGGGCCTCGTCGAATCGCAAGCGGTCAATCGCGGCGGAAAGATCGTCCTCCTGCCAGGGATCGATCAAGAGGGCGGCGTCGCCGGTGATCTCCGGCATCGAGGAGGATCGCGAGGCGATGACGGGCACGCCGCAGGCCATCGCCTCGACAATCGGGAGGCCGAATCCTTCATAGAGCGACGGGTACACGAAGAACTCCGCGCCATAGTATAGGCGCACGAGCTCGGCATCCGGCACGTAGCCGGTGAAGACGATGTCGGATGCCGCGCCGCTGGTTCGGATGGCTGTTTCGAGTTCGGATTTGGGCCAGGCCGGTTTTCCAACGAGCATCAGCTTGTGCGTCGACGGCCGCCGCTTTTTCGCGGCAGCGAATGCGCGCACGAGCCGGACGAGATTCTTGCGGGGCTGCAGACTGCCAACCGCGAGCACATAGGGAGCCGAAAGTCCGCGCGCGCGCTTGAGCTGCTCGATTTCGTCGGGTGTCGGCGGCGCGCTGAAGATTTCATCGGGCGCGAGATGGATTGCATGGATCTTGTCGAGCGGGGCGCCGTAGATGACGTGTATATCCTGCCGCGAGTGTTCGGAGAGTGTGAGAATGGCGCGCGCGCGCCGGACCGACCGCGCGATGCCGGCGCCGAGCACCAGCCGGTCGCGGAGAGAAAACCATTCCGGATGCCGCTTGAAAATGACGTCGTGAATCGTGGCCACATAGCGAAGCCCCGGCCAGGGCGGGGCCATGTAGGTGATGTGCAGCAGATCCGTCTGCCGGCGGCGCATGGCGCGCGGCAGGTCGATCAGGAGGCGTCGATAGGGCGATGAGGAAACGCGCTCGGGCTGAAACCGTCCGCCCATCGAAATTTTTTGCTCGAGCGCATCGGGGTGCGCCGTGGCGATGATGTACTGCGCGTCGTCATCGAGCTGCTGAAGGCCGCGGATCAGGTTGACGATGTAGGTTTCGTTGCCGGCCTCGTTCTCGCCCACCATGTGCGCATCGATCAGGATGCGGGGCGGGCGCGTCATCGGCCCACCATAAGCGCGCGCGGCCTGCCGCGGTTCCCCAGCTTCGGCTGCGCGACCGGCGGCGCCGCCTGCGCGATGGCGCGCTGCTGGTCCTGCCAGGTGGCATACGCCAGGCCGGCCCACATTAGCTGGGTGCCGGGGAAACTGCCGCTGACGGCGATGAACACCAGCCAGAGCGCTACTTGCGCGAAGGCGACGAAATAGACCATGGACGCAGTGTCGACGATGCCGTGCCGGAACAGATGACGGGTGGGCTCCCGCATCAGCCGCCAGAATGCGAGAGCAAACAGCACGCCGCCGACGAGGCCCGTGGTGGTGAGAATCGTCCACAGACTGCGCTCGTAGCGGGCCGTGTCCGCCGCCACTTTTAATCGGTAGTAAAAGTCCATCGCGGGCGAGTAGAACGCGACATCGAAGGGATAGATGCGATTTCCGAAGATTATGGTGCCCGCATTCTTCGTCCACCGTTCAAGGCCCGACTTGAAGAGCTCCGCATGCCACAGATTGCTTCCGCGCTGTTCGGCCTGGATGTCGAGCCGCTCGCCGAGGACGAAAATGGAGAGGGCGCGTTGCACGGGGCGGGGCAGAGGTTCGAGCATGCGCGGATTGAGGTTGACCAGCGCCAATGCCGACGCCAGCGAGGCCACGCCGATCGCGATGAGCAGATACTTCCGATTCACCAGCATCCAGATCAGCGGCAGGATCGCGCCCATGGCGGCGCTGACGCGGGATCCGCCGATGAGCATCAGGTAGCCGCAGGCGACAATCACGATCAGATGAAGCAGGCTCATCAGTATGGATCGGGATCGGGACAGACAGGCGAACGCGATGATCATCAGCGTGAGGGGCGCGCCGCGCAAGTCCAT
>CALGMT010000040.1 GCA_937958885.1 uncultured bacterium | reverse complement strand
TTTATTCTTGACGACAAGGGGTCACTCCTTTACTCGCGAGGACATTCGGGATTAAACGACGTCCTCCTTGCCCGAAGAAGAACAGGCTCATTCCGAGCATGTGCACCTTCTACTACGCAGGTAACGGTGAATCATGTCACTCCCCTGATGAGCAGCCTGAATGGTGTGAGCGATAGTGAATCGATTGTCTCTCTCCAGGCGCTTTTGCCCCATGATTTTCGGCATAATCATTGACCGCGATGTTAAAATTCTACGTCTGACCCCTTTAACCCGGACGTTAAAATTCAGCGTCTGACCCCTTTTTACTCTGACCCGACCGCGAGGTCCGGCGAGCGATCGGCGGGGATGCGATAGGTCTGCAAAATACGAGCGTTCGCCTCTCGCGCCTTCGCGCGATCGAGTACCAGCGTGTGGCCGCTCAGATTCGCGAACGTGACGAATTCTCCGCCTTGTGGATTTTCAACCGCGGCGATCAAATCGCGCATCGTGCGGATGCGCGCCCCATCCACCGTGTGCACTATCCAGTTGTTCACCTGGTCGTACCCCTGGTTCACATCGGCCGCCAATACCTTCAGCGCGACAATAACGCGCTCATCCTCCACCTCCGGGAAATTGGCGGAGAGAATCGACGTGAGGTGACTGGGCGCGTTGTTGAACCAATTCGGACCCCACGCCTGCAAGAGGTTCCGCGTCAGCGGCGAAAATACGATACCGCCGAAGATATAATACGTCGGCATCACGTCGTACTGCTCGTTCGGCACCAGCGCGTCGCGCGTGACCGCACGCGTCAGGGCCACCTCGATCGGCAGGCGCGCGCCGTCGCGCCAGACCTCGAGCGCGATCGACTCGCCGATGCGCTTGCGCTGAATGAAATAAGACAAGCTCGTCCGCTCGCGAGGTCGAAACTCCACCGTGCCGTCGTCCGCGACCGCCGCGCCCTCAATCGCGAGTATCACATCGTTCGTGCGCAGCGCAGACTCCGCAGGTGAACCCGGCATCATTCGGACAATCCGCATCCCCGTCATCTCCGGCGTCATGCCGGCGCTCCGCTTCAAGTCGCGATTTTCCATGCTTTGCAGCACGACACCCAGACTCGGAAACCCGTTGTACTCGCCGTCCTCGAGATCCTCCAGAAACTGGCGCACGATCGTGACCGGAACCATGTAGCCGATATTATCCGCCTGGCGGATGCCCTGCATCACTACGCCGACAATCTTGCCTTCCTTCATCACCGGACCGCCGCTGTTGCCCGGATTGATCGCCGCGTCGATCTGGCCCGCGAGAAAACTATACGAGCTGTGCGCGTAATTCTGGTGCTCGATGCGCGAGATGACGCCCTTCGTCACACTGAGCGTGTCTCCACCCATCGGAAACCCGTACACCAACACCTCGTCTTGCGCAAACGGCAGCTCGCCCAACTTCAGGCCCTCGACATCCGCCCAAAACGCGTCGTCCTCCACTGACAACAGCGCAAGATCCACCTCGTGCGCGACCGCGAGCACCTGAGCCGGGTAGCGGCGCGCGTCGCCGAAACGGCGCACCTGGATAAATGTCTGATTGCCGACCACATGCGCGTTCGTCAAAATCTTGCGGCCTTTTATGATCGCGCCGGAGCCGGTGCCCGATCCCGTCCCGCGCATGCTCCATGGGTTCCAATAGTCCGGCGTGTTCGCGACCGTGAAGATTTTCACAATCGCATCTTTGATGTCCTCCTCGCTCCGCGCCGCGCCGCCGGCGAACGCAAGGAGCATCAACCCTAAAATCCCACAGCGAAGTGTGCGCATCATCATGTCCCTTTCGTCAACCGGCGTCGCCGGGCGTTCAAAATATACTTTTTTTACAAACCATGGAAACGCATGATGCGCGTTTTTACAGAGTATGGAAATCGGAATGACGCCGGACGACATCCAATCCCTCATCGCCGAAGCCTCCCAAGAGATCGCGACGGCCGCAACGCCCGCCGCCCTCGAAGCGGCGCGCGTGAAATACCTCGGCCGCAACGGCCGCGTGCAAGACATCCTTCTCGCGTTGCGCGAGGCGCCGCCCGACCGCAAGCGCGACCTCGGCCGGCTCGCCAATGAATTCAAAACGGCGCTCCAGGCCGCCGTGGACGCGCGCCGCGAGGCGCTCGCCGCCGCCGCCGCCATTGCGACGTTCGATGTCACGCAACCCGGCCGCTGGCCCGCCGTCGGCTCGCGGCACCCCGTCACCCAAATCATCGAGCGCGCGATCGAAATTTTCGGACAGCTCGGATTCGTCGTCGCCGACGGGCCGGATATCGAAACACCCTTCCACAACTTCGATGCGCTCAATACCCCCTCGCATCACCCCTCGCGCGACCCGAAGGACACGTTCTACCTCGACGACGGCCGACTGCTCCGCACGCACACCTCGCCGGTTCAAATTCGCGTCATGCAGTCGCGGCCGCCGCCGGTCCGCATCATCGCGCCCGGCCGTTGCTACCGACGCGATACCACCGACGCGACGCATAGCGCGAACTTTCATCAGGTCGAAGGCCTGTATGTCGATCGCCGCGTCTCCATGGCCGACTTGAAAGGCGACCTCACCTACTTCGCGCGCCAGCTCATGGGGCCGGATGTCAAAATTCGGTTTCGCCCGCACTTTTTTCCCTTCACCGAACCGAGCGTCGAATACGACTTCTCCTGCCACGTTTGCGGCGGCAAGGGCTGCCGCGTATGCAAACACAGCGGCTGGATCGAAATTTCCGGCGCGGGCATGGTTGATCCGAATGTCTTCCGCGCCGTCGGCTACGATCCCGCCGAAGTCACCGGCTACGCCTTCGGCATGGGGATCGAACGGATTGCGATGATTCTGCTCGGGATCCCGGATATTCGCATGCTCTACGAAAACGATGTGAGGTTTTTGCAGCAGTTTTGATCGGTGGGAGAGAGAAGCGATGGCGATTCCGATAGCGACACCGATTCCGATACCAATGTGATATGAAAATTCCGCTGTCCTGGCTGAGAGAGTATGTCGAGATCGACGAGCCGCCGCGCGAAATCGCGGATCGGCTCACGTTTTCCGGCACCGAGGTCGAAGGCATCGAAACGGTCGGCTCGACGTACGACGGCTTCGTTGTCGCCGAAGTGCGCGCTGTGGAGAAGCACCCGAACGCGGACAAGCTCTCCGTGTGCCGCGTGTTCGACGGCGAGCAGGAGTTGCAGGTCGTGTGCGGCGCGCCGAACGTTCAAACGGGCGGGCGCTACCCATTCGCGCGCGTCGGCGTCATGCTGCCCGACGGATCGCTCACGATTCGAAAAGCGAAAATTCGCGGAGTGGAATCGTTCGGCATGCTGTGCGCGCCGGACGAGCTCGGGCTGTCGAGCGACCACAGCGGATTGCTCGTCCTCGACGCCCGGTGGACGCCCGGCACACCGCTGGCCGATGTGCTCGGCCCGCCGGACACCGTTTTCGAGCTCGAAATTACGCCGAACCGGCCGGACTGCCTGAGCCTCATCGGCATCGCACGCGAACTCGCGGCGGTGTATGGACGCCCGCTAAAGATCCCCGAGGTCCCGCTCCCAGCCCCCGAAATGCGCGGCGCGACACCCGCTGCACTCGTCGCCGTTGAAGACCCCGCGGCATGCGCGCGCTACACCGCCCGCGTGCTGGAGGACGTGAAGATTGGACCCTCGCCGGAGTGGATGAAACAACGCCTGGAACGGGCCGGCATCCGCTCGATCAACAACATCGTGGACATCACGAACTATGTGATGCTCGAAACCGGCCACCCCCTGCACGCGTTTGATCGCGACTTGCTCGCAGAAGGCCGCGTGATCGTGCGCCGTGCGAAGGCGGGCGAACGGATGCGGACGCTCGACGGCGAAGAGCGCGAACTGGATCCGTCGATGCTCATCATAGCCGATGCCGCGCAACCCGTGGCCGTTGCCGGCGTGATGGGCGGCGCGGGCAGCGAGATTCGCGCCGAAACCACGCGCGTCTTGTTGGAAGCCGCCTGGTTCGACCCGGCGCTCACCCGCGCCACCGCGCGCAAACTTGGACTTTCCACCGAGTCGTCATATCGGTTCGAACGCGGCGTCGACATCGAAACTGTCGAGTGGGCGAGCCGGCGCGCCGCGCACCTGATGATCGAGCATGCAGGCGCGCGCCTCGTCGGCGAGCTCGTCGATACCCGGCATGTGCCCGCGCCGCGCCGCACGATTGAAGGCCGATTTTCCACGGTCCGCAATATGGTCGGGATCGAAGCGGCCGACGCCGAAATCGAGCAGATTTTACAGCGTCTGGAAATTACAGTGTCTGTAAAAAATGATGCGGAGGGCCTCTACACAGCCGTCATTCCAAGCTACCGCGCGGACCTGGAACGCGAGATCGATCTGGTCGAGGAATTCGCGCGGCTCTACGGCCTGGATCGGATTCCCGCGCCGCATCCCCGCGCGGTAGTCGATCCGACCGCCGGCGCGGACGCGACCGTGCGCGCGAAGGCGAAATTGCGCGCGGCGCTGGCAGGCTTGGGCGTCTCCGAAATTCTCAACTACAGCCTTGTCTCCGATGCGCTGCTCGATTTGTTCGACGCGGAAGACCGCGCGCGCCGCGCGCCGATCCCGCGTCCGATCAGTTCGGACCAGTCCGTCCTCCGTCCGTCGCTCGTGCCGCAGATGGTGGAGACGCTGGGCCGCAACCGCGCGCGCCAGGTGGAGTCCGCCGCGCTGTATGAAATCGGCCGCACATTTGTGCGCGAGGGCGAGCGCGTGGTGGAGGAAGAGCGGCTGTGCGTCGGTTTGCTCGGCCCCGTTGGGCGATCGGGGTTGGAGCGGCGTCGTGCGGTGTCGGGCGAGGAGATGTTTTTATGGGCGAAAGGGCTTATCGAATCGCTGGCTGCAGCGATGAACCTGGGTCCGATCGACGTGATCCCGAGTCGCACCGCGTGGGCAGAGACGGGCGCCGCCGTTGACGTCACGGCGGGCGGCGCCCTGTTGGGTCGACTGGCGCTGGTGGATCGCCGCATTCGGAAAGAGTGGCGGTTGAGCGATCCGGTCGCCATTGCCGAGCTTTCGCTATTGCCGCTACTCGCGCACGCGACGGCGGTGCATGTTTTCCGCGACATTCCGGCTTATCCATCCATCTCGCGCGACGTCGCGATGATCGTGTCGGATTCCGTTTCGCATGCGGACATTGTGCGCGCGATTCGCGCCGCTGCGCCGCCTGAGTTGGAGCGGATCGAGCTGTTCGACGTTTTCACCGGGCCCACGATCGGCGCCGGGCGCCGCAGCGTCGCCTATTCGCTGGTTTATCGATCCGCCCAGCGCACCTTGACGGATGAGGAAGCCAACGGGTACCATGATAAGGTGAAAGCGGCGCTTCGCGAGAAGTTGAGCGCGGAAATTCGTGAGAGCTGACCATGTTCTTTGAGAGTTTCCTCCGAGCGCGAGTTCGGGGGCGAAGAAAATACCCTGCGCGGTTCGACAGGGGCTAAGCTTCTCTGACCCAGTACTAATGACTGAAAGGGAGTTCGGTGTCCGGCCGTGGACCACACGTCCTTTGGGAACGTGGGAAACGGCCGGCAGGGCGCCCACCTCGAGATTCGAGGCGTCAGAGCAACGCCCGCATCGGCCGAGGCGGGGTATTTTTTTGCCCTCACCCCAACCCTCTCCCGCGTGGCGGGAGAGGGGGAGGCTGTAGATGCGGCGATTAACGATTGTCGCTCCGCCGCTCTGTCGGCGGGAATTGATTTTACTCCTGCGGCGGCGGAGCGCCGGAGCTACAGCGCCGGCAGCGGAAGGAGATGCCGAGTGAACCATGTTCAACAGCGCTCTAACGTGGTATACCGTTCTCCAGCCGTGGATGAGCTATTTGACAGCGAATCGACCCGACCCGCCTCGCGTCCGCCGCTGGCGGCGCGCATGCGGCCGCGCACGCTGGAGGACGTGGCGGGTCAGCAGCACATCATCGGACCGGGCAAACTGCTCCGCCGCGCGATCGAAGCCGATCGGCTCGGCAGCATCATCCTCTACGGCCCGCCCGGCTGCGGGAAAACCTCGCTCGCGGAGGTCATCGCGCTGACGACGCGCCGCTACTTCGAGCGAACCAGCGGCGTGCTAGCGAATGTGGCCATTCTGCGCGGGCTGTTGGAGTCGGCGCAGCAACGCAAGCGGCTGCGCGGGCAGGAAACCATTTTGTTCATCGACGAAATCCACCGCTTCAACAAGGCGCAACAGGACGTTCTGCTGCCGTTCGTCGAAGAAGGCGCCGTCACGCTGATCGGCGCGACCACGCATAATCCGTTCTTCTTCATCAACAGCCCGCTCACCTCGCGCTCGCAGATTTTTCAACTCGAACCGCTCGCCGAGTCCGACATCGTCGCGCTGCTGCGGCGCGCGCTCGTTCATCCGGATGGATTAGGCGACCGTCGCATTGAAGCGGAAGAAGAGGCCCTCGCACACCTCGCGCGGGCCTGCGAGGGCGATGCGCGCCGCGCGCTCAATGCGCTCGAAATCGCAGCGCTGACCACCGCGCCTGACGCAGGCGGTGTCGTCCGCATCACCCGCGCAGTGACCGAGGATTCGATCCAGAAAAAGGCTGTCGTGTACGACCACGACGAAGACGGCCATTACGACACCATCTCCGCGTTCATCAAAAGCGTGCGCGGGTCGGATCCGAATGCCGCGCTCTACTGGCTCGCGAAAATGCTCTACGCCGGCGAGGACCCGCGCTTCATCGCGCGCCGCCTCGTGATTCTGGCATCCGAAGACATCGGCAACGCCGACCCGATGGGCCTGCAACTGACGGTTGCGGCGATGGAGGCGGTGGATTTTGTGGGCATGCCTGAGGCTCGCATCATTCTGGCGCAAGCCACCACGTACCTCGCTTGTGCGCCGAAAAGCAACGCGAGCTATATGGGCATCGAGGCGGCGCTGTCGGACATAAAAGAGGGCCGCGTGCTGCCGGTGCCGCGCCATTTGCGCGATGCCTCGCACAAAAAAGCAGCGGAAACCTTCGGGCATACCGGCTACAAATACGCGCACGACTTCGAGGGGCACGTGGTGGATCAGGAATACGTGCCGACGAGCAAGGTGTATTACGAGCCGACGGAGGAAGGATACGAAAAACGCATTCGCGAACGGCTCGCCCGCTGGGCCGAGCTAAGGAGGTCCTCATCAACCCGCTCTACAGAGAATTGATTAACCCGAAGGCCGTTGCGCGTCAGGCCGCACAGCGCGCGCGAAACAAGCTGGCGCTCGCGTGGATCGCCGAGGCGTCCGCGCGCGCGCAACAGCGGCTGTTGGATCTGCCGGAATTCGCCGCCTCGCGCGTCGTTGCGCTCTACCGCGCGCGCCCGCGCGAGGTCTCTACAGACGCGCTCCTTGCGGCGTGTCGCGCGGCGGGCAAAACCGTCCTGCTGCCGGCGTGGAACAAAGAGCGCGACGCCTACGGACTCGCGCGTTGGGATGCCGATGCGCCGCTGCGCGCGGGACTTTACGGCATCGAGGAACCGGTTGAACGGATCTGGGTCCCGGGCGCGGACGTGGATTTTATTGTCGTCACCGCGCTCGCGTTCGACGTGTATGGATTCCGGCTCGGCCATGGCGGCGGCCATTTCGACCGTCTGCTTGTTGAGGTGCGCGGATTCAAGGCATGTCTGGCGTTTGAGTGCCAGAAGCTGACTGCCGTGCCGACCGAGCCACACGATGTGCCGGTGCATGCGGTGGCGACGGAGCGCACGCTCTATCGCGCGCCTCAAGGCCTTGAGGATGCGGATCCGCACCTCCTGAAGGTATAGCAAGCGCGAAAAGTTCCATGCTCTGTAAAAACTTTTTTTCGCGCGTCCATGTTCTGGGGGCTGTTGTCCAAATCATGGGCCAAAAAACTCCTCGCCCATCGGACACATTTTTTGCGGATGACCCACCCCGCTCTTCGGGCACCCCTCCGGAGGAGGGGACTCGTATTAAGGTCCCCTCCTGGGAGGGGTCCGCGCAGCGGGGGGTGTCTGGACCCAAACTGACAGACGCTGAACGAAAAAAAAGAACTTCTATCAACAGCCCCTCTGCAATTTACAGAGCGTGTAAATATACACGCGAGGGGCGTCAATTGACGCGGTCGATGAACCCATCCACGGTGTCGCGCGGGGCTTTTTCGCCGGATTCGGCTTCGGCGTTCACGCTGCCTGTATCGCTGTCGCCGGCTTCGGATTCCGCTTCGCCTTGGGGACGTTGCCGATCCGAACGTCCCCCGCGCCGGTTGCGGCGCTCTCCGCGTCCGCGTCCGTTTTCACCGCCGCCGCCGCCCTCACCCTCGAACGCTTTGCGGAGCGTGGAGACGCGCATGGTGGTGATGCCGCGTTGCTGAAGACGGGTTTCGAGTTGCTTGTCGTTGGTAATCACAACCGGCTTGCGTCCGCGGGTTTGGCCGAGGGTTTTCTCGATTTGGTCGGCCAGTGTGCTGTTTTCCTCGACGTAAAACACGCGCACGCCGTTAAAGGCCTCGCCGTGGGCCACTTCGCGCAGCGGGCGGCCGCCGACGACGGCGATGATGTCGAGTTTTTCGCGTTCGGCGAAGCGGCTTAATTGCTGGATTGCGCGAAAGCGCTCAACCGGACCGACGCGGCCTTCGCGCGTATCGGCGAGTTTCTCGGCGTCCACGATAAAAACGCGGTCGGCGTCGCGTCCGCCGCTGCCGCCCGATCCGCCGAATACGGATTTGATGCTGTCGAAGAGTCCCATACTGCTCCTGTCAAGCCCCGACCGGGGCAAAGAGCGACGAACGTAGCCGAGTGCGCGGCCCGCTGGCAAGCGGATTGACGGGCGCGATTGACGCGGGTTTCGCGCTCCGATACCGTCGTTATTTTATGTCGCAGCAACATGCTTATCCGATTCGATGTCCCAAGTGCGGGCATGAGCAGACGGTCTTGCTTTACGATGCGATCAACGTGAAAGAGTCGCCGGAGCTGCGCGCGCAGTTGATGGAGAACAAGCTTAACGCGGTGACGTGCGCCGCCTGCGGGTTTGGGTTTCGGATCGACAAGAATCTCGTGTACAGCGATCCGTCGCGCAAGCTGTTGATTTTCTGGGTGCCGGTGGCGGAATCCGACTATGCGCGCGGGGAGGAGCAGTTTGTCGGCCTATTGCGCGAGCTGTCGGGCCTGTTGCCGGACGACGTTCATGCCCCTGCGGTGCATTTGGTGTTCAGCCGCATCGAACTGATTGAGCGCATTTTTCTGATCGAGGCGGGGCTCGACGAGCGGTTGATCGAGTACATCAAGTACACGCTCTATACACGCAATCTGGATCGCCTCGATCCGGCGCGAAAGATTCTGTTGTTCAACGCGACGGACTCAACGCCGGAGCACCTCTGTTTCGTCGTACAAGATGCTGAGACACGGAAATTCGAGGCGATGCTGCAATACGGTCGGGATGCCTATGCGGCGCTTGAGGCGACATTCAGCGGCGAATCGAAAGCCGCGGATTTATTGGAGCTGTTTCCGGGCCCGCACATCAGCGCGCGCGCGGCATTGCTCAAGGAGCGGGAAGGAACGGAGCCCCCGGCGACAAGCCCGGGAAGTTGAGCGCGGGCGCCGGCGCGACGGGCGCGGTTGGTGCGTCGCCGCGCGCGCGGGCGCGCAGCTCTTTATCCACAAATGCGATGGCCGTTTCCGCGCGGCCGCGCCACCGATCATCGGTGAGGGCATCGCGCAAGGCCTCATACGCTGCGCGGGCCTCTTCGAGGCGGCCCATGATTTCGAGGCAACGCGCGGCGCCGAAGCGCGCGGCGGGTTCGAGGTAGTGGCCGGACCGCTCGGCGGCGAAGGCTGTGTAGGCGGCAAAAGCCTCTTGCACGCGGCCTGCCGCTTCCATGCACTGGATTACGGCAAAGGACGCTTGGTCGCGCAGCTCGTGCGCGGGGTGCTGTTCCAGGAAGCGCGCAAAGAGGCTTTGCGCGTAGTCGTATTGACCTTGGTCGAAGGCCTCGCCGGCCAGGATGAGTTGCGCGAGCGGCGCAGCGGGCGTGCGGGGATACTGGGTGAGGACTTGCTGAATCTGTTCCGGCCCCTGCGCGCTGAACAGCAGAGCGGCCGCCGACGCGCGCTGCTGGGTTTGGTGGTTCCGGTACAGCGACCAGCCGAGGAAGATCGCGGCGGCCACGCCCGCGCCCAGCAGGATCGCTGTGCCGTTCTCGCGAAGAAAGTCGAGGACCTCCGGGACTTCCTTGATTTCGAGCGCCTTGTCTTTTAGCGGGTTGGTCGGCGCCGCAGAGGGCGCCGGGTCGGGTCTGGATTCCGGTTGCATAAGGGGCGGAATGTAGGACGGCGCGGCGCGAAAAGGCAAGGTTTATGGGAGCTTGTCGGCGAAGGCCGCCGCGATGACGGCGGAACCCGCGTCGTTCGGGTGCAACCCGTCGCACTGGAGCGAGGCGGGGTCGTCGCCGAATTCTTTCTCCATATCCACCAATTCCACGTCCAGTTCCGCGGCCAGTTGTCGGATGCGTTCGCTGTACTCGCGGGCCGGTCCGGTCGCGAAGCGGCGCGGCGCGCCGATCGGGACGAGGGTGGAAAGAATCGGAACGGTCTTTCGATTGCGCGCCGAGTTGACGATCGAACGGATATTGTTGATGACCGCGTTCGCGTCGCGGTCGAAGATGGCGTCATTGTGCCCGGTGAGAATGAGGAGGAAGCCGGGCTTGTTCGAGTCGAGCACGCGTCCGGCGCGCGCCGCGGCTTCGGTGGTGCGCTCGCCGCTCTTGCCGGCGTTGATGACGGTGAGTTTCGTCATTTCCGCGATGCGGGTGGGATAGGATTTCGTTTCGTCATCGCAGGTGAACCCTTCCGTGATCGAATCGCCCAGCGCGACGACTTTGTTGCGATCGTTGTCGCCGAAGTCGAAACCGTCGTATTTTCCGCCCCCGCCGCTGTCGAAGCAGGCGGTGAACAGCGCTGTTGATGCGCAAATCGCGAACAACGCAAAGCTGTTTTTCAATCGCATAATCCGAAACCCCTTGGAAAAAGCTCGTGTGAACATACGCCGCGTATGCCTGCGAAATCAAGCGCGGGCCCGACGAGCAGCAGGCGCGGCGTGCCCCGGGCGCGGTTCGAACGCGCGACCTGCGGTTTAGGAAACCGCTGCTCTGTCCAGCTGAGCTACCGGGGCGAAGTGCATGCGCAAGCGCCGTAGGCGCGTCTTTCTATCAAAGGCGGATATCTACGACAACAGAAGTACCCATGGGATTTATGGTCAGATAGGTCTCTCGGTCTATGAATTATCTTGAACTATGTGTGGGGATATTGCTAGCGTCATTCTCTCCTCGCGGGAGTAGCTCAGTGGTAGAGCGTCACGTTGCCAACGTGAATGTCGTGGGTTCAAATCCCATCTCCCGCTCCAGCCCCGCCGCGCGGAGCGCCCGATGAAACACATCCCCCTCATAGCCGCGCTGTTGATCGCCCCGTTCGCGGGCGCGGTTCGCGCGGAGAAAGACCTTTCCCAGGATCAGATCGCCGCGTATGTCGCGGTAGTCAAAGCCGATCTTGCGCGCGATGGCGGCGCGATCGCAGAGGCGCGCAAGCGTTATCAGGAGGCGCTCGATCTTTATGTCGCGATCGCCAAAAACGATCCGAACTGGCATCCCGATATTGTCCAGTTCCGAATCGCTTATTGCCGCTCTCAACTCGAAGCGCTCCGCGGGCGCGCGGAGGGGGAGCGTCCCCCCGAGGGGGCATCCGGGCCTCAAGGCGCGCCGGATACGGCGACAGCGGAGGCGCTGGAGCGGTTGAGCCTGCTCGATGCCGAGATGGCAGACTTGCGCGCCCAGCTCGATGCGGCTCTGAAGGAGCGCGATGCGCTCGTTGCCGAACGCGATGCGTGCCAGGAGGCGCGTTCCGCGCTGGAATCGGAAAAGGCGGAGTTGACCGTGAAGCTCGACGACGCCATTGCCCTGCTGAATGCGGCGGATGCCGGAGACCCGCGCGCGGAACTCGCCCCATTGCGCGAGGCGCTCGACGCCGCCGCCCGCGAGTTGGATGCCGCCCGCGCGGCGGCCCTTCAACGATTGCAGTCCGCCGCACCGCCCCGCTGATCCGTGCCGTGCGCCCCGCGGAGTAGGTGATGGACGCGGCGCTCCCCCATGATCCTGTCGCGTGGGCTGCCTGGCTCAAAGGCGCGTTCTTTGTTTCCCTCGCGTGGCTGCTTCTCCTGCTGTGGGTTCGCCGCGGGCGCGAGGCGCTGACGCCGAAACGTCGCGTTCACCGCGCATGCTTTGCCGTCCTCGCGCTGGCGTTTCTCGCGGTGTACGCCTATCAGGCGACGTGGCAACTCGGCGGTTTTGCGCGCCCGGCGTTTGTCGATTTCATGAAGAAATACAACCGCCGCCCCGACAATCCGGCGAAACGGATGGTGCGCGGTGAAATCCGCGACCGACGCGGCGAGCGGCTTGCCTATGACGATGCCGATTTTCCGGGACGCCGCGTCTATCCGCTCAGCGCGGCCGCCTGCCACATCGTCGGGTATGTGGACGCGACCTACGGAATGGACGGCATTGAGGCGGCGGATCATCCGTTTTTGGAGGGCACGACGACCGCGACGCGAGACGAGCAGGCGCGCTTCGGACTCAATCTGCTGCAATCGCGCGCGCCGCGAGGAAACGACATCGAGCTGACGCTCGATGCGCAGCTCCAGCGCGAGGCGGCGCGTCTGTTGGAGGGCCGGCGCGGCGCCGCGGTGGTCATGGACCCGCGGACGGGCGACATCCTCGCCATGGCGAGCGCGCCGGCATTTGATCCGCACCGGCTCACACCGGACCTGTTTGCCGGCGACCGAGAGCGCGCCGCGCTGATGAATCGCGCGCTGCGCGGGCTGTATCCGCCCGGCTCGACCCTCAAGGTGCTCCCCGCCGCGCTCGCGCTGGAGCGCGGCGAGGAGCCGCTGCTGGAGTGTCCCGCGAGCGGATACGTTGCGGCGCCGAACACGCCGCCGATCCGCGACCACGAGTATTACGCCGCGTTGCGTCGCGGGGGTGCCTGGGGCGGACACGGACGGATCGGACTCGGCCGTGCTCTTGCGAAATCGTCGAATGTATATTTCGCGCAACTCGCGGTTCGGCTTGGACCGTCCGCGCTGAGCGAGCACGCGCGCCGCTTCCAGTTCAACGAACGCGTGACCGTGTATGACGGGTCCGCGCGCGCGATTCGGGCGGAAGTCGGGCGATTCCCCGATTTGAAGGACCATCAGCGCGCGGCGGCTGCGCAACTCGCGATCGGGCAGGGCGAGGCGCTCGCCACGCCGCTCGGGATGACACTGGTCGCGGCGGCGATTGCGAATGACGGGCGGATGATGAAGCCGCGCCTCGCCGCGCGCGCGGCCCCGGAATGGCTCGCCGGGTGCGGCACGCCCAAGGCGATGCGGAGGTTGCGCGCATTGATGCGCGAGGTGGTTGCGGACGGCACCGCGCGCGCGGCGAATCTGCCGGGTCTCGATGTGGCGGGCAAGACCGGCACCGCGCAGACGCCGCGGGGCGAGGATCATTCGTGGTTTATCTGCATGGCCCCTGCCACAAAACCTGCGATCGTGATCGGCGTACTGGTCGAACACGGCGGATTCGGCTCAACCGCCGCGCTGCCGGTCGCGGTCGGATTGTTGAAACGGGCCGATTCGCTGGGCTACTTCCACTCGACGCCGTCCGTAGCGCCCGGGTCCGTCGGTACGGAGTGATTCCCATGCCTCCCGTTCGAACACCACAACGCGCGATCTGGTGGCCCGTGCTGTTCACGGTCGTGCTCGCCTTCGCGATGGTGTGGGCGGTGAAGTTCGAGCTCGCCGGCGAGTGGCAGTCGCGCTGGGCCTGGCCCGCCGTCGGATACGCGGCCACAGTACTGGCGTTGCGGGTGGGGCTCGCGCTCGTCGGATTCCGCGGCGACGGCGCGCTGCTCGCGCTCGCGCTGTTGCTCGCAGGGCTCGGACTTGCGATTCAGTTCCGCCTCGGCACGCTGGCGCTCGACAACCCGGCGCGGTGGTCGAACTACGCGCTGCCGATCGGCGCGGGCGCGCTGTGGCTGACCGTGGCCCTGTTTCGCGGGCCCCGCGTGCGCGCGCTCGAATCGTTTGCCGTCCCCGCCGCGCTGCTCGCCGTGGCGGTGCTCGGCGGGATGCTGGCGCTGGGTCAGCGCTTTCGCGGCGCGGTGTATCTCGGCGGCTATGTGAATCCGACGGAGATCGTGAAGGCGCTGCTCGTCCTCTACGCGGCGAATCTGCTTCACGTGTACCGCAAGGCGTTTGAGCAGCCTGCGCTGCCCGGCGTGCCCGCGTGGTCCGGCGGACTCGTGCTGTCGTTGGCCGTCTTCTGGGCGCTGCCGATGATTCTGCTCGCGGCGATTCGCGACATTGGACTGATTGCGCTGCTCAACGGCACGTTGCTGGCGATGGTCGTGTTGATGACCGGTCGCGCAGGGTATGCGGTTGCCGGGCTGGGCGCGCTCGCCGTCGCCGGACTCGCGATCTGGAAATTTGTGCCGCACGGCGCGGGGCGGATCGGCGTGTGGCTCGATCCGTTCGCGGATCCGACCGGGCGCGGCTGGCAGGTATTGCAAGGGCTTTCCGCCATGGCGAGCGGAGGATTATGGGGAGCCGGTCTCGGCGCGGGGCACCCCACCGCGGTGCCGATCGCGTCCTCCGATTTTGTCTATGCCGCACTCGGCGAGGAACTGGGCTATGTCGGATGCGGCCTCGTGCTGCTCGCCTATCTGCTGCTCTTCCACCGCGGCTATCGGATCGCCGACAGCCTGCGCGATCCATTTCAGCAGGCCCTCGCGACGGGGTTGACGACGATGCTCGCCCTGCAAACGCTGTTCAACATCGGCGGCGTGACAAAAGCGTTGCCGCTGACCGGACTGACGCTTCCGTTCATCAGCCACGGCGGCAGCTCGCTCGTCACCAGCTTTATTTTGCTGGGGTTGCTGCTGGCGCTGTCCGATCAGGGAAAAAAGTAGCTGCGTAAGGATCGGCATCAGCGGGTCGAAAATAGAAAGTGTCGCGCATCGTCCAGGCAACGTCCGCCGGATTGTACTGTGAGGCCGGCGGTTTTTATATCGATCCGTGGCGACCGGTCGCGCACGCGCTGATCACGCACGCACACAGCGACCACGCGCGGCCGGGGCACGGCGCCTATCTGACAGCCGAGCCCGGGCTCCCGCTCGTGCGCGAGCGCGTCGGGGCGCCGGTCGAGGGCCTGCCGTACGGCGAGCGCCGCAGGATTGGCGCGGCTGTGGTTTCGTTTCATCCCGCCGCCCACATGCGCGGCGCGGCGCAGGCGCGCATCGAGGTCGGCGGACGCGTTGCGGTGGTCACCGGCGATTTCAAGCGCGACGATGATCCGACGGCCGACGCGTTCGAGCCGGTGCCGTGTCATGAACTCATCATGGAAAGCACGTTCGCGTTGCCGTTGTATCGCTGGCCGGACGCTTCCGAGATCGTTCGCGAAATCCACGACTGGTGGCGCGAAAACCAGGAAGCGGGTCGAACCTCTGTGCTGCTCGCCTACGCGGTCGGCAAGGCGCAGCGACTGCTGGCGCTGTTGAATCCGGAACAGGGCCCGATTTTGTATCACGGCGCGATGGAGCGCTTCGTCGAACTCTACCGCGCTGCAGACGTTTCGCTGCCCGCCGCGCGCAAGGCAACGGCGGACGACGCGAAGACGTTGCGCGGGCGCGCGCTCCTGCTTGCGCCGCCGTCCGCGCATCATTCGCCGTGGCTTCGGAAGTGGGGCGCGTGTTCCGTGGGGTTCGCCTCGGGCTGGATGCGCGTGCGCGGCGCGCGGCGTCGGCGCGGCGCGGACCGCGGGTTCGTGATCTCGGATCACGCCGACTGGCCCGCGCTGTTGCAAACAATCGAAGAGAGCGGCGCGGAGTGGGTCGGTCTGACGCACGGATACGGCGAGGCGCTCGCCCGCTACCTGCGCGAGCTGGGCCGCGAAGCGGATGTGGTGCGCACCGCCTTTATAGGAGAGGCGGGAGCGGAATCGGACGCGCCTCCGGCGCGCGAATCGGCGGACTAATTATGGACCTTTTTGTCCAATTATACCGGCGCCTCGATCAGCACACGCGCACCAACGACAAAGTGGCGGCGCTGGAAGACTACTTTCGCGTCGCGCCGCGTGAGGATGCCGCATGGGCGTTGTTTCACCTGGTCGGACGCCGCCTCCCGCGCGCGGTCAGCCCTGCGGAGCTGCGCGCGTGGGCGGGCGCGGCGTCGGGACTCGCCCCGTGGCTGGTGGAGGAGTGCTATGCCGCGGCAGGCGATTTGGCCGAAACCCTGGCGCTGCTCGTTCCGCCCGCCGCGACGCCGCGCGCGTGGCCGTTATCCGCATTAATAGAGCATCGAATACGCCCGCTTCGCGAGCTTTCCCACGAGGAGCGCCGTGCGCGGATCGAACAGTCGTGGCACGAGTTGGATGGCGATGCGCGCTTCCTCTATCACAAAATGCTCACCGGCGGATTCCGGGTCGGCATCTCGCGCGCCCTGGTAGAGCGTGCGCTTTCCCGCGTTTCCGGCGTCCCCGCGGCGGAATTGGCGCGCCGCTTGATGGGCGACTGGCCGCCCGACGCGTCGTTTTTCGAGCGGCTGCTCTCAACGGAAGAGCGCGGAACGCCGAATCTGCAACCGTACCCTTTTTATCTGGCATATCCCCTGGAGCAGGCGGTCTCCTCGCTCGGAGATCCCGGCGACTGGCAGGCAGAATGGAAATGGGACGGCATTCGCGCGCAAGCGCTTCGGCGCGCGGCCTCCATTGCGATTTGGACGCGCGGCGAGGAATTGGTCACCGAGCGATATCCGGAAATCGAGCGGGCCCTTGCGGCTTTGCCGGAGGGCACGGCGCTGGATGGCGAACTGCTCGCCTGGCGGGAAGATCGACCGCTGCCGTTCGGCGCCATGCAACGGCGCATCGGGCGTTTGCGCGTTTCATCCGACGAGCTGCGCGAGGCGCCGGTGATTTTTATGGCCTACGATCTCCTTGAATTCAACGGCGTCGATATCCGCGCCCAACCGCTTTCGGAGCGCCGCGCTCGGCTGGAGGCCGTGTTGCAGCGCGCGCCCGAAGAGCTGAAGGTGTCGCCAACATTGGCCTTTCCCGATTGGCCCGCGCTCGCCGCGTTGCGCGCCGAATCGCGGGCTCGCCGCGTCGAGGGGATTATGTTGAAGCGGCGCGATTCGCCTTACGGCGTCGGCCGCGAGCGCGGGGCATGGTGGAAATGGAAGGTCGATCCTTACACAGTCGATGCCGTGCTGATGTATGCACAAGCCGGGCACGGTCGGCGCGCAGGACTGCACACCGATTACACGCTCGGCGTTTGGAACGGCGAGACGCTCGTTCCGGTCGCGAAGGCATACTCCGGACTCACCGACCGCGAACTGGAAGAGGTTGACCGATGGATTCGTCGGCACACGATCGAAAAGCACGGACCGGTGCGCGTGGTGGTGCCGGAGCTGGTGTTTGAAATCGCGTTTGAAGGCCTTCAACCGTCGCCGCGTCATAAATCCGGCATCGCGCTGCGTTTCCCGCGCGTGCACCGCTGGCGGCGCGACAAGATGCCGGCGGATGCGGATCGCCTGGAGCAACTCGTGGCCCTCATGAACGCGGCGCAGACATGAATGCGTGCGTTGAAGCCTGGTTCGCGGCCCGCGGCTGGCGTCCGTTCGACTACCAGCGCGCGGCGTGGGCCGCGTGGGTTGAGGGGTGCGATGGATTGATCCACGCGCCGACGGGCACAGGGAAGACGTTGGCGGCGCTGCTCGGTCCCGTGGCCGGCATTTCTGAACCGAAGCCGGCCGGACTGCGCGTGTTATGGATCACTCCGCTGCGCGCGTTGGCGCGCGACACCGAAGAAAACATCCGCGAGGCGCTCGCCGCACTCGCGCCCGGCTGGCGCGTCGCGTCTCGGACCGGCGATACGACCGCAGCGCAACGCCGCGCGCAGCGCGAGCAAATGCCCGCCGTCCTTGTCACGACGCCCGAAAGTCTTGCCGTCGCGATTTCGTTTCCCGACGCGCGCGCGCGACTCTCCAGCGCGGCTGCCGTGGTGGTGGACGAGTGGCACGAACTGATGGGTTCAAAGCGCGGCGTGCTGACCGAGCTGGGGCTCGCGCGTTTGCGCGCCTGGAATCCGGCGCTGCGCACCTGGGGGCTTTCGGCCACGCTTGGCAACTTGCAGGAGGCGCTGGATGTGCTCGCCGGCGCGCCCGGTGCGCGCCCGCGCCGTTTGATTCAGGGCGAACTGCCGAAGCCTATCGAAATTGAAACAGTGCGCCCCGCTGAAATCGATCGGTTTCCCTGGTCGGGTCATATGGGGCTGTCGCTGGTGCGCGAAGTAGCGGCTCGTGTGATGGCGTCGGGGACCACTTTGCTGTTCACCAATACCCGCGCGCAATGCGAACTTTGGCACCGCGCGCTGGCGGAAGCCACCGGTTGGGGTGAAGACCGGCTTGCGATTCATCACGGATCGATCGACCGCAATCAGCGCGAAGCTGTGGAGGAGCGATTGCGCTGCGCGAACGTGCGCTGCGTCGTCTGTACGTCGAGCCTCGATCTCGGCGTTGATTTCAGTCCGGTGGAACAGGTGATCCAAATCGGCAGCCCCAAAGGTGTCGCGCGTCTACTCCAGCGGGCCGGGCGCAGCGGTCACGCGCCGGGACGTCCGAGCCGGGTGCTGTGCGTGCCCGCGCACGCATTCGAGCTGGTCGAATTTTCCGCCGCGCGCGCGGCCGCTGCCGCGCGAGACGCGGAGCCGCGGCCGCCGCTGATCAAGCCGTTGGATGTCCTGGTGCAGCACATCGTCACGGTCGCCCTTGGCGAACCGACGCCGCCGGCCGCGCTGCGCGAGGAAATCATGCGAACGCATGCATACGCCGCGCTCACGGACGACGAGTGGCAGTGGGCGTTGGATTTTGTGCGCGGTACCGGACCGGTCTTGAAGGCGTATCCGGACTATCGGCGCGTGATCGAAGGGCCCGCAGGACTTGAGGGATCGACCCCCACTGTGGCGCGACTGCACCGGATGAATATAGGCGCCATCCCTTCCGACGGCATGCTGGAGGTGCGCTTTTTACGCGGAGGGCGCATCGGTTCGGTTGAGGAGCGCTTTGCCGGCCCGTTGAAGCCGGGCGACACGTTCCACTTTGCCGGGCGCGCCTTGGAATTTGTGCGCGTGCGCGACATGACGCTCTGGGTGCGCGCGGCCAAGCGCGTCGCACATATCGCGCCGGTGTGGATGGGCGGACGCCTGCCGCTCTCCACGCATCTGGCGACTCGCGTCCGCGCGCGCCTCGATGAGGCTGCGCGAGGGGGTTATGCGGATGCGGAGATGCAGGCGGTGCGACCCGTGCTGGAGGCGCAAGCGGCGATTTCGGCGATTCCGCGGGCCGACGAGTGGCTGATTGAACACACCGAGTCGCGCGAAGGACATCATGTGTATGTGTTCCCCTTCGCGGGGCGCCTCGCGCATGAGGGCCTGGCGGCCTTGTTGGCGATGCGGATCGCGCGCGCCGCTCCATCCACGATCCGCATCTCGGCAAACGATTACGGATTTGAATTGGTGTGTTCCGCGCCGCTCGATCATGCGGAGTCCGCCTGGCGCATGCGACTCGCGTTGGAAGGACTCGACGAAGATCTTGCAGCTTGTGTTCGAGGCGGCGCACTGGAGCGGACGCAATTCCGCGACATCGCGCGCGTGGCGGGTTTGGTATTCTCCGGCTACCCGGGCCGGCGGAAATCGACGCGCCAGTTGCAGGCCTCCGGCGCGCTCTTTTATGAAGTGTTCCAGCGCTATGATCCGAACAACTTGTTGCTCGCGCAGGCGCGGCGCGAAGTCGCGCGCGATCAGTTGCAGGCGGACCGTATCCGCAGCGTGCTGCGCGAGGCGGAATCCACGCGGTTGCGCGTGATGCGCACGGCACGTTTTTCGCCGTTTGCCTTTCCGCTGTGGGCGGAACGACAGCGTGCGCAGGTCAGCACGGAAACGTGGGCGGAACGATTGCGGCGCATGTCCGCGCGCCTGACGAGTGAGGTCGCCGCATCATGATGGCGATTGAATGGGCGGAGCGCACATGGAGCTGCCTGCCGGAGCGCGCGCTGTGGTGGCCGGAACAGCAGACCTTGATCTGTGCCGACTTGCACATCGGCAAGGACGAGGCCTTCAGAAAAGCCGGCGTGCCTGTGCCGGATGGGGCATTGGCGGATGATCTCGATCGATTATCGCAGGCGCTCGCGCGCGTGTCGGCGCGCCGGTTGATTGTGCTGGGCGATTTCTTTCACGCGCGCAGCGGCCGCGGCGCGCGAGTGGTGGATGCGTTATCCGCCTGGCGCACGCGACATCGCGCGCTAGCGATCACGCTGGTGCGTGGAAACCACGACCGCTCGGCGGGCGAGCCGCCTCGCGCGCTGGCGATTGACACCGTTCGCGTTCTCGCGATCGATGGTATTGCGCTGCGCCACGACCCGCCGAAGGCGGTTTCCGGCTATTCGATTTGCGGCCACCTTCATCCGGTGTTTCGACCGCCGCTGCCCGGCGAGCCGGCGAGGCCCTGCTACTGGTTCCGATCCCACCTGTTGGTGTTGCCGGCATTCAGCTCGCTTGCGGGGGGGTATCGGATCCGCCCTGCCCGGCGAGACCGTATCGTTTTAGTGGGCCCCGATGGCAGCTTATGGACAGGGGGCAGCGGCAAGCTTGTGGCGCCCCATCCGTTCCAGTAAATTTGGATATTGAGATGGACAAGCTCCACCACATTCTCGTGGTCGATGACGACGCCGATACCCGCATGCTCGTTCGTTCTCAATTATCCGCTCGCTTTCCTGACGCGCGCATTTCCGAGGCGCATGACGGCGAGTCCGGGATCGCGCGCGCGCGGGAGTTGAACCCGGATGTAATTCTGCTGGATGTATGCATGCCCGCGTGCGACGGATGGGCGACGTGCGCCCGGCTCAAAGCAGATGCCGTCACCGCGCGTATTCCGATCTTGATGATGTCCGGTCTTCACCGCGACGCCGCGGATCGCACGCAGGGCCTTGAGTCGGGCGCCGACGCCTATCTGGTGAAACCCTTTGAAGCCGACGAGCTGGCGGCCCAAGTCCGCGTATTGCTGCGCATGCGAGAATACCAGGCGCAATTGGAGCGGCAACGAGAGAGTATCCAGGTCGAACTCGACCGGCGCACCGCGGAACTGCGCGCGAGCGAGGCGCGGTTCCGCGTCCTGTTCGAGCGGTCGCCGGATCCGATGTTTGTCGAATCGGAAGACGGAATTGTGCTCGACGCCAACGAAGCCGCCGCCCGTCTGCACGATATACCGCGTGCGGAAATGGTCGGAATGTCCGTCTTGGATCTCGTGCCGCCCGGCCACCGGGACGTGGTGCGGCGCGATTTTCCCAAGTGGTTCTCCGGTCAATTGGACCAGTATGAAGGCTACAGCTACACGCGGGGCGGGCGCATTGTACCGGTCGAGATCAAGGCGAACCGCATCGAGTATGACGGCAAACCGGCGCTGCTGTTGACCGTGCGCGACAGCACAGATCGTCCGCAGATGGAAGATCGGCAATCCGCAACCGTGCAGGGCCTTCGCTCCGTTGTCGAGATCGCGGACGAGTTGATCGCCGCGCCGGACGTCGACACCGTGTATCGGCGCGCCGTTGAACTCTCGCGCGAGCGGTTGGGGCTGGAGCGCGCCGCGATTTTTCTGGCGGACGGGCAGCGCGTCCGCGCCACGTATGGCACCGACATGAGCGGGCGCATTACCGACGAACGCAACCACGTGATCCCGATGGACGAACAATGGCGCGAGCGCTTCCGCCTGCGCGCGTCGAACGAGCCCCGTTGGAGCCTGTCGCTCGAACCGCTGCAGGATTGGCGCAATGGACACATGGCCCCGCGCGGGCAGGGTTGGGTGGCGATCACGCCGATCCAGACCGCGCACAAGGCCGTGGGCGTGTTTTGCAACGACTCCGCCATCACGAAGACGCCGTTCGATCCCGTTAAACAGGAGATCGTCGCGGTATTCGCCTCGCTCATCGCGAACATCATCGAGCGCAAGATGGTCGAGTCCGAGCGCGCCCTGCTCGCGACCGCGCTCGAACAGTCCGCCGAAGCTGTTGTGATCACCGATGTCCACGGCACGATCACGTATGTGAATCCCGCGTTTGAAGCCATAACGGGCTATTCCCGCGACGAGGCGATCGGCAAGAACCCGCGCATCCTCAAAAGCGGGAATATGGACGCTCGGGCTTATGACGAGATGTGGAAAACCCTGCTGCGGGGCGATGTGTGGGCCGGACGCATCACCAATCGCCGCAAAGACGGCCGCCTGTACGAAGCGGAACAGGTTATTTCGCCCATCAAATCGGGAACGGGCGAGATTCGCGCCTACCTCGCCGTTTCTCAAGATATCACGCGCGCGCTGGAGTTGGAGCAGGCGGTGCGGCAGTCGCAAAAGATGGAGAGCATCGGCCGGCTCACCGGCGGCATCGCGCACGACTTTAACAACCTGCTGACCAGCATCCTCGGCTTCGCGCGTTTGATCCGCGACACCCTGGAGTCCGACCATGTCTGTCGGCCGGATGTTGACGAAATCATCCGCTCCGGCGAACGAGCGGCTCGCCTGACACGGCAACTGCTCGCCTTCGGCCAGAAGCACGTCGTGCAGATGCAGGCGCTTAATTTGAACGACGCCGTCCGCAAGATCGATCCGCTCCTGCGCCGCTCGCTGGGCGAAGATGTCGAGCTGGTCGCCCAGCTAGACGGGAAACTGCCGAGCGTCGAGGCCGATCCGGGCATGATCGAGCAGGTCCTCACCAATCTGGCGCTTAACGCGAGGGACGCGATGCCGAACGGCGGCACCTTGACATTTATGACGCGCGTGGCGGAGATCAGTCCGGAGCGCGTCGCGTCACGGAAAGGCGCTCGCCCCGGTCGTCACGTATGTCTGGCCGTCCGCGACACCGGCGTCGGCATGACGGAGGAGGTACGCCGTCAGATCTTCGAGCCGTTCTTCACCACCAAGCCGAAGGGACAAGGGCAAGGGCTGGGCTTATCTACCGTATATGGCATTGTCCAGCACTGCCGCGGTTTCATCGAGGTGGACACTTCGCCGGGAAAGGGCGCCGAATTCCGGCTTTATTTTCCCGTAGTGGACGACGCCGCGCAGGATATAGTGGAGACCTCGCCCGAGCGGGTGTGCAGCGGCGTAGAAACAATTTTGGTTGTGGAGGACGAAAGCGGCGTGCGCAATCTTGCGGTGCGCGGACTTGCCAAGCTCGGATACAAGGTGCTGGAGGCCACGCATGGCGGTGAAGGCCTAAACGTCTTTAATCGCAACGACGGCAGGGTGGATCTTGTCGTGACCGACGTCGTGATGCCCATCATGGGCGGCCCGGAGATGGTCGAGCAATTGCGTAAACAGAAGCCGGATTTGCGTGTGCTCTTCATGTCCGGCTTCACCGAGGACATGAAGCTGGACGGGGTGCGCGTCAGCCAATCCGCTGCGCTGTTGCTGAAACCGTTCACGATCGAAGCCTTGGCGTGCGAAATCCGGCGTCTGCTTGACACGCCCGCGGTCGCCCCCTAACGTGACCGATTTCTGCGGCGGCGTAGCTCAGCCCGGTAGAGCAGGGGACTCATAAGCCCTTGGTCGGGGGTTCAAATCCCTCCGCCGCCACCACCTTCGACGCCCCCATCCAAAACCGCGCGCTTATCGCTGTACGCGGGCGGAGCCGCCGCCGGCGAGGTTGCGGACCTCGGCCAGCGTCGCCATTGAGGTGTCGCCGGGGGTCGTCATCGCGAGCGCGCCGTGCGCCGCACCGTATTCCACGCAGGTCTGCGGGTCGAGGCCGCTTAGAAATCCATAGATCAATCCCGATGCGAAGGAATCGCCGCCGCCGACGCGATCCAAGATCTCGAGTGTGCGCGTTGCCGCCTGGTAAAAGCGGCCGTCGACCCAGAGTGTCGCGCTCCACTCGTTGATCGTGGCGCTCTTCACGTTGCGCAGCGTCGTGGCGATGGCTTGAAAGTTCGGATAGGCCGAACGCGCGACCTCGATCATTTTTCGGAAGTTCGCCGGATCAAGGTTCGAGCAGTGCTCATCCAGGCCGGGCACCTCGAAACCCAGGGCGGCGGTGAAATCCTCTTCGTTGCCGATCATCACGTCGATGTACGGCGCGAGGGCGCGATTCACCTCAATCGCCCGCTTCGAGCCGCCGATGGATTTCCACAGGCTGGGGCGGTAGTTCAAGTCGTAGGAGACGATCGTGCCGTGCTCTTTCGCGCATTCCATCGCCTCGCGCGCGACGTCGGGCGTCGTCTCGGAAAGGGCCGCAAAAATGCCGCCGCAATGGAACCAGCGCGCGCCTTCTTCCTTGAAGATGCGCTTCCAGTCGATATCGCCGCGCTTGAGTTGCGATACAGCGGTGTGTCCCCGATCGCTCACGCCCGCCGCCCCGCGCACGCCATAGCCGCGCTCGGTGAAGTTCAGCCCGTTGCGCGCCGCGCGGCCCACGCCGTCGAACGGCGCCCACTTCACGTGGCGCATGTCCACGCCGCCCTGCAGGATAAAATCCTCGAGCAGGCGGCCGACCGCGTTGTCCACGAAGGCCGTGACCAGCGCCGTGCGCAGGCCGAAACAGCGGCGCAGGCCGCGCGCGACGTTATATTCGCCGCCGCCCTCCCACGCGCGAAAGGTCCGCGCGGTGTGTACGCGCTCCTCGCCGGGATCGAGGCGCAGCATCACCTCGCCCAGCGATACTTCATCCCACATGCACGCGTCTGCGGATCGAATCTTCATGAACGGCCTCCGGCGATGGCGACGGCTTCTTTGACCAACTTTGTGATGCCCGCGTAGTCTTTCGCGGCCAGGCATTTTCTGTCCACCAGCCAGGAACCGCCGATCGCGGCGACGAGCGGGTGGGCGAGGTAGTCGCTCATGTTTTGCGCCGTGATGCCGCCGAGCGGAATGAGTTTCAACCCGGTGTGCGCATAGGGACCCGCCAGCGATTTGATCATCTCCAATCCGCCTGCCGCCGATGCGGGAAAAAATTTTTGCAGCGTGCAGCCCAGCTCGAGCGCGGCCTCGACGTCGGAAGGGGTCATCACGCCGGGATAGAACGGCAGCTCAAGCGCGCGGGCGGCTTCGACCACCCGACGGTTTAATCCGGGCGCCACCGCGAAAAAGGCGCCGGCTTCGCGCACTTGCCGCGCTTGGTCCGGCGTCAGGACCGTGCCCGCGCCGACTTTCAACTCCGGCGCTTCCGCGCGAATCGCGCGGATGCAATCCAGCGCGGCCGAAGTCCGGAGCGTGAGTTCCAGCGTGCTCAGCCCACCGGCGATCAGCGCGCGCGCGACCGGCACGGCGTCCTCCACGCGTTCGATCACGGCAACGGGCACAATGCGTTCGGTCAAGATTTCATGCATCGTTGCCTCTATATCCCTCCACAAGGCGGGGTGTCAATGAAGCGCGGATTCGATGCCTGTCACGGAGCGATCACGACAGCCTCAGCCGGCGGCGGGCTTCGAGCCAATCGGGTTCGTTGGCGAAAATCCATCGGAAGTAGTCGCTGCCCTTGAGCGGAGCCGCCGCCTTTTCGTCCACGATGACTTTGCAGTCCTCGTGGAGTTGGATGGCAGTGGCCGAATCCGTTGAAGTGACGGGGCCCTCGACCGCCTGCGCGAGGATCTCCGCCGTCTCCGCTACGATGACGACCATTGTCGGTATGCGCGCTTCGCGGTGTTCTACGCCATCGCCGGACGCCTTGAGGTCGTTTTCGACTAGCGCATCGGATTTATCCCGCTCCAAAGACTACAAGACGGCCTTTTGTGTCTGCTGTGGAAAAAGTCATTTCCGCTATCGATACATACCCAGAGCCTTCACCGGCGCGCCGTTGCGGAGTTGTCAAAGGTTGAGCGGTTGCCCCTACGGGCTAACAGTAAATGTTTTCTTTATTTGTTCATTTAGTAGCGATTTGGTCCGGGTAAAACACCCACCACCCGTTTCGCGGCCGCCTCCCAGGAGGGGTCCTAAGAGTAGTTCCCTCCTCCGGAGGGGCGCCCGAAGGGCGGGGTGGGTAAATCCGCAATAAGGCGCCCGAAGAGCGAGGTGTTTTTGAGCCATGATTTGGGCAACAATCAATAAAAGCCTGTCGGCGATCCGGGATGGCGGCGGCCAAACGGGCGCAGAGGTTCAGCTTGCGGTCGCGCGCCTTGAGCAGGAGGAGTCCGCCATTACTTCAGAGGCGCTGGTCTGAAAAACGGACGTGAAGAGGCCTGTGCTGGAAAAAGCAGACAGTCTGTAGAAGTGTCAGTCATTGGAAAACCTCGCATGCCGTTTTGTGTAACCATATAAACGAAGGCATTTTACATTGGTTTCCCAATACTATTTTCCAACTATTTCATGCCCCTTCGTGAATAATTTGAGTTAGGGAGCGTTATTGAGCGCGTCGACGACCCGTTGTTGCCAGCGCATGCGGCCGGCAGGGCGCAGGTGAACGGTGTCGTAAAAATCGCGGTCATCCCAGAGCGCAGGCAGCGCCAGTGCGCGGGCGGGGCTCAGCTTCTCCGCCAACTCGGCGCTCAACCGCGCGACTCGTTCCTCCGTGTCGCGCAGCGCCAACGCGCGCGGCGTCGGAGAAAGCGCGATAAACAATTCCGCGTCTCCTGTTGCCGCTCGAAATGCCGCGATGCGCTCGGAGGCGCCCGGGGCCAGATAGTAGTCGGGACGTCCCTCCATGCGAGACGCAATCGAATCGGGAGCGGATAGAAAACCGTCCGCTTCGACCAGGTCGCGCGCGAGCCGGCCCGCGTGGCCGTGCTGCGCGGCGAAGGCCGCGGGGATCGGGCGCGCGAACACGCGATTGAGGATTCGATCGCGCGCAGTATCCGCTGCGCGAATCGCAAAGGACCCAAAACGCTTGCGCGGGCGCGGCGCGTCATGCAGGAGCGCATTCAACAAGTCGAGCGCATGCCCATCCGAGTCGGATCGCCGCAACGTGGAAGGGTGCAGGATAAGCAATATTTTCTTTGGCGTTCGCCCGACCGCGTCGCGCGCGCGCACGAATTCGGCATACGCGTCGAAACTCAACTGTCGCCACGTGCCGAGATTGAGCGCCGATGCGCCGTCCGAATCGGTCAGCGCACGGGGATCGAAATTCATCATGCAGGCCGAGTCGCCGATCGCCAGCCACGAAGAGGGGCGATCGCTGCGCGCCAGCTCGGCCTTTGCGGTGAGCACCGCTTCTTCCATGTTCTCCAGCGCGCGCGGCGCCGGAAGCCAATCCAACGCCGCCAATATCCCGAGCGCGAGTATCGCGACAGGAAGCGCCAGCAGGCGCGCGCCCACAGCCCGAAGCGCGTCGCGCGGGGCAAAGTCGATCCGGAGCGCGGCAGGGTTGTTGGATTCGTTCTGCATATCAAAACTGAAAGTAGATAAACGCGGGCGCATGTTCCCTTGCGCAGGCAAGGACGGCGACCAACAAACATCCGCTCACCCACGCCGGCCGTCGAAATCCCTGCGCCGGCGATTCTCCGCCGTCGGCAGGCAGACGGCGTTCCAACATGAGCAGCGCCGCAATCAGGCATCCCGAGGGAATCAGCATCTCGACAGCCCACACCGGCCATGCCGCGCCGGTGTGCGCGAGAAGCGAGGGCATGCGTTCGAGCGCCGGCACGCGGAAGAGAAACCAGCCGACGAACACCCAGCTCCACGCGGTCCACCGCGATGCGACGCGCGGGAGCATACGTTCCAAGGCGAGGCCGATGCCGTGCCAGACGCCCCACAGCGCAAAATGCCACGCGGCGCCGTGCCACAGTCCGCCCAGCGCCATCGTGATCAGCAGATTGCGAAGCGTCTTTGGAGGCGTCGCCCGGCCGCCGCCAAGCGGAATGTAGAGATAATCGCGGAGCCAGGTCGAAAGGCTGATGTGCCAGCGGCGCCAGAACTCGCGAAGACTCTTCGCGATGTACGGGCGATTGAAGTTGACCATCAATTCGAATCCCAACACGCGGGCGAGGCCCCGCGCGATGTCGGAATAGCCCGAAAAGTCGGCATAAATTTGGAAGCCGAACGCCACGGTTGCCGCCGCGGTCAGCGCAATGTGCGCGCGTTCAACTCCGAATGCGGCATCGACGAATGGAGCGAGTTGGTCGGCGACGACGACCTTCTTGAACAGCCCCCACGCGATCAAATCCACACCGCGTTGCAGCGCGTCGGCCGTGATGCGGCGCGGGGTCTGAAATTGCGGAAGCAGATGCCGCGCGCGCTCGATGGGACCGGCGACCAGTTGGGGAAAAAACGCGACGTAAGCGGCGAACGCCGCCAAGTCCCGCGTCGGGTCCATCCTGCGCGCATACACGTCGAGCGTGTAGCTCATGGTTTGAAACGTGTAGAACGAGATCCCGACCGGCAGCAGCACGGTCAACGTGAAACTGGACGGCGCGAGGCCGATGGCGTTCAGCAGAACGGCGGCATTTTCCTGAAAGAAATTCCAATATTTGAAAAACCCCAACACCCCCAGATTGCCGACGACGCTCGCCAGCATCCATGCGCGCCGCCGGTTTTGCGAATGCGCCGCCGCGATGCCGAGGCCCGCCGCGTAATCCAGCAGCGTGGAAAAGACAATCAGCCCCAAAAATCGCCAATCCCATGCGGCATAAAACAGATAACTTCCGCCCACGATCAGCAGGTTTCGGGCACGAATACTGCTTCTGCACAATACATAGGCGGCCGCAAATGCAGCAAAAAACAGCCAAAATGAACCATCGTGGAAAAGCACACCGGCAGTGTACGTTAATCTTTATGTCGCGTATGAGCACATTTTCGCGCGCGCCCGCGGGGTTCACGCTGATCGAATTGCTCGTCGTGGTCGCGATCATCGCGATGTTGGCCGCCCTGCTTCAACCGACGATCCGCGACGGATTGAATCGCGGGCGGGCGACGGCCTGCCTGAACAATATCCGCCAGTGCATCACCGCGGTGAAGCAATCCTCGTTCGATCGCGATCTCGTCTATCTGTACGGCTACGCCGACGGCGTGGACACGTCATGGGCGTCCGTGATTGTCGATAGCTACCTGAACCGCAACACAAACGTGGTGTTGTGTCCGTTCTATGCCCCGCGCCGCTTCGATTCGAATTTTCGGTGGCTGACCACGTACGGCATTCGGGAAGATCCGCCCGAGGCCTACCTCTACGCGCCGCCGGACAACACGTTCTGGCTGCGCCCGGATGCGGTGGAGCGGCCGTCGGATTTCCTGCTGATCGCGGACACCACCAGCCGCGGCCGCGGAGGCCTTCGCGCGCGGCAGTACAAGGGGTTCAATGTGAGCATGGAGGGCGAAGTGCACGCGCGGCACGGCGGCGCGGCGAATGGAGGATTCTGGGACGGCCATGCGGAAACCATGAGCCGCGCCCGGCTCGAATCGCTCGGCATTGAAGCGCTATATGATGAAGACCAGTCGCCGGGTTATTTTTAGCGCGCTCGCGCTGATCGCCGCTGTGGCGTGCCTCGGATGCGGCCGAGACCCATTGGCGCGCGATCTCCACGCGCGCGAGCGGATGGCCCGTGCGCTCGCGGAGGCGCTGCCTGAGGACCTCGCGCGCGCGCCTCTTCGGATTATCGCCAACCCCTTCATCAACAAAGCCGGCGTTCCGCCCGACGCCGTCGAGTATCATCGCGCCGTGTTGCGGGGATTGTCTGCCGGGTTGCGGCGACCGATTCGAGAGGAAGAGGTCGTATTTCCTGCGCTCCGCGACGGCGCATGGGAGCAGCCGGAGCGATTGTTGTTGGGCAAATCGACGCGCACGCCCTTGTCGCTTTTGATGACCCCCGACGCATTCGACCGGCTGGTTGTCGAGCATCCCGAGGCGCGTCTTTTTATCAGCGTCGTCGGCGTGCCCGAGAAGGTCGCCGCTTCCGCGATATGGACCAACGCCCGCGCGCCTGCGCTTGCGCTTTACCTGCCAGATTTCAGCGTCGTGCCCGAGGCTAAGCAGTGGCGCGCGGCCTTCGAGCAGGGCCGAATTGTCGCGGCGGTGATCGAGCAGGCGGGCTATCCCGACGGACGTGTGCTCCGCGGCGCGGACGATGCCGCGGCCTACTGGCCTCGTTCGCGGAAGTGAGCTTTGTCTTCGCGCATCGCGGGGATGCGCATCAATAATCGACGGTGATGCCCGCGGCCATCAACGCGGGGATTTGGTTGGATACGGCATGGCCGGACAGTGGATTGCCGCGCACGTCCACATACGAGCCGCTCGTCAGTCCGCCTGCGGTCTGGCACGCCAGCAACGGCGCAAGATCGGTAATGGCGTTGGTGTACACGACAAGATTCGTCAGGGCGGTCGCGTGCTGGAGCCCCCACAAATTCGTGATTCCTGTCTCGGGTGCGACGAGGCTGGAGATGGATTCCACGTCGAGATCGTAGAGCAGGTTTGTCGCGCCCCATTTGAAGGGAATCGCGGAAAATAAAGCCGCGCGCAGCGCCGCGTCCCGCGTATAAACCGGCTCGAGCCGCCGCAGGCGATAAACCTGCATCGGCGTGTCATTTGTCGGTAGTGTGAAATCGACGCGGCGGCCCGGCGCAGCGGTGGAGATGGGGACATAGCGTTCATCCGGCGCGGGCGCGGCTTCGACGACGTGCCAAACGGCATTCCATGAAATTTTTGCCACCGAGTCCGAAACGACGCCGCTCGGACCCAACCACTCGAATGATCCGCCAGTGTCGCTCAGGAGCGCGTTCGTGACGACGGTTTTGAAATTAAGTCCAATCGCCCCGCGTGGATAGAGCGGGGGCGAGGCCGGCGGATCGCCGTTGAGATAGACAATGTTAGACCAGGCCTTGACGGTAAAATCGTTCACGTTGGCCGACCAACCGAAGCGCACGCGCACATTGCGCGCGCCGGCGGCGGTGATCTCATAGCCGACGGCCATTACCGCGTGGATGTCGGGGTTGTAGCCGTCTCCAGCGACGTAAGCGAGTTGCTGGAGGTGCAGAATGAACGGACGCCCGGCATCGATTTCACGACGCAGGTCCTCGAATGAAAACCCCGATCCGGCGGGCGTATCGGGCCAGATGTCGAGCAGTTGCGAGAAACTATCGGCATCGTATCCGCGCCAGTTCGCGAAGGCGCGATAGCCGGACTGGATGTCCGGTATAGGTTGTCCAGCGCCGTCCATTGGCTGGAAATTGACGTGGCGCACCCCGCCGGTTTCGAAAAAATTGAAGGCCCACGCATCCCGATTGCCGCGGCACTCGTTGTTCAGGTTGGTCCACTTGTCCTGGCTCATTCCAATAAAATCGCCGATGCAATCAGGCTCATGTTCGACGCCGCGCGAGATCCACGGATCCGGCGCGGTGCTTTTGTACGTGGCGTAGTAATCGTCCACATGGCCGTAGGAATTAGTGGGCCGCCCATCTACGCCGGCCTTACTTGCCCAAAGCGAAATAATGCCGGCATCGGCGCCGGAAGATACCAGCGGAGCGACGCCACCGGCGGTGGGTCCGGTGTAGATGTTCGAAAAGCCGTTGCGATCCCAATATGCGAACAGCATGCCGGAGGCGCCGCCATAACAGCCGTAGTGCCAATTATAGGCGGGCGTGTTTTGAATCCACACATTCGCCGGCGCATCGGCCGCGGCAGTGTGCGCCGCCGCAAAAAGCGCGATCAGCAAACCGAGGCGTGAATCAATCTTCACACAATGATAATACCCCGCGGCGCTCGTTTTGCACGCGGCTATTTTTTAGACGACGTAGGCGGTCGAAGCCGTGGAGCCGCCGCGGCCGGTCCAGTTGGTGTGGAAGAACTCGCCGCGCGGCTTGTCCACCCGTTCGTAGGTGTGCGCGCCGAAGTAATCGCGCTGGGCCTGCAACAGATTGGCCGGCAGCCGCGCGCAGCGGTAGCCGTCGTAGTACGCCAGCGCGCTGGAAATCGCCGGCATCGGCACGCCGATCTTGACCGCGGCGGCGACCACCTTGCGCCACCCGCTTTGCGCGCGGCGCGCGGCGCGGGTGAAGAACGGGTCGAGCAGCAGATTCACCAAGTCGGGATTCCGCTTGAACGCCTTCTTGATGTCGCCGAGGAACGCGGACCGGATGATGCAGCCCCCGCGCCACATCAGCGCGATGCCGCCGTAATTGAGGTTCCAGTTGTACTCTTTCGATGCGGCGCGCATGAGTTGATAGCCCTGCGCGTAGGAGACGATCTTCGATGCGTACAGCGCGCGCTGCAACGCCTTGATCCATGCGGCGCGATTCCCCTTGAGCGGCGCGGGCGACGGACCGGGCAACACCGATGATGCGGCGACGCGCTCATCCTTTAGCGAGGAAAGGCAGCGCGCGAACACGGCTTCGCCGATCAGCGTGAGCGGCTGGCCCGCATCGAGCGCCGCGTTGACGGTCCACTTGCCGGTGCCCTTCTGGCCGGCGGCGTCGAGGATCGTGTCCACCGTGAACGCGCCGTCTTCCGTCCGGTGCGCGAGGATATCGCGGGTGATTTCGATCAGATACGAGTCGAGTTCGCCGCGATTCCACTCGGCGAACACCTCATGCATCTCGGGATTCGTCATGCCGAGTCCGGCTTTCATCAGGTGATACGTCTCGCAGATCATCTGCATGTCGCCGTATTCGATGCCGTTGTGGACCATCTTCACGAAGTGGCCTGCGCCGCCGTCGCCGACCCAGTCGCAACACGGCTCGCCCTTGTCGGTCTTCGCGGCGATAGCCTGGAAGATCGGTTTGACGTGCGGCCACGCGGCCTTCGAGCCGCCGGGCATAATGCTGGGACCGAGCAGCGCGCCTTCTTCGCCGCCGCTGACGCCGGTTCCGATGTAGAGCAGGCCCTTCGCCTCTGCCGCCCTCACGCGGCGCTCGGTGTCCGGGAAGTGCGAGTTGCCGCCATCGATCAGGATGTCGCCCGGCTCCAGCAGCGGCACGAGTTGCTCGATCAGCGCGTCCACAGGCGCGCCGGCCTTGACCATCATCATCACGCGGCGCGGGCGCTTGAGCGCGGCGACAAATTCCTGCAGCGCGTGCGCGCCGACGATGGCTTTGCCCTTCGCGCGGCCGGCGAGGAATTCGTCCACCTTCGCCGTGGTCCGATTGTAGGCCGCCACCGTGAATCCGTGGTTGGCCATGTTGAGGATGAGATTCTCGCCCATAACGGCGAGTCCGATGATGCCGATGTCCGCTTGCTGTGTAGTGCTCATAAATGGTGCATGCTCATTTCGTTTTTTATTGTCGTCGGTTGGGCGGGGCCTTCGGACCCGCCGCCCAGTTCGCTTCGTTCCCTTGCGCTCCGTAGTTGATTCATCGCTGAATCCGCGCCGAACCGCCTGCCGCGAAGGCCTTGACTTGTTCAACGGTCGCCATCGTGGTGTCGCCGGGGAACGTGGTCAAGAGCGCGCCATGCGCCCAGCCGAGCTTGACGGCCTCCCCCGGATCCGCGCCGGACAACAGCCCGTAGAAGAAGCCCGCCGCGTAGCCGTCGCCGCCGCCGACGCGGTCCACCACGTCGAGCTCGCAGGTCGGCGCCTGATACGCCTTGCCGCCGACCCATGCGACCGCGCTCCACGTATGGCGATTGGTCGAATGCACCTCGCGCAGCGTCGTCGCGACCGCTTTGACATTCGGGAACTTCTTCACCGCCTGTTCGATGATGGCGAAGAAGGCAGACGGATCGAGTTTCGATGCCGATTGCACATCCTGACCCGGCAGGCCGAGACCTTTCTGCAGGTCTTCCTCGTTGCCGACGAGCACGTCCACATGCTCGACGATGCGCGCGAGCACGCCGACGGCCCTCGACGGGCCGCCCCAGAGGTCCCATAGTTTCTGGCGATAATTCAGATCGAACGACGTGATCGCGCCGGCGGCCTTCGCGGCCTTCATGCCCTCGATAATCAGCTCGCCGGTGGTCTCGGAGAGCGCGGCGAAAATGCCGCCGCTGTGAAACCAGCGCACGCCCGCGCCGAAAATCGACGCCCAGTCGAAATCCCCCGGCTTGAGCTGCGCGGCCGCTTCGTTGGCTCGATTGTAGAAGACCACCGGCGCGCGGACGCCGTGGCCCTGGTCGCTGTACACGGTCGCCATATTCGGGCCGGTGACGCCATTGTGCGCGAATCGCTTGTAGAACGGGCGTACGCCCATCGCGCGCACGCGCTCCGCGATGAGGTCCCCGATCGGGTAGTCCACCATGGCCGTTGCGATACCCGCGTTGAGGCGGAAGCAATCTGCGAGGTTCGCGGCCACGTTGAACTCGCCGCCGCTCACGTGGATCGCGCACTGCGTCGCTTTGCGAAACGGAACGATGCCGGGATCGAGGCGGTGCACGAGCGCGCCGAGCGACAGAAAATCGAGTGCGCCGTCGGGCCGGATATTCAGAAGGGACTGCATGAGGTTACTCCTGTTGAGGTGGAAAACGGAAGTAGCGCGCCGCATTGTCGTGGCAGATGCCCCGCACAAGGCCGCACAGCAGGTCCAGGTCGCGCGGCAAGCGCCCGCGCGCGACATCCGTGGCGAGAATATTGCACAGCAAGCGGCGGAAGTACGCGTGGCGGCAGAACGACAGGAACGAGCGCGAGTCGGTGAGCATGCCGACAAACGGACTCAACAGACCCAGATTCGACAGCGCTTCCATCTGTTTCGTCATGCCGTCGAGCTGATCGAGGAACCACCATCCGCTACCGAACTGGATCTTGCCCGGCGTGACGCCGTCCTGAAACGCGCCGCACATCGCGGCGAGGACCTCGTTGTCGCGCGGGTTGAGGTTGTAGAGGACGGTGCGGGCGAGTTTGTTTTCGCGGTCCCACCGATCCAGCGCGCGGGCGAGGGGCGCGGCCTGGTCGAAATCGCCGATCACGTCGTATCCGGCATCGCGTCCCAGCGCGCGCTGCATGCGCGTGTTCACGTTGCGCAGCGCGCCGAGGTGAAACTGCTGCGTCCAGTCGCGCTCGGCATACATCATGCCCATCTCGAACAGGAGCGCGGAGCGAAATGCGCGCGTGTCGTTCATGTTGAGCGGCTCGCCGTTTCGCGCGAGGCGGAACAGCGCGTCCGCGCGATCAGGTGGGCAGTCGTCCGCGTACATCTGCTCCAGTCCGTGGTCCGCGAGACGGCAGCCGTTCGCGTGAAAGAAATCGCACCGCGCGCGCAGCGCATCGAGCAGCGAGGACCAGTCGTCAATCGGAATGCCCGCCGCCGCGGCGAGCTTGTCGATCCACGCGTTCCACGACTCCGGCTGATCAATCCAGAGCGCCGCATCGGGTCGAAACGCGGGGAACATGCGAAACGGCGCCTTTACCTTCGCGAAGGCGCGGTGATGGCGAAGATCATCCGTCGGATCGTCCGTGGTGCAGATCACGTCGACGCGGGCGCGGATAAGCAAGCCGCGAGCGGAGAATCCCGGCGTCGCGAGTTTCGCGTTCGCCGTTTTCCAAACGCGCGCGGCAGTCTCCGCGTTGAGCATCTCGCGGATGCCGAACGGCTCGAGCAATTCCATATGCGTCCAGTGATAGAGCGGGTTGCGGGCGGTATGCGGAACGCATGCGGCCCAGCGCTCGAACTTCTCCCAATCGGAGGCGTCGCCCGTGATGTAGCGCTCCGGCACGCCGAGCGTCCGCATCGCGCGCCATTTGTAATGATCGCCCGCGAGCCAGATCTGCGTGAGATTCTCGAAGCGGCGGTCGCCGGCGATGTCCTGCGGCGGCAGGTGATTGTGATAGTCGATGATCGGCAGCTCGGCGGCGACCTCGTGGTAGAGCGTTCGCGCCAGCGGTGATTCCAGCAGAAAGTCCGGTGTGAGGAAGGTGCGCGAGGATCGGCGGCGTGTGGCGGTTTTCTTTTTCATCAGCATTTCCATGGGAAATCGGTGGAGCCGCGCACCACGAGCTCCGGCGCGCGCGGCGCGGGCGCGCGCGCGCCGCGGCCCTCGTGGATCAGGCGCAACGCGTCGGCGACCATCGCGGCCAGCGGCTGGCGTACGCTCGTCAGCGGCGGATTCGCAAGGCGCGCGAGGGCAAGGTCGTCGAAGCCCGTGATGGAAACGTGCTCCGGCACGCGCCAACCGCCCATCGCGACGCCGCGCAGCACGCCGAGCGCGACCGCATCGCTCGAGCATAAAATCGCGGACGGCCAGTCGCGCCCCTCTTCGCGCGCGAGTTGCTCCCCGCCGCGCAGGCCCGCCTCGAGCACGTCCGTGTCGAGAAGCAATGCGCGGCGGGCGGGAAGATCCAATCCGCGCTTCTGCAGCAGGCGTCGCGCGACGCGTAATCGGCTTTCGCCGACCTCGTTTCGTGCGCCCACAAACGCGAAGGCGCGATGGCCTTTTCCGGCCAGGAGTTCGATGAGCAGGGCAAAGCCTTTTTCCTCATCCACGCGCACGTCGATCGTCGCCGGCGCGCCACTTCCGACGCCGATGCGTACGACGGGAATGCCTCGCTCGACGAAGGGGCGCACCCATGCATTTTCGCCCGATCCGACCGCGAGCACGGCCTCCGGATCGTTTTGCAACAGCGCGTCCACATCAGACGCATACGGTGTGCGGCGTTCGAATCCTGCCAGCGTCAGCGCATAGCCCGCGCGGTGGGCTTGACGAACCACCTCGGCAATAGCGGGTCCGAAGAACGGGTCCTCCATGTCCGCAGCGACGATCGCGATCAACGGCGGACCCGCGCCGCGCAACCGCCGCGCGGCGGCGTTGGGCGCATAGCCGAGCGCACGCGCCTCGCGGCGGATGCGTTCGATCGTTTCCGGATGCGCGCCAATCGCCGCCGCGCGGCCTGTCAACGCGCGCGAGACCAGCGAGGGCGAGAGGCCCAACTTGCGCGCAATATCCTTTTGCGTCACCCGCATGGCCTCACACTCCGCTGAAGGCCGAAAACCCGCCGTCCACCGGCACCACAATGCCCGTAACGAACGAAGCGGAGGGCGACAGCAGCCAGATCGTCGCGCCAATCAGGTCATCCGGCGCTCCAAAGCGGCCCATCGGCGTATGGGCTTGGATCGCGCGCCCGCGAGCCGTGAGGGCGCCGTCCTCGCCGGCGGTGAGCAGGAACCGATTCTGCTCCGTGAGGAAGAAGCCCGGCGCGATCGCGTTGACGCGGATTGCGGGCGCATACGTCTGCGCCATGTGCACGGCCAGCCAGCGCGTGAAATTGTCGAGCGCGGCCTTCGCCGCGCTGTAGCCCAGTACGCGGGTCAGCGGGCGCAACGCGCTCATCGAGGACACGTTCAGGATCGCGCCGGCCTTGCGATCCGCCATCCGGCGGCCGATAACCTGGCATGGGATGATCGAGCCCATGAGGTTTAGATCGACGACGGCGCGCAGCGCCTCGGCGGGCAGGTCAAAAAAACTGCGATCCGGCGCGGTCGTCGCGCCCGGCTGATTGCCGCCTGCGCCGTTCAGAAGAAAATCGATGGGACCGAAACGCGATTCGGTCTCCTCCGCACCGCGCTCGAGCGCAGCGCGATCCGTCACATCCGCCGCAACCGCAATGGCCTCGCCGCCCGCCGCGCGGATCGAGGCCGCCACGGGCTCGAGCTTGGCGGCGGTGCGTCCAACCGCCGCGACGCGAACCCCGCGCGCGCCCAGCGCAATCGCCAGCGCGCTCATGAGCACGCCGCCCGCGCCGGTCACAAACGCCGTCTTGCCGCGCACGTCAAACAGCGGATCGGAAATCGGATTCATGGGCATCAGCGTAGTGAGAAAAGGACGCTTGTCAATCTCACACGATTGAGATATGAATTATTTTGTCAGTTGTCAACACCGTTTCGCGCAGGCGCGAAGCGCGGGAGGCGCGCGGAGGATGATGTCGGAATCGATCTGGACGGCGCGGCTGGATGCCGCGGTGGAGGCGATGCGGCCGGACGGGCGGCGGATTTTACTGCTCGTTCCCGACGCGACGCGCTCGTGTCCGCTGGATGCGGTGTTTCGCGCGCTGCACGCGCGGCTCGCAGGCCGCGCGAAGAAAATAACGGTGCTGATCGCGCTGGGAACGCATCCCCCGATGTCGCGCGCGGCGATGCTGGATCGGCTCGGCCTGACGGAGGCCGACATGGCCGGCGCATTTCGCGACGTGGAGCTGCGCAATCACGCGTGGGACGATCCGGCCCAGTTGCGGAGCGTCGGGCGGTTGGACGAGGCGTCGATTGCGGAGGCGACCGGCGGGCGTTTCCGCCTCGCGCTCGAGGTGCAGGTCAATCGCGCGATCGAGGAGCACGATTTGCTGCTCATCCTCGGGCCCGTCTTCCCGCACGAGGTCGTCGGATTCTCCGGAGGCAACAAGTACATATTCCCCGGCATCAGCGGGCCGGACCTGCTGCATTTCTTTCACTGGCTCGGCGCAGTGATCACGAATCGGCGGATTATCGGTGTGATGGACACGCCGGTGCGCGCCGTGCTGGACCGCGCGGCGGCGCTGCTGCCGATCGAGCGGTACGCGCTGTGCATGGTGGTGGAAGCGGGCGGACTCGCCGGGTTGTTTCACGGCGCGCCGGAGGCGGCATGGCGCGAGGCGGCGCAGCTTTCCGCGCAACTCCACGTGCGGCGCGAGCCGCGGCTGTATCACACGGTGTTGTCGTGCGCGCCGACGATGTACGACGAGCTCTGGGTCGGCGGCAAGTGCATGTACAAACTGGAGCCGGTCGTCGAACCGGGCGGCACGCTGATGATTTACGCGCCGCACATTCGCGAGGTCTCCGTCGTGCACGGGCGCCTCCTGCGCGAGATCGGCTACCACGTGCGCGACTACTTCCTCGCGCAGTGGGATCGGTTCCAGCATTACCCATGGGGCGTTCTCGCCCATTCGACGCATGTGAAGGGCGACGGCACGTATCTCGACGGCGTGGAGCGCCCGAACGTGAACGTTGTGCTCGCGACAGGCATTCCGGAAGACGAGTGCCGCGCCATCAATCTGGGCTATCGCAACCCGGCGTCGATTCGCGTCGAGGAATTTGCCGGCCGCGAATCCGAGGGGGTCCTGCTCGTGCCGAAGGCCGGCGAGATGCTCTACCGACCGCAACAGGACTAGCGCGGCGGCGTGGCGGTCGGCGCATGCCTGGTGTGCCCTGGTTTATTTTTCGTGTTTCATCGGCACGCAAAATTGGGTTTTATCGGCGGGCTATGTCGGAACTGCCCAAGCATATTGATCCAAAAGCGATCGAGGAAAAGTGGTACGCGTGGTGGCTGCAGCACAACTGCTTCCACCGCGAGGCCGCGGACGGCGGCGAGCCGTACACGATCGTAATCCCGCCGCCCAATGTGACAGGCATCCTGCACATGGGCCACGCGCTGAATAATTCGATCCAGGATACGCTAATCCGCTGGCGGCGGATGCAGGGGTACAACGCCGTGTGGGTGCCGGGCACGGATCACGCGGGCATCGCGACGCAAAATGTCGTCGAGCGCGAGATCAAAAAGGAGGGGTTGCGCCGACAGGACCTCGGCCGCGAGAAGTTTCTCGAGCGCGTCTGGGCGTGGAAGGAACAGTACGGCAACACGATCGTGAACCAGCTCAAGAAGCTGGGCGCTTCATGCGACTGGGATCGGCTGCGCTTCACGATGGACGAGGGCTTGAGCAACGCGGTCAAGGAGGTCTTCATCCGCCTCTACGACAAGGGACTCATCTATCGCGGCACCTACATCATCAACTGGTGCCCCCGCTGCCAGACCGCACTGTCCGACGAGGAGAGCGAGCACCGCGACGTGAAGGGCAAGCTCTATCATATGCGGTATCCGGTGAAAGACGCGCCGGGCGAATTCGTGACGGTGGCGACCACGCGGCCGGAGACTTTTCTGGGCGACACCGCGGTCGCGGTGAACCCGACCGACGAGCGCTATCGGCATCTCGTCGGCAAGACGCTGATTCTGCCGGTGCTGCACCGCGAGATTCCCGTGATTGCGGATGATTTTGTCGCCAAGGAGTTCGGCACCGGTTGCGTGAAGGTGACACCCGCGCACGATCCGAATGACTATCAGATGGGCCTTCGCCATTCGCTCCCTCAGATCAACGTGATGACCGACGACGGGCACATGAATGAAAACGCGGGCCCTTATGCGGGACTGGAACGTTTCGCGTGCCGAAAGAAAATTGTCGACGATCTGGAAGCCGCCGGTCTGCTCGTAAAGGTGGAAGACCACCATCACGCCGTCGGCCATTGCTACCGCTGCTCCGCGGTGGTCGAGCCGCGCCTCTCGCCGCAGTGGTTCGTGAAGATGAAGCCGCTTGCCGAGCCCGGCATCCGCGCGGTCAAAGAGGGCCGGATCGCCTTCGTGCCGGAGCGGTGGAACAAGGTGTACCTCGAATGGATGGAGAACATCCGCGACTGGTGCATCTCGCGGCAGATCTGGTGGGGACACCAGATTCCGATCTTCTATTGCGATGAATGCGGCCACCAATGGGCGGATCGCGGGAAACCGAGCGTCTGTCCCAAATGCGGTTCGGCGCGCGTGCGGCAAGATGAGGACGTGCTCGACACGTGGTTCTCATCCTGGCTCTGGCCTTTCAGCGTGTTCAACTGGCCGGAGCAGAATGAAGATCTGAAGTTCTACTACCCCACGCATGCGCTCGTCACTGCATCGGAGATTATTTTCTTCTGGGTCGCCCGCATGATTATGGCGGGCTACGAGTTCATGGGCGATCTGCCGTTCCGCGAGGTCTACATCCACGGCACCGTGCGCGACAATCAGGGTCGCAAGATGTCGAAGAGCCTCGGCAACTCGATCGACCCGCTCGACATCATCAACGAGTTCAGCGCGGACGCGCTGCGGTTCAGCCTCCTGATGCTGACGGCAACCGGCCAGGACGTGTATGTGTCGAAGGAAAAGTTCGAGGTCGGACGCAATTTCGGCACAAAGATCTGGAACGTCGCGCGCTTCATGCAACTGCACAAACTCGAGCAACCGCTCGAGGTGCGCGCGATTTCGCTGAATCCGGACCGATGGACCGCCGACGACTGGCACATCGTCGCGAAGATTGACGACGCAGCAAAGGCCGCGACCGAGTGTCTCGAACGCTATCGGTTCAACGACTACGCGCACGTGCTCTATGAATTTCTCTGGCACGAGTTCTGCGACTGGTATGTCGAGTATGCGAAGCCGACGCTCTACGGGACAGACGAGGCGCGCCGCCGCGAGGTGCTGTCGATCATGCACTACGTCTTCAATCGCGCGCTTCGTCTGCTGCACCCGTTGATGCCGTTCCTGACCGAAGAGTTGTGGCACGGGATGGGCTATGGACTCGAGGACGAGACGATCATGACCGCGCCATGGCCGAAGGCGGACAACCTGACGCTGCGCGGCATGGCGCAGCCCTACGTCGAGTACGTCGATCTCAAGCACGATTTGATTCGCCGTGCGCGCCAGTTGCGCGCAGACTATGAAGTGCCGCCGGGCGACAAAGTGGACTTTGTCATTAAGCCCGCGGGACCCGATGCAGCAGCGCATTTGCGCGCCGATGCCGATGCGATCGCCTTGTTGATCAAAGCCGGCGCGTTGAGCATCGACCCGGACTTCGCGCCGCCGCGCGCGATGCCGAGCGCGCTGAACGCGCTCGGCGCGGTGTACATGTCGCTCGGCGGCGTGGATGTCGAAGCCGAGCGCATCAAGTTGCAAGGCCAGTTGGATGCCGTCGCGCAAGAGCTGGAGCGGCTTGAAGCACGTCTGGCGAATGAAGCCTTTATTCAGAAGGCCAAGGTGGATGTGGTGAATCAGGCGCGCGCGCGACGGGACGAATTGATCGGCAAACGCGAAAAACTTGCCGCCATGCTGGCGGGCTTGGGTTGAAGAGGCGGCAAACGATCGCCCATTCCCCGCGAGAGAGAGCAGAGGTGAGGGCATGACAAACGATCCTTTCGGAACGATCCTGGCGGGCGATCGCGACACGCTGCAGCGCGCGTGGGACCAGATGCAGCGCCAGCCCGTGGATTGGGATTTGTCCGAGACTGCGCCCGTCGCGCCGCACGCGCGGCAGCGCACGATTGCCCAATCCGTATCGGTTTCCGGGCCGGGGACGTTTCTCGGCAAGGCCACGAGCACGCTGACGTTCGAGCCCACCGAACTCGAAGGATGGTGGTTTGAGCGCATGGATCTGCACGACTGTTTGCCGGTGCGCGTGTCGATCCGCAACGTGTGGACGACCGGCGAGATCGTCAGCAACATCGTGTTGCGCAGCGGGCCGCCGCAAAATTACGTCCGCATGGTCGAGCACATCATTGCGCTCAAGGTCGGCACACGGATCGACAATGTGCTGATCCGCTGCACATCCGGCGATCCGCCGCTGTTCAAACGCGGCAGCCTCGACCTGGTGGAGGCGTTCGATCGGGCGGGCGAGGTGGAGGTGAACCGGCCGGTCCAGTATTGGACGGTCAAGGAACGCGTGACGGTGGGACTGCCGAACGGCAGTTTTCTGGTTTTCGATCCGGATAACGGATCGTGTGCGTTGGTAGTCGATTGCGCGATTGATTTTTCAAGCGCAATCGGGCAACAGCGCATCAAATTTCCTTTGAATCCCGAACATTTTCGGCACGGAGCCGCCGCGCGCACAAACGCCCCGCACTCGCGCATGATTTGGGCCAAGACGATCGGCCAGATTTTTGCCGACGTGCGGAATCTCGGCTACAACAAGGAAAATGTGCTGGTGCACGGACGCCGCCGCTACATCAACGAGCCGCGGCTGATTCATGAGGGCAAATCGCTGGAGGCCGTTTGGCACCGCGCTGTGCTCGATCTGTTTGCCGCTGTCGCCTTGCTGGAAGAAGGCCGGTTTGTCGGCGGAATCACGTCCTATCGCGCGGGACACTTCCTCGACTGCTACGCGATGCGACTGTTGTACAAAAAAGGTTTATTGAAGCCGATCGGATGATGACGTGCATCGGGCAAGCCCAGCGCGGAGGCGGACATCGAAGCATCGGCCATAGGGATTCGGCTCGCCGTGCTGGCGGGCGTGATGGGCGCGGGGTGGTTCGCGCGCCGCCGTCGTGTGCTCGGCGAGCCGGCGACGCGCGCGATGAGCCGGCTCTGCACGGACGTCCTGTTTCCGTGTCTCACCTTCACGCAGATGTTGCGGATTGTTGGGCAGCGTCCTGCGGTCGAACAGGGTGTCCTTTTGCTGTCGGGCGCGGCGCTGATCGTTGTCGGAATCGTTGCGGGTTGGGTTCTGACGCGCGAGCTGCCGGCGTCCGCCCGCCGCACGGCGTGGCTGGCGGGCTCGGTGCCGAACTGGATCTTTCTGCCGCTGCCGATCGCGGCGCTCGTGTACGGGGAGGAGGGTGTCGCGACGGTTCTTCTCGTCAACGTGGCCGCGCAGTTTTTTCTGTGGTCGGTTTGCGTGGCAATGCTGCGCGGGTTCCGAAATACGCTGCGGGACGGGTTGATCCACGCGCTGAATCCGGGGCTGCTGGCGACGGTGGCGGGCGCCGCGCTTGCGGCGCTGTGGCCCGATAGCCGCGGCTGGTTCGACCGGCCCGGACCGGCGGGTCACGCGCTCAGCCTTGTTGCGACGGCGGGCACGCTGACGATTCCGCTTTCGCTGCTGGTCACCGGATCGCAACTCGGCGCGCTGCCGCCGGGTTGGCGAATCGACAGCGCGCTGCGCCGCGTCGTGATTGCGCGCCTCGCCGCCGGGCCGGCGCTTTCTATCGCCATGCTGGTGGCGTTGGCGAGCGTGTGGACCCTTCCCGCAGAAGTTTGGCGCACGGCGCTTGTGATTGCCGCGATGCCGACCGCCATCACGTGCGGCGTGCTCGTGGAGCGCTACGGCGGCGACCGCGATTTGATGAGCCGCGCGATCCTTCTGACCACTGTGTGCGCCGTCGTCACGGTTCCGCTGTTCATGCTGATCGGGCGTTTTCTATTTCGCTGATGCACGCCGCGCGTGGCCTCACTCGTAGCGCAACGCATCGATGGGGTTGAGCAGCGCGGCCTTGCGAGCCGGCCAGATGCCGAAGATGAGACCGGTGAGGGCGGAAAAGCCGAAGGCCATGCCAACCGCCTGTGCGGTGATTGCCACTTCCCATCCGGCAAAGGTGGACAGCGCGAACGCCGCGCTCGCGCCCAGCGCAATACCGAGCACGCCGCCGGTCAGGCTCACCGCAATCGCCTCGACGAGGAACTGGCCCAGGATGTCGCGCCGCCGTGCGCCGAGCGCTTTTCGGATGCCGATCTCGCGCACACGCTCCGTGACCGACACGAGCATGATGTTCATGATGCCGATGCCGCCCACCACGAGCGAAATCGCGGCGATGGTCGCGAGCAGCATCGACATCGTGCGGCTGGTCTCCGTCAGCGCGGAGAGCATCTCCGCCATGTTCTGCACCTGGACCGGATCCGGCGCATGCGGCGGCGCGCGCAAGCGCTGGCGCATGAGCGCGATTACGGCCTCTTGCGCCGACGGAATCAAGGATGCGTCCGCAATCTCGATCTCAATCGCGTCCACATGCTCGCGGCCGGCGAGGCGGAACATCGCCGTCGTCAGCGGCACGATAATGACATCGTCCCGATCGCGCCACGGCGAGGAGCCTTTCTCCGGCAGGACGCCGACGACCTGAAAGATCACGCGGTTGATCCGCAGTTGCTCGCCGATCGGATTTCGACCCTCGAACAACTCGCGCACGATCGTGCGCCCGACCACGGCGACGCGCGCCCGCGCGCGAAGATCGTCTTCCGTGATGTAGCGCCCGACGGTGGGGTGCATGGCTCGGATGTCCACATGGTCCGGTTCGACGCCGGTCACCTCCGTATTCCAGTTGCGGCCCTGAAACACCGCCTGCGCGCGCGTTGAAACGGTCGCGGAGACGCGCCGCACGCCGGGCGCGCGATCGGCAATCGCTCGAGCGTCGTCCGGCGTCAGGCGGCTCACCGCGCCCGCTTGCATGCGCACCGCGCCGGTCTGTCGCGCGCCGGGCCGGAGGATCAACACATTCGAGCCCAGATGCGAAAACTGCCGCCGGACCGCCTCCTTCGCGCCCGCCCCGATGCCCAGCATCGCGATTACGGAGCCGACGCCGATCAGGATGCCGAGCATCGAGAGAAATGCGCGCATTTTGTGCGCCCACAGCGCGCGGCCCGCGAGGCGAAAATACGTGGCGAATGCCCGCAGGTTGTGACGCCAGGCGGATCGCGCCGCCGGACGCTCGGCGCTCGGCGACCGCGCAGCGGGCGCGCGCGGCGCCGCCCGCCGCTCCTCGCGCTGGATGACGCCATCGCGCATGTGGATCACCCGATCCGCGTACTCGGCGATATCGTGCTCGTGGGTCACCAGCAGGATCGTGATGCCCTGCTCGTTGAGCCGCTTGAGCACCCCCATGATTTCGTGCGCGCTCGCGGAGTCGAGGTTCCCCGTCGGCTCATCCGCGAGAATCACACGCGGATTCGTCGTCAGCGCGCGCGCGATGGCGACACGCTGCTGCTGGCCGCCGGACAACTCGTTCGGTCTGTGATGCGCCCGATCGCCCAATCCGACCTGCTCCAGCAGTGCGCGGACCTGCGTCGGGTCGTGTTGCGCGCGGGAGTAGAGCAGCGGCATCGCGACGTTCTCAATGGCGGATGTGCGCGACAGCAGGTTGAACTGCTGGAAGACAAACCCGTATTCCTCATTGCGAATGCGGGCGAGTTCATCCTCGCTGCACGCCGAAAGCTCACGCCCCTCCAGTTTGTATGAACCGGAATCCGGCACATCGAGCAAACCGAGGATGTGCATCAGCGTGGACTTGCCCGAGCCGGACGGCCCCATGATGGCGACGAACGCGCCCGGCTCGATCTTCAGCGACACCCCGCGCAGCGCGCGCACAAGCGTATCGCCCATGCGATAGGTCTTGGATACGTCGGTGAGCGAGATCATGCGGGCGCTTTCGCGGCGGCCTCACAAGCGCCGCCGGCCGCCCCCGCCAAAGGGCGAGAGCGGGGAACTTTTTTGCGGGCCGGACGTGGTGCCGAGCGCGACCTCCGGCACGAGCACGCGGTCGCCCTCCGCGAGGCCGTTTAGGAGTTCGACGGTGCGTCCGTCGTCGATGCCAACCTCGACTTCGCGCTCCTCCGGCGGAAGGCGCGGCGCGGCGGCGGGCACGAGCACCGTGCGCCGCTCGCGCGTGCCCCGGAGCGCCTCGGCGGGAAGCACGAGCACATCGTTTGTGGCGCGCAGAATGAACGTGACGCCGGCGGACATGCCGCTGCGGACGAACGGCGGCAGCTCGTCCGGCGCGATTTCAACATTGTAGATCGTGACATTGTTGACCGTGCGCGATTCGTATGCGATGTGCTCGACACGCGCGGTCAACACCTGACGGGGATAGGCATCGAGTCGTATTTCTGTGCGCTGCCCGATGGCGATCCGCGCCATATCGGTTTCGTCCACCTGCGCGCGCACAATCAGGCGGTCGGAGAGGACGAGGATCGCCTTGTCGGGCGACACCGACTGACCGGGTTCGAGCAGCCGCGCGATCACGGTGCCGTCGAGCGGCGCGATCACGGGGGTTGGCTTGTAGAGCTGCTCCCAGCGCGCGAGTTCCTCCGGCCCGCGCGCGCGTGCAGCGTCGAGCAGCGTGGCGCGCTCGGTGGAACTGACGAGGGCGAGCGTTTGGCCGCGCTGGACTTGATCGCCCTCGCGCGGCAGCACTTCTTCCAGCCGGCCCGACACGGGACTGGCGAGCGCAACGCGGTTTTGCGGCTCAACGGTTCCGGTGGCCAGCACCGTTTCGCGAATCGCGCCGCGTTCGACAACCACCTCGCGCATCGCCGGCGCGTTATCCCGCGCCGCACGCGCGCGCCGCCACGCCCAGCCGCCAGCAATCAGCGCCAGCGCGATAAGTACGATCAGGATTTTTTTCATAGCCTATCCGGGAGGGGCGACCGGCCTCGCACGCGGTCCCATTCCGCTGCCGCGAGCGCGGCGTCGCGCTCGCGGGCGAGCAGGTTCTGTTGACTTTGGATCAATTCATCCTCGATCTGATCCCAATTTTGGAAGCTGAGCAGACCGTTGGCATATTGCGCGCGTGCAATTTCCGCGCGCGCCACGGCGGCGCTGCGGAACGCCTGTTGGACCGCGACCTGGCGGGTGGCGTTCAGGACATCCGCCAATGCGCTCTCGAGTTCGAGTCGGGCCGTGCGCGTCTCCTGATCGAGTCGAGCCTCGGCCAGGCGCACGTCCGCCCGGGCGGCGGCGAGTTGGTTGATATTGCGGCCGCCGGTGAAGAACGGCATCGAGAGCGTCGCGCCCGCGCTCCAGCTGTCGCGGTCCGGCGGCCACGAATCGCCGCTGCGATCGATCGATCCGCGCAGCGCGAGCTCGGGACGCAGCGCCCCGCGCGCGATGATCATGGACTCGCGCGCGGCCGCCAGTCGGGCCGTCGCCGCGCGGACGCGCGGGGTCGCCCGTACGAGCGGGCCCCATTCGGGCTCGTCGGGCGTGGGCGGCAGGACCAGCCCATCGAGCGGAGTCCACGCCGTGAAGTCATCGCGGCCGGCGAGTCCGGTCAATTCGCGTTGCCGCACGGCGCGCTCGCGCAGCGCCTGCTCCAAGTCGACTTTCGCTTGCAAGGCAGCGGCCTCGACGCGGAGGAGCGACCCCTTGTGCTCACCGCCGCTTTCGAAGCGCAGTTGGACAAGGTCGAGGTTCTGGCGGCGCCGCTCGACAATCGCTTCGGCCAGTGTCACCCGCTGCTGCGAGAATTGAAGACGAATATAAGCGCGGCGCGCCTCCGCGCCGACGCTCGCGCGCGCGTCGGCCCATTCCGCCTCCGCCAGATCCACCGCCGCGCGCGCCTGGCGAATTCTTGCGCTGTCGGCGCCGCCGGCGTAAAGCGTATAGCGCGCGTCGAGGCCGATCGAGGTCCGGTCCGAAGGGCCGTCAGATGAATCCTCGCTGTCGGATCGCGAATATCCCGCCGCGCCGGAGATGACAGGCCACCAGGTCGCGTTAGCGGCATCCGCGTTGAACCGCGCGCGCACGAGAGCCTCGCGCGAGACGATGAGCGCCGCGTTATGATCCGCTGCGAGCCGGGCGAAATCAGACCATTCGATCTCCTGCGCCGATTCAGCGCGGCCGAGAGCGGGTATCAGGACGAGGCCGCAGATAAGAGTGCGCCAGTGCATGAGGAGACGCAAGCATACCTCGCGATCAGCCATCCCGCCAGCGAATCGGGCGGAATAGTGCCGTTGCGGCTGGAATTACGGAACGGCTTCCAGCGCAACGTCGTCGATCTGGAGCGCGCCGGTGGGACCTGCGCCGGACACGCTGAATACAACGCGAACCCACTCGGTGCCCTCGGGCGATACCGCATTGAGTTCGCGCCTCGACCACTCCTCACCGAGGTTTTCCAGTTTCAAGACCGCGGAGCCGAGCAATTCCGTTCGGTCCCAGTTCCAGAATTCCAGCTTCATTTCCTGGACGGCCGCGGTCCAGCCGGCGTCCTGCCACAGCCATGCGGTGAGCTGATAGGCCTGCTGGCCGCGCCCTTCGGCCTCCTGCCAGATGCCGCCGAAATCGTCGGTTCCCGCCCATGTGCCGCGCAGCGCCATGATGTAGGCGCCGTCCTTCGCGCGCCAATTTTCGCGCGCGGCGTTGCCCCACATATCGCCGTGGTCGTCCGGGTCGTTCATCTTCCAATTTTGCGCGAAACCGTAGGAAAACGCGCTCTCCGCTTCGAAACTCCCGTTATAGATCAGATTGCGCGCGTCGGAGGATTGGACGACGCCATACGCGAGACCCGCAACAACGCACTTGAGCAGCACACGATGCATGACACAGACTCCCTTATATGTAGAGGATGTTAGCACACGCGTTGTGTCAAACAAGCGGGGAGGGTAGCATGATTTTGGACCATTTGAGTCACGCCGACAGCCTTTGGGGTCTGCATGCCGGGTTTGCCGAGGCGTTTGCCTTCCTTCGGCGGCCGGAGCTCGCGGAGCTGGAGGCGGGTCGGATCGAGCTGATTCCGGACATGCTCTACGCGCATGTCGAGCGTGCTGACGCACGCGGGCGCGAGGCGTCACCGCTGGAGGTGCACCGGAAATATATCGATATTCAGTACACGCTAGCGGGGAATGAGGAAATTGGCTGGCGCGATCTCGCGTCCTGTCTTCACCCGCGCGAGCCGTTCGACGAAGCGCGCGACATTAGGTTCTTTCTCGACGCGCCGCTCACGTGGATTGCTGTTCCGCCCGGCTATTTCGCCATTTTTACGCCCGCCGATGCGCACGCGCCCCTTGCCGGCGCAGGGGCCTTGCACAAAGCAGTGATGAAGATCGCCGTCGATTGGCGCTAGCCCCGAGGAAAGGGGTCAGATAGCATGAAAGGCGGTTAGAGCTCCGCAGATGCGGCATAATGCCCATCATATGTTGAAGGCGCGGCCATGGGGGCCCGCCACAGAAACACGGAGGTAACCGCCATGAACTACATCGGTATTGACTACC
>CALGMT010000039.1 GCA_937958885.1 uncultured bacterium | reverse complement strand
GTCACCTCCTGTGGAGGGGTCCGCGAAGCGGGGGGATGGGTATTTTGCCCGGACCCGAACCGCTGTTTTCTGAACGAATCTAAAGATCGTGAATCAACAACCCGTTTAGGCAATAGCCTCTGGAGACTTGAGCCCCCAATGCTGTCACCTGCGTCTCTGCAGCCGCTCATCGCTCCCCGCGCTGGGTTCCAATGCAGCAGCGCCGCTCGGTGATGCCGACTTCGCACTCGAAGGCCGCGGCCTCGGTTTCCGCTGCGCGTCGGAATCAGCGGCTCTTTCATCGGCTTTTTCGCGTTCTAGGCCGCGCCGACGTCGGTTGGGCGCGAAAGGGCTTCCGCGCGCTCAACCGGTTGGGCGTAAACGCGAAAATCAATGAACGGAAACAGATGGTCCAAATGCTCCAACGCGGCGAGCTTGGCGGGATCAATGTCGTTCTTTTTGACCGCGTCGCATAAGTAATGGAAGCGCGCAAGCTGGTCTTTGACCCGCTTGTTGGCGTAGTCCACCGCGGTGCCGCATTTGATGATAAATGGCCAATCCGAAGACTGCGCCAGCAATAGCGAACGGGCGGCCTGATTCAACACACGCTCGCGCATCGATCCGGGCGGGTCGGACGCAAAACGCGTGGCGAGTTCGGTCATCACACCAGCGGCCCGGTGCAGCTCGGGGTAAATCCATTCGTTGCAGCCGCTGAGCCAACACTCGTTGTAGCCCTGCCACCCCCAACTCGACGCGGAAGGCGTGGAGCGCTGCAACACCGGATGCCGCTGCAAATAGTCCGAGGGTGTCAACGGCTCGACCATGTCCTGCTCGGCAAGTTTGCGCGCGAAGGATTCAATGAACCACGGGCCCTCAAACCACCAGTGGCCGAATAATTCCGCGTCGTAAGGGGACACGACGAGCGGCGGACGGTCCATCCGCTCCGCGTGCCACGCGATCTGCTTCTGGCGGCATTCGAGAAAATGGGCAGCGTGCAGATCGGCCTTCGCGCGCGCGGCGAGGGGGTCGTAGAGCTCCTTGTGATCGCCGCGGCCGGTGACGCGGTGATATTTGATGCCGGTCAGGATGCGGGTCTTGCCGTCGAGGATGTAGGGCTTGATGTAGTCGAAGTCAGCGTCGAACCCAAGGTCGCGATAGAAATCGCGATAGTCGAAGTCGCCCGGATAGCCCTCATGCGAACTCCAGACCTGCCGCGAGGACTCCGGATCGCGCCCAAAGGCGGCGACGCCGTTGTCGCACGCGATCGGAGCGAAAAGACCGTAGTGCGGACGCGCGGAGGCGTGCAGGATGCCGTGCGAGTCGACGAGAAACCAGGCGAAGCCGTTGGCCGCCATCACGGTTTCCAATCCGGGATAAAACGCGCATTCCGGCGCCCAGAGCCCGCGCGCGGAGAAACCAAAGGTCCGGCGAAAACTCTCCGCGCCAATTCGCACTTGCGCTTCAACCGCGCGAGGGTGGGTTTTGAGCAGCGGCAGGTAGCCGTGTGTGGCGCACGTGGTGAACAGCTCGACCGCGCCGGCGTCGTGAAATCGCTTGAAGGCTTTGAGCAGATCGCGCCCGTATCGGACCTGATAAATGCCAAGCGTTTCGGTGAGCCAGTCGCGATAGAATTTCGCGAGGCGGTTCAGGTGCGGGTCGTTCGCGGTGCGCGTGACTTCTTTGTTCGAGAGTTCGATCAGTTTTTGGAGATGCCGGATGTAGCGCTTCTGCAGCAACTCATCTCGCAGCATCGCGCACAGGGTCGGCGAGAGGGAGAGCGCGAAGCGGAAACGAACGCCGTCCTCCAGCAGGCGGTGGCACATTCGGACGAGCGGGATGTAGCACTCCGTGATCGCCTCAAAGAGCCAGCGCTCCTCGAAAAACTCGTCATATTCGGGGTGCCGGACGTAGGGCAAATGCCCATGCAACACCAAGCTCACATAGCCGCGCGACATGATGCTTTACTGCGCTGGCGACGGGTCAACGGCGAGCAACGGGAGCACGACAGCGCCGTGCGGTAGCGGCTTGCGCAGCGAAAACGAACCGTCCGGCCGCAACGGGACAGGCTGCCCATAAAACGAGACCTCGGTGCCGGGTTTCGCGCGACCGTAAATGTGAAGCTCGACATTCACTTCCAACGCGACCTGCCGACGTCCGTGCTCGGCGCTGGACAGCGCGACGTAATTTTCGAGCGGCAGCGAGGCAGGCGGCGGAGGCGGTTCGGTCGGCGCGGCCGCAGTCTGGACGTCGGCGTTAGTCGGCTGCGCGATCGGTGCGGGAGATGCGGGATGTGCGCCGGTTTCTGGCTGAACGGGCGCGAGTCGATCTGTCTGAGCGGGCGCAGTTGAGTTCGGTTCCGCGGCCGACAGATCGGACGACGTAGGCGGAGGCGCGATCCAACGGCTGTCGGATACAAAGCGCGCGAGATCGTCGGCGGATGGCCAATCGCGGCGCTCGTCCTCGCTAAGCGCCAAATCCTGCCCTGCTGCTTCGATGGCTGCCTGGTCACTCGCTGCTGTACGCGCCGGCGGTTCGGATGCAATCTCGGGCGCGTCAGATGCAATTTGGCCGTTATCCTCGGGTTGGAGCGGAAAATCGGTTTCGCGGGCTTCCGGAAACACGGCCGGATATGCCGTCGGACGAGTATCTCCGCCGGGCGGCAAGGGAAATGCGCGGGGCGAATCCTCCGGTTCCGGCGGCGCGCGGGATGGCTCAAGGGGCACTCCCGCGTCGGTTTCTTTTTCTGGCGCGGCCTCGGGCGCGCGATATCCACCGGGGTCCGGCGCGGGGACCACGCTTAGCGGGGGCGGATTCAACTCAATCTCGGCCCCGGTTTCGACATCCAGCGTTTCGGGACTTAGTCCGGGATCGGCCAAATCCACCAGACGCAGCGCGGAATCCGGTTGGGCTGTATTCACGGCCTGCGTGTGATAGTAAGGCGACTCGGTGGCTGGCGGCGTGGACACCGGATTCGAGCGCGCGAGGATCTCCAAACGCCCATCGGCGCGACGCAGACCCAATTCAGCCACGTGCGTACGGCCATCCTTCCAGAGGTCCACGTACCAGTGTCCCTGCAGGCCCTGCACTTGAAGATCAAAGTATGAATGCGAATTGGAGCCGTCGAACTCAATGCCGGTCACATCGTGCAGACGCAGCAGCAGCGGCGGCGAAGGATCGCCGCACGCGGCGGCAGCAGACCGGTAATCCTCCACGTCGATATTCCAGTAGGCGTGAGCCCGGTGCGGGTTGACCTCCAACAATACCACTTCGGTGCCGAGCCGGGGCGGCGGATAGGAAGAGGCAATTTCTTGAGCGATATCCCGCAATTCCTGCGACGAGAGGTTGCCCGTCGGCGCAGGTGGGCGGAGACCATCCGTTGGTTTCGGTTCTGGATATTGAGATTCGTCCGTCATAGGCAACATGCCGAGCATGCCGAGGCACCAAGGCATAATCGGCGCAGTCTATCCCCATGCGACAGGGGAGTAAAATTATTTTCATTTAAGGACGTGGTCCGCGCGATCACGCGGTCGGGGCATCCACTTCCGCGCGCGCGAGCCACGCGAGGGTGTCGTCGAGACCGTCGTGCGCGCGCTGCACCCACGCCTCGCCCCAGAAGAAGTGGCAACTGGTCTCCGCGCGCAGCAGCCGCCAGAGGGCCTCGTCCAGCGCCTTCCACGTTTCCGCATTCGCGCCGCGCTCGACCGCGCGCGCGCGCGCGCCGTGCACCAACTTGCTGACCTCGCCCAGCCGAGCCCACGCGTCGCGCTGCATCCGGGATCCCGTCCACTGAACAAATCCAATGCCGTGATGAAATCCGGTGTTCCACGCGCCGGTGCGGACGATGACCTGGCCGTGCGCGCCGTGCGCGTCGAGATAATCATGGATAAATGTCGGGCGCACATTTGTCTCGCCGTGCCGCGCGAGGTGCAGGTACGGGTGATAGAACGCGCCCCAGAAATTCGATTCCCACCGCACGTTGCGGAACCAGCCGCCGTTTTCGCCGTCAGTGACGGTGCAGACCAGCGGCTCGAAACCGCACCACTTGCAGCGCTCGTTGACTTCGTGCAGGAACCAGCCGACCTCCATTCCGCCCTCCTGCGCGATAGAGAGCTCGCGGTCCCGCGGGACGACGACGATCTCCGCGTCGCCGAATTTCGCGATGTGCGGACGGTAGCGCAGCTCCTCCCACCGCATCGGCGTCATCGGCACAATGTGCTCGCTGTCCACGATCACATAGCGATAGCCCGCCTCGACGAGCAGCGGGATCAGCTCCATGCAAAACCCGCACTCGGGCGGCCAGAACCCGTGGAACGAACCTCGGTCGAAGAGATGCCGCCCGATGCCGAGCCAACGCTGAATGTGTTCGCGCCGATCCGCGGCGGGGATCAGCGGCAGTACAGGGTGATAGTAGCCCGTGCCGAGGATATCGAGGGCGGAATTCCGCCAGTTCCACAGCACATCGCCGCATTTGACAATGCCGTACACGCGCGCCTGGAACTCGGGATTCGACAGCGCCTCCAGCAGCGAGCCCGAGGCCGCGAGGTGCACGCGCGCGACATCCTCCCAGCCCCACACCGCCCGAGGGATGCGGTCGTAGGCGAAGAGACACTCCTTCGCGTGCCAACGCTCCTGCTCGACTGGATCGTTGAGCATCGCGTCGAGATTCCCCCACGGCTGGTGGAGGTTCAGCACGAGCGCGTGGTGAATCGTGTTCGGCATATCAGAAATCGTGCTCCAGAATATCGATCGCGCGGCGGCAGATTTCGCGGGCGTAATCGGTCCAGAGCCCCTGCCCCCAGTAGCGGTAGCAACTGGTCTGGCTCACGAGCAGATGAAACAGCGCGTTTCGATAGCGCGGATCGGTCGTCGGCACGCCTTTCTTCAATACCTTTTCATTAAACAGCGAACTCGCCTGCTCCATCGGACCGAGGACGTTTTCATAGCCGCGGACCCACGAGATGCTGCTGGTCCAACTGCCGCCTTCCATGTGAAAGCGGTGGTCCTCCTTCTTGCACTCCTCGATCGCCGCGGCAAGTTTCTCCGGACCGGCGCCGGGCTGTAGTTTGCTCCAGATGCGGTGCTGATGCAGCGGCTGGCAGACGGGCAGGTCGGACTCCTTGATGCCTTGAGCGAACAGGTGCTCGAGATACTCGGACCCGTTCATCAGCGGCGTCTCGGAGTGCGAGGCCTCGCGGACCACCTCGAAGAACTTGTGAGGAAACTCGTTCATCATTACGCCGCCGTTTTCGCCGTCCGCGATCTGCGTGACGAGCGGCGGGACGGATTTTCCGGCCAGCTCCCAGCGCCCGAGGCTTTTCGCCTCATACCACGGCTGCATCTGCGCGACGAGTTTCGTGTCGCTGCCCTGCGTCTTGATGAGCGCGATGATGCTCGCCTCCTCGCCAGTCGAACTGCGAACCACCAACCGGTGCGGCAGGTGCCGCTGCTGGAGTCCGTGCCCGTTGAGCAGCTCCACCGTATGCTCCTGCACGAGCACCCACGCGAACCCGCAATCGCGAAGCGTCTTCACGAACGCGTAGGCCACATCCGGCTGGTTCGGCAGCGCCATTTCCGAAGGCGAGAAGCCCTTCACGCGCTCCAGCGCCTCCCACCCAAAGAGCGACGCGAAATACTGCTGCCACGCGAGCACATGCAGCTTGTAGTCCTGCGGCGGCGTGGACGGCGCGACCGCGTGACTCCACGGGCAGCCGAGCCACTCAACGCAGCGGTTATAGGCGGGATCGTGCGTGATCCGACGCAGCGCGTCGATGACGTCACCCGCGCCCATCTGCAGCAACCCGTGCAGCAGGCAGCCGGTGTACTCCAGCATCACGCGCGGCTGCTTGCCCTCGTGCACGAGTTGCGGAACGAACTCGCCCATGCGCTTGTAGCACCAGTGGAACACGGGGGCGTTGTGATTGTCCCCGATGTGCTGGTTATCCATCATGTACTTGAGGTTGCTGATCAGCGCCGCCGTGCGCAGGTCGCCTCCGCCCGCCGGGATCAGCGGCTGCTGCATGTGCAGCGCGATCGCCGCTGCGCTTTTGATGCGCGAAAAATCGATCCCGCCCGCCGTCCGGTACGCATCCGCCGCGCGGCCGGCGCGGCGCAAAACTTCCTCTTCCTTACCGCAGATATCCGGCAGTGCGTCCACATTCATCGCCTGTTGTGTCATCGGATAAACCTCCATAAAAAAGCGATTGCTACCGCGCGAAGATGCCGAGCCGCGCGGTGGTGGGCAAGCGGGAAAACGCCGTCCCGCCGCCGCGCGCGAACAAAATTTTTACAGAGTCTGTAAATTACAGAGCATGGAAGTTGAAAAAATATTTTTTACAGCGCATGGAAATTTTTGGGTGCGAGGTGGTGTGACGGAAGGCGAAAAACGGAAAATTAATCATCGCCCGGTAGGGCGGAGCCTCCGGACCCGCCGGTTTTCAACCCGACGCGGGCAACGCCCGCGTCCTCAGCATCCCCCTCTCCCACCTCGTGGGAGAGGGTTGGGGTGAGGGCAATACACGCGAATATTCAGCGCCTGACCCCTTTTAACCTCCTGGCTTCTCTCTTCCGCCGGCAGAACGTCGGAACCACAGCGATCGATCCATCGCGGCGGTCAGCGCCCGCGCCTGCAAAGCTAGGCGCGCAGTTCCGCGAGGACGGTGTCCACCACGTCGGGAAAATCCGTGCGCGCGGTCAGACCGAGCGCGCGAATCTTGCCGTCGTTGAGCGTGCTGTCGCGAGGCCGGCGCGCGGGGCGCGGAATGATCGCTTCAGAGGGAATGAACTGCGCGTGGGGGAAGCCGAGCCGCTTCGCGATTTCGACGGTCCACGCATAGCGCGTCGCACCGCGTGGGCCGCTGAAATGGAAGACGCCGTCAGCGCGCCGCTCAACCAGAAACCGCATCGCGCGCGCAACGTCGCGCGTCCACGTCGGCACGCGCATCAGGACGTTGTCCACTTGGATTTCGCGCCCGCTGCGCGCGTCTTCCATCACGATGCCGATAAAGCCGCAGTCGCGGAGCGACGGCCCGCCGCCGACGAGGAGCGGCACGCGCAGGATCGTCGTGTTTGGACGATCCGCGAGCGCGTCTTCCGCCTCCATCTTGCTGCGGCCGTATTCGCTGAGCGGCGCGCGAGGACTGTCTTCGCAGTAGGGCGGTGATTCGCCGTCGAAGACATAGTCGGTGCTGACAAAGAGCAGCCGGCTGGACGGCGGCAGGCTTTCGCGCAGCACACGAGCGGGCTCGACGTTGAGCCGACGCGTCTCGTCCGGATGGCCTTCGCAGAAATCGGGATCGCGATAGGCGGCGAGCAGCAGCACGACATCCGGCCGCGCCTCGCGCACAAGCCCGCGCAAGGCGTCCGCGTCGCGAATGTCCGCCGCGCGCGAGCCGTGCGCGCCGGTGCGGCTTACGGGGATGACGGGTCCAAACGATTCAAACGCGCGCAGAGTTTCGCGGCCGAGAAATCCGGTGCTGCCGAGAAGAAGGGTGGTCTGCATGGCGGGGTGCTGGCGTTTAGTAGTTTAGGACGCGCTCCAGGAAACGGGCAACGGCCGGATCGCGGGGCGCGGCGAAGAGCGCATCGCCCGGCGCGTGCTCGACCAGTTGTCCGTCTGCGAGGAAGATCGCATAGTCGGCGACGGTGCGCGCGAACGCAAGATGATGCGTGGCCAGGATCAAATCGCGGCCCTCGGCGCGCAATTCGCCGATCATGTCCAGCACCTCGGCGGTCATTTCCGGGTCAAGCGCGCTGGTCGGCTCGTCGAACAGCAGCAGCTTCGGGCGGATCGCGACCGCGCGGACGATTGCGACGCGCTGGCGCTGGCCGCCGGAGAGCTGCGCGGGCTTTTTGTGCGCGTGGTCGTCGAGTCGGAAGCGCCGCAAATGCTCAAGCGCCGTATTGCGCGCCGCAGCGGAATCCATGCCATGCACGCGCACGAGCGGAAGTGTGATGTTCTCCAGCGCGGTCAGATGCGGAAAAAGGTTCATGGTCTGAAAAACGACGCCGATTCTGCGGCGGTGCGCGCGCAGCTCGTCCTCGCGAAAAACAAGCGGCTGGTCGTCGATCCGCACGTCGCCGGCGTCGGGATATTCCAGGCCCGCGAGCACGCGGAGCAGCGTGGATTTTCCGCCGCCCGACGGGCCGATCAGGACCACCGCGTGTCCGCGTTCGATCTGGAGGTCGATCGCTCGCAGCACGGTGTGGCGGCCGAAGGTCTTGGTGAGCTTTTGGAGATGGAGGCGCATGGCTCGGTCGGGGGCGTCGGATTCAGCGTTCAACTTTCATAGCGGAAGCGTTGCTCCAACAGGCGGCTCAACGCGGAGAGTGGGAGGGTGACGAGCAGGTAGCCGATCGCGAGCGGGAGGTAGCTTTCCAGCGTGCTGTAGGTGGCGCTGTTGACTTGCTGAGCGCTCAAGGTGAATTCGCCGATGGAGATGATGCTCAACAGCGAGGAATCTTTGACCAGCGACACGAACTGGCCGGAGAGCGGCGGGAGCATTTGACGGATCGCTTGCGGGAAGATGACGTACCGATAGGTCTGCGCCGGCGTGAGCCCGATCGCGCGGGCGGATTCGAGTTGGCTCGCGGCGATACTCTCGATACCGCCGCGCACGATCTCCGCGATATACGCGCCGGCGAAGAGTGAGAGGATCAACACGCCCGCCGCGAAGCGGTCGTGGACGCCGAACGCGTTGGCGACGACGTAGAAAAACACCAGTATCTGAACGAGCAGCGGCGTGCCGCGAATGAGCTCGACATAGACGACCGCCGCCTGCCGCAGCGCCAGCACGCGGGACCGCCGCGCCAGCGCGGCCAGCACGCCGATCGCCGTGCTCACCGCGAGCGCCGCTGCGGAGAGCGCGAGGGTCGTGAGCCAGCCGTCCACGAACCGCGCGCGATAGACCCAGACGCCGCCCCAGTTCCAGTGATAGGCAATCTGCGCGAACGCGAAATAGAGTCCGGCGGAAAGCGCGGCGAGGATCGCCGCGGAGTAGAGCGCGCGGAGCGCGAGTGGCGCGGAGCCGTCGCGCGCGGCGCGCCACCACGTGTGTCGCGTGTCAGAAGACAAAATCGATCCCCAGCTCGGCGAAGGCGACTTTCATATCGGCGAGATAGCGGTTGCCCAACTCTTCGAACCCGCCCTTTGCGCGGAAGTCGGCAAGGAAGGCGTTGACCTTCTCGCGCAGTTCGTCGTTGCCCTTGCGGATGCCGATCGCCCAATCCTCATGCTGGAAAGCCTCCAGCAACGCGCGCGTGGTTTCGCGATTGCGGCTCCAGTGCCGGTACACGGACATTTGGTCGTAGATGAACGCGTCCGCCTTGCCCTGGAGCACTTCGAGCACACAGGCCGACTCGTCCTTGAGCACGATCACCTCGGTTTCGTGCAGGCGCTCCTTCGCATAGATTTCGCCGGTGGTGCCGAGCTTGACGGCCACGCGGCGGCCGGGTTGGTCGAAACCGCGGATGCCGCCGATATCGGAATCGGCGCGGACCAGCAGCGCGAGGCCGGTGCGGAGATAGCGGTCGGAGAAGTCGATCGACAGCTTTCGCTCTTCCGTGGCGGTCATCGAGGAGATGATCAGATCGATGCGCCCGGTCTTCAGCGCAGGGATCAGGCCGTCGAAGGGGATATTTTCGATCCGCAACGGGCGCCCGAGCGACTCCGCCAGCGCGCGGGCCATATCGACACTGATGCCGGTCGGGTTCCCCTTCGGATCGGTCATTTCGAAGGGCGGATAGGCCAGTTCCATGCCGACCACGAGGGGCGGGATTTTCGGTTCCCTCGAGCAGCCGAGGCAACACAGCGCTGCGATCAGAAGGGGGAGCGTTTGTTTCATTCCGATTTCTCCGTTTTTCGCTTTGATGCCGTCTGGCTCGGCGTCCGCGCGCTGCGGACAGCCGGCGCCCCGATGGGGATCAGAATACCGCATCACCCGAAGGCTTGCAAAGCGGGGGCCGGATGGCTACGGTTTACGCCTTTTCCGAAACCAAGGACTTCTGACGATGAATATTACCGTAGTGGGCACGGGGTACGTGGGACTGGTCACCGGCGCGTGTTTTTCCGAATGGGGCCACCACGTGATGTGCGTGGACAACGACGAGAACAAGATCAAGCAGCTCAAGCAGCTCCAGATGCCCATCTATGAGGACGGCCTGGACGAGCTGGTCAAGCGCAACGTGGCCGCCGGCCGCCTGCATTTCACCACGTCCATCGCGGAGGGCACCCAATTCGCCGAGGTGATCTTCGTCGCGGTCGGCACGCCGCCCGGCTACCGGGGCGCGGCGAACCTGTCGTACGTTGAGCAGGTGGGCCGCCTGGTGGCCGAGCACATGACGGACTACAAGCTGCTGGTCGAGAAGAGCACCGTGCCGGTGAACACCCACGAGCAGCTCAAGCGCACGGTCACGCGCTATCGCCGCGCGGACATCCCGTTCGACGTCGCGTCGAACCCCGAGTTTCTCAAGGAAGGCACCGCAATCGAGGACGCGTTCAATCCGGACCGCATCGTGATCGGCGTCGAAAGCGCACGCGCCGAGAAGCTGCTCCGCGAGATTTATCAGCCGATCATCGACAAAACCAACTGCCCGCTGCTGGTGATGAATCCCGCAAGCGCGGAGTTGACGAAGCACGCCTCCAACTCATTCCTCGCGATGAAAATTTCCTTCATCAACGCCGTCAGCCGCGTATGCGAGCTGGCGGGCGCGGACGTCGAGCAGGTCGCGCAGGGCATGGGCCTCGACCGGCGGATCGGCCCGCAGTTTCTCAAGGCGGGCGTCGGCTACGGCGGCTCGTGCTTTCCAAAGGATGTGGACGCGTTTGTGCAGATTGCCGAGCATCTGGGCTACAACTTCGAACTGCTGAAGGAAGTGCAGCGCATCAACAAGACGCAGCGCGAGCACGTGATGCAGAAGCTGCAGCGCGAACTGTGGGTCATCCAGGACAAGGTCATCGCCGTGCTCGGCCTCGCGTTCAAACCCGGGACGGACGACGTGCGCGAGTCGCCGTCGCTGTATTTCGTGCCGCAGCTCATCGAGGCCGGCGCGAAGCTGCGGCTGTGGGACCCGGTGGCCGAGGAGCGGTTCGCGCAGCTTTATCCCGGCGAGCAGTACTTCAAGGATCCGATCGAGTGCGCGACCGGCGCGGATATCGCGCTGATCCTGACCGACTGGCCGCAGGTCAAGCAACTCGATCTCGACAAGCTCAAGGCCGCGATGAAGTGCCCGGTCATCATCGACGGCCGCAACGTCTTCAAGCCGCAGGACGCGCGCGCGAAGGGCTTCACCTATCACTCGGTGGGCCGCCTGTAATTTTTTGACCGCATCCGACACCAAGACAGCAAACGAGAAGGGAGTGACAGAAGCACGTGGCTGAAGTGAAAGTTCGAAAAGGCGAGTCGGTGGACAAAGCCCTCCGCCGCCTGAAGAAGAAACTGGACAAGGAAGGCATCATGCGCGAAATCCGGTCGCACCGGTATTACGAGAAGCCCAGCGAGCGGAAACGCCGCAAGGAGGCGCGCGCGCGCCTGCGTTCCAACGCCTGACCGTCGCTCCCGCGACATCTGCAAGCTCCCCGTTCGCGGGGAGTTTTGCTTTAATCTTGGATCGGTTAGAATCGACTGATGGAATTCGCGCTTTCGACACACTGGAACGCCCGGCGGCATGCGCGCGGGGAATTGTTGATCGAGGAAATTCTCCAGCTCGGCTTCCGCCGCGTGGAGCTCGGGTACGACCTCCGGCAGGAACAGGCGCCCGGCGTGATCGAAATGATCCGAAACGGCTCGGTGCGCGTGGACAGCGTGCACAATTTCTGTCCGGTCCCGCTCGGGGCCGCGCGCGGGCACCCGGAACTCTGGACGCTCGCCGCGCGCGATGAGCGCGAACGCGACAGCGCGATCCGCCACACGATGGCGACCATCCGATTCGCCGCCGAGGTCGGCGCGCGGTTTGTCGTCGCGCATGCGGGCAACGTCGAAATGCCGATGATCAGCCCCGACCTCTTCGAGCTCTGCATGACGAACCGGCAGTACAGTCCCGAATACGAGCGGCTCCGGATGAAGTTGCAGGAGCAGCGCGACCGAAAGGCGCCGAAACAGTTTGAGCTGCTGGCCCGAAGCCTCGAACGGCTGATCCCAACGTTGGAAGAGACCGGCATCACGCTGGCGATCGAGAACCTGCCGACGTGGGAGGCGTTCCCTACGGAGGTCGAGTTCGAGGAGATCAAGCGGCGGTTCCCCACCCCGCGCATCGCCTACTGGCACGACCTCGGGCACGGCCAGATCCGGCAGAATATGGGATTCATCAACCACGAGCGCTGGCTTGAGCGGCTCTGGCCGCACCTGGCGGGCATGCACGTGCACGACGTCGCCCCGCCGGCGACCGATCACGTGATGCCGCCGCACGGATCGATCGATTTTAGCCGTTTTCAACGGTTCGCCGTTTCCGATAGAGTGTACGTGATCGAGCCCTCCTCGCGCGCCCCGATTGCGGATGTCGCGGAGGGATTCGCGTTTCTCAGGCAAGCATGGGGCGCGCGTTAGCGTCCGAACAGAGGGATACAGCATGAAAGCATTAATCACCGGTATCACCGGGCAGGACGGTTCCTATCTCGCGGAATTTCTGCTCGAAAAGGGCTACGAGGTGTACGGCGTTGCGCGCCGCTCCAGCACCGAGACCCACGAGCGCATCGAACACATCAAGGCCCGCCTGCACCTCGTGCACGGCGACCTGCTCGACGAGATTTCGCTCGTCCACCTGATGGAACAGATTCAGCCGGACGAAATCTACAACCTCGCCGCGCAGTCCTTCGTGCATACGTCATGGAACCAGCCGCTGCTCACCGGCGAGTTCACCGCGCTCGGCGTGACGCGCGTGCTGGACGCGATGCGCTTCGCATGTCCGAAGGCGAAATTCTACCAGGCCTCCAGCAGCGAGATGTTCGGCGCGGCCAAGCCGCCGCAGAACGAGGACACGGTCTTCCACCCGCGCAGTCCCTATGCGGTCGCGAAGGTGTACGGCCACTACATCACGATGAACTACCGCGAGAGCTACAAGCTCTTCGCCGTATCGGGCATCCTCTTCAACCACGAGAGCCCGCGCCGCGGCAAGGAATTCGTCACGCGCAAAATCAGCGACGCGGTCGCGCGCATCAAGCTCGGCGTTCAGCAGGAGCTGCGCATGGGCAACCTTGACGCCAAACGCGACTGGGGCTTTGCCGGCGACTACGTGAAGGCCATGTGGCTGATGCTGCAACAGAACGAGCCGGACGACTACGTCATCGCCACCGGCGAATCGCATTCCGTCCGCGAGTTCCTCGACCTCGCATTCGGCCATGTCGGGCTGAATTGGAAGGACTATGTCGTCGTGGACCCGAAGTTCCTGCGGCCGGCCGAAGTCGATTTCCTGATGGGAGACCCTTCGAAAGCCAAACGCAAACTCGGATGGGAACCCGAAGTCACCTTCGAGGGGCTGGTCCGGATGATGGTGGACGCGGACCTCGAACGCGTCAAACGCAGCTTGAGCTGAAGCCATGCGCGTGCTGGTCACCGGGGCGCGGGGTTTCGTAGGCCGCCACCTCGTGGCGGAACTCGACGCCGCCGGACACGAGGCGATCGGCCTCTCCCGCTGCGAGGACTGCCCGAACCCCGACGCGAACGAGCGCGTGGCGGATATCTGCCGGCGCGAAGAGATGGATGCGGTGATTCGGGAGGTCCGTCCGGAGGGATGCATTCATCTGGCCGGCATCGCATTTGTGCCGGTCGGCTGGACTCAGCCGCGCCTGGTGTTCGATGTCAATGTCGGCGGCGCGTTGAACCTGATCGAAGCAATTCGCGAGCATGCGCCGGACTGCCGGACGGTGGTGGTGTCCAGTGCGCTGGTTTATGGCGCGGCCGATCCGGATCGGCCGCGCGACGAGCGCTCGCCGCTCGACCCGCAGAGCATTTACGCCGTGTCGAAAGTCGCCGCCGATCTTAATGCCCTGCTGTCGGCGCGCCATCACGGCCTGCCCGTCATGACCGCGCGTCCGTGCAACCACATCGGGCCCGGCCAGGCATCCGATTTTATGGCCCCCTCCTTCGCGCGCCAGCTCGCCGCGATCGTCGCCGGCCGCGCCGCGCCGCTGATGCGCGTGGGCAATCTTGAGAGCGTGCGGGAATTCATGGACGTGCGCGACGTCGCCTATGCATACCGCTTGCTGATCGAACGCGGGCGCGCGGGCGAGGCCTATAACGTGTCCGCCGGCTGCGCGGTGTCTGTTGGCGCGATCCTCGAAAAACTCTGCGCGATCGCCGGTGTGCGTCCGCGCGTGGAAACCGATCCCGCGCGCTACCGGCCCACAGACCGACAACCGGTCCTTATATCCGAAAAGCTGCGTCGCGACACCGGCTGGTCCCCGCGATTCTCGCTCGATCAGACACTGGCCGACATTTATCGCTCGGTGTCGGCGACCTAGCGCCGGCAGCGACCTGCTATTCGATCAGCGCCAGCGTGGCGCAGCCGATGACGCCCGCGTCGTTGCTCAATTCGGCGGGCTTGATCTCGAGGCGTTTCGAGAAGTGCGCGCTCAATCGCTTCTCGACATTTTTGCGCAACAACTGGAACAACAGCTTCGCATCTTCCGCAACACCGCCGCCGACGATAAACGCCTGCGGCTGCAAGATGTAGGTGATCGATGCGAATGCGGTCGCCAGACAGTCCGTGACGTATTCGAGAATTTCGAGCGCGACCACGTCGCCTTTGTCCGCGGCCTCTTTGAGCACCTTCGGCGAGAGTCGGCTTCGATCGCCGTTGACCAGATCGAGCAGAATGGTCGCGCGGCCGGAATCGATCGCCTTTTCCATGCGCTCGACGATGCGGCGATTGCCGACATATTGCTCGACGCCGCCGAATCCGGTCGGGGACGGGATGCCGTTCATGTCGATCGAGACGTGGCCGATCTCGCCCGCCATCCAGTGCGCGCCGCGATAGAGCTTGTTATTAATGAGCAGACCGCCGCCCACGCCGGTGCCCAGCGTGACGAACACGGCGTGCTGATAGGTGCGGCCCGCGCCGAAGGTGCACTCGCCGAGCGCCATCGCATTGACATCGTTGTCGATGCGCGTGCGCAGGCCGATGCGCTCTTCGAGGAGCGCGCCCAGGTGCACGCCCGTCCATCCGGGAACGTTGGTCAGCTCATAGATGTAGCCGCGCTCGAAATCGACGAAGCCCGGCACCCCCACCCCGGCGCCGACGATCTGCGTATCCGGAGCGGCCTCCGCGCGGATAGAGGCGACCTCCTGCTCCACACGCGCGAGCCAGCCTTGCTGGCCGGGCGCATCGCTCGTGTTGAATTTGCGCCGTACGAGAATCGCACCGCGTTCGTTGACAAGCGCCAGTTTGACGGAAGTCCCGCCGAAATCGATGCCGATGGCATGACGCATTTCCGAGTCGTTCATACAAATCCCCTTATTCGTTCCACGCGAAGAGCCTTCGCGCGTTTTCCCACACCTGTTGCGCCAGCAGTTCTAGCGAAACGCCGCGTTCAATGGCAAGCGCGGCGGCGACATGAACCACCCAGGCGGGCTCATTCCGCTTGCCGCGATGCGGGACCGGCGCGAGATAGGGCGCGTCGGTCTCGACCAGCAGCCGGTCCGCCGGCACGGCGCGCGCGGCCTCGCGCAGCGGGGCGGCATTCTTGAAGGTGACGATTCCGCTGAAGCTCACGAAGTACCCCAAGTCCGCGAGACGCCGCGCGAACGCGGGCGAGCCGGTGAAGCAGTGCAGGACGCCGGGGCGCGCGGCATCCACGCCCGTCCGCGCGCAGTGCGCGCGCAGCAGAGCCAGCGTGTCGTCTTCGGCGTCGCGGCTGTGGATAACGACCGGCTTGCGGACCGCGGCGGCCAGATCGAGCATGCGCTCGAACAGCGCCCGCTGCGCGTCGCGCGTGTCGGGCCCGTAGTGATAGTCGAGGCCGGTTTCTCCGACCGCCGCGCAAGACGGATCCTCCGCTTGCGCGCGAAGCAACGCGTCGTCGTGGACGGCGTGGAGTTCATCCCGATCGAAACCGACCGCCGCGCGCAGGCGGTCCGGATGCGCGCGCGCGAGGTCGAGCGCGAGCGCGTTCGCGGCGGGCGTTCCGCCGATTGCGACGATCCGCTCGACATGCGCCGCCGCCGAGCGGGCGAGCAGTTCCGGCGTCGAACCTTCCGCGGCGAATACATCGAAATGCGCGTGGGTGTCGATGAATCGGGGGGCGGGCGGCGTCACATCGGCCTCGCGTGCTGCAGCAGCATCAGGAAGGGACTCCCGCGCCAGCGCTCGCGCAGGTCGGCTTCCAGTTCGGCGGCGCGTTCGCCGCGGCCCGCCGCTCGCAGGAGCAGCAGGTAGCGGACGGCGATGCGGATCGCCGTGCCAGGCCGGTCCGCCAATTCGATGGCGCGTTCAAAATGCGGGGCCGCTTCTTCTGTTCGCTCGTTGGCCGTCAACAGCTCGGCGATTTTTTCGTGGAGGACACCGCTCTCGCGCACGCGCAGCCGGTCCTGCGCGTAATCGAGCGCGACGTGGAAGCGCCCCTCGCGAACCAGCAGGTTGACGCGCCGCAGCCAGGCCCACTCGACCTCCGGGCGGCCGGCTTCTTCCAATCGCCGAATTTGTTCGTCGAGCGGAATCGCAAAGGGGCGATAGAGCGGGTCTCCGACCACGGTCATCTGCCAGGATAACGCGGGAAGCGCGAGATACGTGCTCTCCGCGAACGTCGCGCCGCGGCAGAGTCGGTCCGCCGCGATATGCAGGTGCGGAGTGGTGCCGAGAAAGGGCTCGCTGACGGCGCCCCACGAGGCCGCCGCGCCCGCGGCGAGCAGCGGGCCCGTCCAATGCTCCGTCGGCGTGCGCAAGACCTTGGCGTTGCCCGAGTGGTTGTGGTAGGCGATCGCGCCGGTTCGAAAGGCGAATCCGGTTCGAACAAACGGACCGGTCACCCGCTCCGCATACCAGCCCCAGTACAGCGCGGCATGGTCCATCGGGAAGTCGCGCCCGAACACGCGATCGCTCGCCTCCACATAGCAGTCATAGCCCTCGCGCGAGAAGCGTTCGGCGGCTTCTTCCAGCCAGTAATCGCCGATCATGTAGTCGTCCTGGCGCGCGACGCGCAGATCGATATACATCCGGCCGTGCAGGCCGTACGTTTCCGCCTCGATCGCATCTTCCATCATGCGGCGCACCGTGGAGGGGGTGGGGCCGTCGAGCCGCGCGGCCATCACGATAAAAAGGCCCGACCCGGCGCCGGCATCCCAGCGCAACTGGCCGTAATGCGGATTGCCGAACCGTCCGCGGATGTCGTAGGGCGCGTGGAGCAGCAGCGCCAGTTCCGAATCCACCGCCGCCTCGTCGCGCTGCGACGCGTGATGCATCCAGTTCTGGATTTTATCCAACGGCCAGGGGCGCGTGTCTTCGATGCGGACCGGCACGCCGTAAAAGGAGCAGATCATCCGGACGCGCGAGGAGACCGTGCTCCATGCCGATTCGTTCGCGCGGACGCGGCGCGGGTCGCGCTTCACCTGATCGATCCACCCGTTGCGGCGCAGCCAATCGAGCAGCGGATCGCGAAGCAGGCGTTCGTAATCGCGGCGTCCGATCGATTCGCCGGTCGGCAGATCGAGCGCGCAAATCCGGGACTCCGGCAATCCGCGCAACGCGCAATAGGCGCGGGCCAATTCGAGCGACGCGGGTTCCGCGCGGTTGACAAGCAGCACCAATCCTTCGCCGGCGCCCTCGCCCGCGCTGGTTCGCGCCGTCGCGACCAGCGCCAACCAAAGCGCAAACAGTATGTGGCCACGCAGCGACATAGACGCGCGAGTATGAAGCGCTCACTTTCGAGGGACGAGCAGAAAACGGACCGGCGTGCCCAGCGGTGGAATGCGCTTGCGATTCACGGCCAACGCTTCGTCGTCCGCTCCAACTTCGTGGAGAATATTCAGAATCGCCCATGGATCCCAGTACGTGGCGGCAAAGCTCTCCTCGGCGAGCGCCATGAAGCGTCCGTCTTGAATGACGGACCCGGTAAAAGCCCACCCCGTGCGCGGAAGTTCCTTCCCCGTTTCGGCCATTGCGGCAAATGTTTCGGCGGGATGGGCGTGGGTCGCGCCGGACTCATCTTCCCATTGCACCCAGATATCCACTGTCGGCCCGCGCGGCGGACCCTCGCCGAGTTCGGCGCGGGGCGGACCCGGTTCCAAGCCGATCAAGAGCAGCGCGGTCTGCAGGTCGAGCGCGTGGGCCTGCATCACGAAAGCCGATTCGTGCGTTTTGCCGCCCGGTCCGCAAATCAGCAGCTCGATCGCATCCGACACCTGATTGACGAAGCCGGTGGCCACGACCATGCGCGCATCCGCATCCACGAGTACGGTGCCCATTTTCAACAAGCGCTCGGGTTCGAACGCGGGCGGAGCGGCGGGCGCCGGATCGACGGCGGGGCGCAGGGTCGCGCAGCCGGCGAAGGCCGCCGCCATCGCAGAGAAGGCTATTAGTCGAAAATCGAAAAAGCGGTAACGGCATCGCGGCATTTGAGCACCTGTTGTTCGTAGATGATGATCTGGCGGGTTTCGGCGTTGCGCTCCCGCGCCATACGCAGCGCTTCCTCAGCGGCGCGCAACGCGCGCGGAAAATCGCGATTGGCAAAGTACGCCTCCGAAATCGTGGACCAGACATGATAATCGTCGGGCGCAATCACCAGCGCGCGACGCGCCAGCTCGACCGCCTTGTCGGGACGGCGCACATCCGGATCGCTCGCGGTCGCATACAGCCAAGCGAGGTTGTTCAGCAAGCCCGGGTGGAGGGGAAATCGATCGAGCATTTGCTCCAGCAGCTTCCGCGCCGCATCGTACCGGTTCATCGCGATCAGGGCATTGGCCGCCACGAAACGGGCGGGCATGTCATCCGGACGCTTCCGGATAATGGCGCGAGCAGCCTCTACACACTCCAGATAGCGCTTTGCGCGTAAATGTTCAATGACCTTGGCCATCTCCGCATTGGGTACCGGCGTGGTCGGCGGCAGCTCGGCGGCGATCTGCGCAGCCTCTTGCAGCAACTGATCGATCGACAAATCCAACTCGGCGCAGACGTCCGCCCCCGCAACGAGCAGCGCCAGTGCACAGGCCGGGATGATCGCGCGCAGCCGCATGGGATCAGGGCCACTCCACCACGATGTGCGACGGGTCCTGGTTCACGATCTCCACGCCGGCCGGCACATTCACGACGACGGGCAGTTCGAGCGCGTCGCCGGGCTTCAGCACGGTGCAATCGACGAACGCGTTCACGTTCGCGCTCGACAGATTTTTGACCGCATCGGCGCGGCCCCGCAGCGAAAGTTTCACCCGGGCCTCGCCCATCGAGAGATGAATGGGCGGCGTATCGGGCAGCACCAGCAGACGGATCGGGATATCCGCCAGGTCGATCGCGGACGAACGCTCCACGATTCTCACGTCCACACGCGCGCGATCCGGATCGACCTTCGCGCTCCACAATTCGCTCGGCGGCTGCAACGCGCGCGTGAGCGAGAACGACTTCAAGCGGCCCTCGAGGTCGATCGGCACGGTCCGGACCTCCGTCACCGCCGACAAGCGGCCCTGCGG
>CALGMT010000038.1 GCA_937958885.1 uncultured bacterium | reverse complement strand
ATCGGGGCGTTGAGGCCGACGAAGTCATTGCGAATGAGGTGGAGTTTGTTCGTCGCAATCAGGTCAATCTTCACGTACCCGACGGCGTTGCGGCTCAAGACGACGTTCGTCTGGGCCGTAGCGACGGAGGCGAGGGTCGCCAATCCGAGCGCTGCTATCAGTGCCTTTTTCATTTCAATTCTCCGCTGTGGTTTGTTTGATACCCGATTTCCTGCATGGTGTCTACAGGTAAAATCACGAAATAATTTCAACTTCCGGGTAAGAGGCTACACGTAGGCTGGGTACGTGTCAATACGTAGATGGAAAAAAATAAAAATTTTTTTGGGGATACACGGGAGGCGCGGTTCAGGGCTACAAGAAGGGGCGGCGCGCGGGGGCGAGGAGGCGGGAGAAGACTTCGTCGATCCGGGCGTGAATGGCGGGGAGTTGCTCGGCCAGACGCGCGCGGGCTTTCTCGCGTTCGCGGGCTTGTCGGAGGATAAGGCGCAGGGCGGCGGCAGATTCGTCGTAGCGCGCGTCCACGATGCAGGTCTGCATGCCGACCGTGGCGAAGATGCCTTCGATGCGCCAGTTGTCCGCGATGCCGACGGCGGGGATTCCCTGCGAGAGCGCGGCGATGCAGGCGTGGAGGCGCGCGCCGATGAAGAACGTGCAGCGACCGATCGCGGCGCGGATCCGGCACGGGTCGGCGAGATCGCGCAGGAAGTGCACGCGCTCGCGCAGCTGCGGGGGCAGGGTGGCGGCGACGTGCTCGCCGGCCTCGCGGTCGTTTTCACGATGGCCGGAGGGGACATTCATATACGGGATCATCAGGAGGCGCGTGTCGGGCTCCGCTTCCAGCAGTGCGCGGGCGAGTTCGGGCATGAGGCCGGTGTAGTCGAGCTTGAAATTGGCGCGCGGGGCGCGGGCGAAGCCGTCGTTGTAGAGGCCGCCGTTGATATTCAGTCCGATCACGGGCGCGCCGTCGGGCAGTGCGGGTTCGATCGCATCGGACGGGATCGGCGCGGAGGGCAGGGTGAAGGCGAGGTCGGGACAGAACTCGACAGGCGGCGCGGGGAAACGACCGGCGAGCGAGATGCCGACGTGCACGCTGGCGAGGTCGCGCGCGAAGAGGCCGCGGCTGCGGCGCGCAATGAAGCGCGCGATGTGCAGGCCGGCGGCGGTTTGGGGCGGGCCGAAGGATTGCGGCAGCAGATAGGGCGGGCGGCGAGCGCCGATGGCAGCGAAGGTGGGGAGGCACTCGGCGATGAAGTCGCGCAGGCCGAATTCGTCGCTGAAGGCGTCGCCGGCCTGCAGTTCGCCAACCCAGGTGGCATCGCGCAGGATTTCGATCCAGCGCGAGCGGGAGGGGCGCGGGCGCAGTCGGTGATAGAGCGCGAGGAGGGGAACGAACCAAAGATTGTTCCAGATCGGTCGCTTCAGGTCCACGCGGCCGTTGACGATTTCGACGGGTATGGACCGGTCGCCGATTTGTGCGGTATGCGCGCCGCCGTCGGGGTGTTCGGTCAGCAGTGCGATGCGCGCGTCGGGGCAGTATTTGTTCACGAGTCCGATGAGGGCGAGGGACTCGGCGGTGACGCCGAGGTTTCCGCTGTCGAGCGCGACGCCCATGAGGCAGACGAGGGAATGCGCGCGCGGCGCGAGGGGCCGGTCTTGGGGGGCGTCGGCGGGCGATGATGCGTTATCGTGTATGCGTCCGAATCGGGCCATAGGTGGTGGACTCGCGCGCAGTTCATCATCCTTGCGCGAATTAGACAAGCGGGATGAGCAGCGGAGAAGAGATTAGGGGTAGCCGCGCGCGATGAATGCGGCGGGGTCCATGGCCGGCGCGGTCCGCGCCCGAGTGCACATAGAGACCCGGCGTGTCGGGACACCGCGCCCTACTCTGGGAAGGCAGGGCGGGGCCTCTCCGGCCCCGCCGTTTTTGCATCCGACGTGGATCGCGCTCTGTGCCCGCGTCCAGCGCATCCCCCTCTCCCGCCGCGTGGGAGAGGGCGGGGGTGAGGGTGCCGATCCCACAGCTCGGCGGGCTCAGATATGCCGCCTGACCATTCTATTCGCCATTCACTCGAATGCTATAGCTCCGGCGCTACGCCGCCGGAGGTGGAGCGCTTGTTTCCGCCATTGAACCGGCGGGAGTGCAGCGATTGTTTCGTCGCGGCGGTCCGCGCCCGAGCACACGACCACACCCTCTCCCGACCGCCGATGGGCGGTTGGGAGAGGGTTGGGGTGAGGGCGCATTCAGCGAATGAACAACATCTCCTGATAGGTCGGCAGCGGCCAGATATCGTCGGCAATAATGACCTCGAGTTGATCGGCGATCTTTCGGATTTCCAGCATCGCGGGCAGGACGTCGTCGCGGTAATGCCTCGCGTGATCGAGCGTGCTGCCCTCGGCCTTGTGCGCGAGCGTCTTTTCAAGGCCGGCGATCGCCTTCTCCAGTTTGGCGACGAGGTCCGTCACGCTCTTGAGCGATTCGGTGTCCACTTTTGCGAAGCCGGCGCTCTTCAGCGCGGCCGCGGTGGCGGCGAGTTCGCCCTGGTAGCGGTAGGCGGCGGGGAGGATCATCGATTTGGCGATGTCGTGGCAGAGCAAGGCTTCCGTGTTGACGTCCTTGCAGTAGCGCTCCGTGTAAATCTCGTTGCGCGCTTCGAACTCGCGCTTCGAGAGGACGCCGTACTTCTCGAACAGCGCGGCGTATTCCTTGTTGCCGGTGACGGCGGCGAGCGCGTCCACCGTGTTGCGGAGGTTCGGAAGACCCCGCTTTTCGGCCTCGGCGTGCCATTCGGCGGAGTAGCCGTCGCCGTTGAAGATGATCGCCTTGTGCTTCTTGGCGATGTCCTTGAGCACGTCTTGCACGGCCTCCATCAGGGTGGCCTTCTTGCTGCCCATCTTTTCCTCGATCTGGGTGGCGATGTAGTCGAGCGATTCGGCGACGATGGTGTTGAGGACCACGAGCGGGCCGGCGATGGACTGGCTGGAGCCGACGGCGCGGAACTCGAATTTGTTGCCGGTGAAGGCGAACGGGCTCGTGCGATTGCGGTCGCCGGCGTCCTTCGGCAGGGGCGGGAGGGTATCCACGCCGACTTCGAGCACGCCGCCTTTCTTCGAATCCTTCGGCAGGCCCTTTTCGAGCTGCGTGAAGATGTCGGTGAGCATCTCGCCGAGGAAGATTGAGATGATGGCGGGCGGCGCTTCGTTTGCGCCGAGGCGGTGGTCGTTGCCCGCGTGCGCGATGGCGACGCGGAGCAGCGTGCTGTATTTGTGGACCGCACGGATCACGGCGGCGCAGAAGACGAGGAACTGCGCGTTGTCGTGCGGGCTGTCGCCGGGTTCCAGCAGGTTCATGCTTTCGGTGCCGAGCGACCAGTTCAGGTGCTTGCCCGAGCCGTTGATGCCGGCGAAGGGCTTCTCGTGCAGCAGGCAGGCCAGCCCGTATTTCGCCGCCGTTGTGCGGAGGGTCAGCATGATGGTTTGCTGGTGGTCCGCCGCGACGTTCGCGTTTTCATAGACCGGGGCGATTTCGTACTGGCTCGGGGCGACTTCGTTGTGGCGGGTCTTGACGGGAATGCCGAGCTTGTAGAGCTGGCGCTCCACATCGAGCATGCACGCGAGGACGCGCTCCGGGATCGCGCCGAAATACTGGTCTTCGAATTCCTGGCCCTTGGCCGGCTTCGCGCCGAAGAGCGAACGCCCGCAGATTGTGAGGTCCGGGCGCGAGAAGAAGAAGTTCCGGTCGATCAGGAAATACTCCTGCTCCGGGCCCGCCGTCGCGAAGACGTAGCCGGGGTTCGTGTGGCCGAACAGTTTGAGGACGCGCTGCGCCTGCTTGTTCAGCGCCTGCATCGAACGGAGGACCGGGGTCTTTTTGTCCAGCGCCTCGCCCGTCCACGAGCAGTAGGCGGTGGGAATGCAGAGCGTCGTGCCGTTCGGGTTTTCGAGAATGTACGCGGGGCTCGTCACGTCCCATGCCGTGTAGCCGCGGGCCTCGAAGGTCGCGCGGATGCCGCCGGAGGGGAACGAGGATGCGTCGGGTTCGCCCTGGATCAACTGCTTGCCGGTGAACTCGGCGACCGCGCCGCCGGCCCCGTCGGGGGAGAGGAAGCTGTCGTGCTTCTCGGCCGTCTGGCCGGTCAGCGGATAGAACACATGCGCGTAGTGCGTGGCGCCCTTCTCAATGGCCCATTCCTTCATCGCCTGCGCGACGACGTCCGCCACGCTCGCGTCGAGCTTCGCGCCTTGTTTGATCGTCTTCTGGAGCGCCTTGTACACGCCCTTCGGCAGGCGCTTGCGCATTTCCGCGTCATTAAAGACATTCGCGCCGAAAATCTGCTCCGCCGGCGTGTCGAGAAAGTTCAGCGGACTCTCGCTCGGCTTGTAGGTCGTCACCGCCGCAATCGCGGCCTGGCGCGCGTTCGAATACTTCATCGTCGTGTGCTCCTTTTTTGTGCTGGCTTACAATTCTTTTACAAAACAGCTCGTATTTGTTCAGCAGGCCGCGTGCCATTCGGGCGACGTTACGGTGGAGCTGATATGCAAAACATTCAAATTCAATGAATAGAGAAAATTGTTACAGCAAAACGGGAAAAGTCAATTTCGGAATAATAAATACATATTTGTAGATGGTTGATGGGTTATTGTACAACAATGAATCATCGCGTTTCTTCCTATCGCCATCGTTGGGCGTGTGTGATACAAGGGCGCGGGATGAAGGCGACGCTGCTGGTGGTGGACGACAACGAGACGGTGCAGAATCTGTACCGGCGCATCTTGGTGTTGGCCGGGTATGAGGTGCAGTCGGCGCTGCGCCTATCCGAGGCGCGCGAGGCGCTTGGGTCGCGGCGGTTCGATGCGATATTGTTGGATTTGAATCTGCCGGACGGCAGCGGCATGGACTTTGTCAGCGAAGTGCGGGCCGTCGATCCGTCGGTTGCGATTGTGCTGATCACCGGGCACGGCGATGTGCCCGCCGCGGTGGAGGCGATGCGGCGCGGGGCGGACAATTTTCTCACCAAGCCGGTGGACATGGAGGCGCTGAAGCTTTTTCTCGGCAAGGCGCTTGAGTTGGGCGTCATGCGGCGCGGGCAGCAGACCCGCCGCCGGATGGTCAAGATGCTTCAGCCCTATTTCGGCGACGCGCCTGCGTCGCGGCGGGTGCGCGAACAGGCGGAGGCCGCCGCGCGGAACGATTCGACCGTGGTCATCTACGGCGAGACCGGCGTCGGCAAGGGCGTGCTCGCCCGCTGGATTCACGAGCAGTCCGCACGGACCTAAAAAGAGCAGTTGGATTACTCAGGTAGGGATGGGGAGAACGAACTGATCTGCTTCTGTGACGGGGCGGAGGATCTTTCCTCGCAGCCAGTTGACGAAAGCCGCAAAGAAGATCGCCGCCCAGATGGCCTCGATGCTCAACTGCTCTGCAGTTCGAGCCAAGTCGCTCAGAAAGTGCGCGATGCGCTCCAGAACGATGCGATTCTGCGCGGACTGCGAATGCATGGAGGTGAGCCGAAGGATCGTCCGGCGCCCGCAGCGTACCAGCCGTCCGACCGCGTGCAACAACAGGGGGCGCGAAGTAATCGCCTCAAGGTGTTGGTCGGGGTTGGCCAGACGCGTGATGATATTTTACCAGTTGTAGATGAGCGCAATCAACCTCGCCATGATGCGGCAACGCATCAAGTCGCGCGTTACGAACCCGGCCCACCCCCGCTGGTTCGTGATCTCGCCGAGATATTCTCGCAGTCGGCCCGATCCCGATACAACTGGGCCAGCCCCACCACAGGCATCGTCGTGTTGGTGACCAGCACCACAAACTCGTCGTTTGGGCTACTGTCCACCCCCTCTACGAAGGCG